>NZ_CP114908.1:0-329285 GCF_027497315.1 Solwaraspora sp. WMMA2059 | reverse complement strand
TTTCCGACCTCGGCAGCGCTCTCGCGGGTAGCCTCGGCCTCGCCCCGAGTGCGAATCTGAATCCGGAACGGCGGTACCCGAGCATGTTCGAGCCGGTTCACGGGTCCGCGCCCGACATCGCCGGGATGGGAATCTGCAATCCCATCGGCGCCATTGGCAGCGCAGCGATGATGCTGACCCATCTCGGCCTGCCCGACGAGGCCAGGAAGATAAACGCCGCGATCGAGGCAACCACGGCACAAGGGCTGCTGACGCGGGATATCGGCGGCAGCGCCAGCACCAAGGCTGTCACCGAAGCCATCATCAAGAACCTACCGGATTGACCACTGGGCCACCCAGGTCCGGCTTGACTTCCTCCCCGCCCTGAAGGAACAGGGATTCCCTGGGTCGCCCCAGGGGTTCCTGCTTCGCCGACGACCGCCCCGTCCGAGAGGAGGACTCCCGGTGAGGTCTTACACCGCCTCCACAGGCAGTCACGGAGAGCCCCTCCGCGAGGATGTTGCGGGCCGCGTCGACGTCCCGGTCGTGGGCCTGCCTGCACCGGCAGGTCCACGACCGGACGGCCAACGGCATCCGGACGGCCAGGGCGCCGCAGGCGGAACACAGTCGGGTCGACGGGAACCAGCGGTCCACAACCACCAGATCGCGGCCGTCGTGAGGTCGGTCCGGGCACCCTGTCGGTGTCGCCACCGGTAGGTCTCCCCGAACCGCCACCCGAACCCGCCGTGCGCTCGACCTGCCAGTGCTGATCATCGACGGCTCCAAGGACATTCGCCCCCGCTGGGCCGTCGACTCACTGCATGAGGCGCTGCCCGACAGTCAGCGCGTGAGCCTCGCCGGGTCCGGCCACCTGCCGTGGGTCGAGAACCCTGACGACTTCCGCCGAGCGGTGACAGCCTCGGTGATCGCCGCGCCCGAGCCACCGGCTGGAGCCTCAGGACGGCGTACTGATGATGAACTCGTCGGCGACCCAGCGGGCCACGTCGGGTGGGTAGGGCGTCGAGAGGCCGAGGACTATGTGCCCGAAGCCGGCGTCGACCGCCGCGCTGACGGCGGCCCGGGTGGCGCCGGGCTGGTCGTAGGAGACCGGCAGGTGGATGGAGCGGGTGATGGTCGCCGGGTCGCGGCCGATCTCGGCGCAGTAGCGGTCCAGCAGCGCGCTACGGCTGGCCGCGTCGGCGATGTCACCGCCGGGGATGTTCCACAGGTCGGCGTGCGCGGCGACCACCCGCAGCAGGGCCGCCGACCGTCCGCCGATCAGGATCGGCGGGTACGGGCGCTGCACCGGCTTCGGGCTGCCGTACGCCCCGGCCAGGCGGTGGTGGGTGCCGTGGAAGTCGAACGGTTCGGCCTCGGTCCACAGCCGGCGGGTGACCGGGCCGCGAGCCGGCACCGATGCCGAAGTCGAGCCGGCCGCCGGAGACGATGTCGACGGTCGCGGCCATCTTGGCCAGCATCGCCGGTGGCCGGAAGCGGTTGCTGGTCACCAACAGGCCTAGACGCAGCCGCCGGGTCTGCGCGGCAAGCGCGGCGAGCAGGGTCCAGCCTTCGTACGTCGGCCCGCTCGGGTCGCCGAAGATCGGCATGAGGTGGTCGTAGAGCCAGGCGTGTTCGATGGCCGGGATCGTGTCCGCGTCGCGCCAGACGCGCGACACGTCGTGGTAGTCGACCTGGGATGGGGCGGTCATGATCCCGAAGCTGAGCCGGGGTGTCGGTGGCATCAGTCCATCCAGTACGCGGTCAGCGGCGGCGGAGCGCCGGGTCGAGCAGAGCGGGCGGGGCGTCGTGCTTCTCATGCGGAGCCAGGTCGACACCGGGGGCGACGATCGCGTCGACGGCGTCGAGCACGTCGGCGGTCAGCACGGTGTCTGCGGCAGCCAACTGCGAATGCAGGTGGTCGATCGTGCGCGGGCCGATGATCGCGCTGGTCACCCCAGGGTGTGCGGTGACGAAGCCGAGCGCGAGTTGGATCATCGTCAGGCCGGCGGCGTCAGCGACGGCGGCCAGTTTCTCGACCGCGTCGAGCTTGGCCCGATTGGTGGGGATGTCCAGGTCGTACCGCTGCGGCATCTTGCCGGACCGGCTGGTGCTGATCTCCCGGTCGGCGCGGATCGCGCCGGACAGCCAGCCGGAGGCGAGCGGGCTCCAGGCGAGCACCCCCATGCCGTACTCCTGGGTCACCGGCAGGACGTGGGCCTCGATGCCGCGTTGCAGGATCGAGTACCCGGGCTGCTCGGTCACGTACCGGCTGGTCCGGTGTTCCCGGGCGGCCCACTGGGCCTGGACGATCCGGTAGGCGGGGAAGGTCGACGAGCCGAAGTAGCGGATCTTGCCGGCCCGTTGCAGATCGGTCAGCGCGGACAGGGTCTCCTCATCGCTGGTCGCCGGGTCCCAGCGGTGGATCTGGTAGAGGTCGACGTGGTCGACGCCGAGCCGGCGCAGGCTGTCGTCCAGGGCGGTGACCAGCCAGCGGCGGGAGCTGCCCTGGTGGTTGCGTTCGTCGCTCATCGGCATGTTGGCCTTGGTGGCGAGCACGATGTCGTCGCGGCGGCCGGCGATGGCCTTGCCGAGAATCTCCTCCGACTGGCCATGGCTGTACCAGTCGGCCGTGTCGATGAGGTTGATCCCGGCGTCGAGCGCGGCGTCGACGATGGCGGTGGCCTCGTCCTGGCTGGTGTCGCCGATCGCGCCGAAGTTCATCGCGCCGAGGGCGAGGGTGCTGGCCTGCACGCCGGTGCGGCCGAGGGTGCGGTACTGCATGGCGTTGTTTCTCCTTGATCGGGGTCGCCTGATCTGGCACGCTGACAGCGAAGCGGAGCAGCGTTCCGCCAAGACGATACGGAACGACGTTCCGGTTGACAAGTGGGCAATGGAGGGACCGCGCATGGTCGACACCGACGGCGACAGCAGCAGGTCGGAGGGACCGGAGGGGTCAACAGCCGGACCGGAGCGACCGAAAGCCGAGCCGGACCGGCCGCGCCGGCAGCGGGCCGACGCCCGGCGCAACGAGCAGGCCCTGCTGGACGCGGCGGCGGCGGCGTTCATCGCATCCGGCGTCGACGTCCCGGTACGCGACATCGCCACCCGGGCCGGCGTCGGTGTCGGCACGATCTACCGCCACTTCCCCACCCGGTCCGATCTGATCGTCGCGGTCTTCCGACACCAGGTCGAAGCCTGCGCCGACGCCGGCCCGACCCTGCTGGCGGAGAGCGCCACCGCGCACGCCGCCCTGGCCCGTTGGGTCGACCTCTTCGTCGACTTCCTGATCACCAAGCACGGTCTCGCCGGGGCGTTGCAGTCCGACGCCGCCGCCTTCCAGACGCTGCACGAGTACTTCCTCGGCCGGCTGGTCCCGGTGTGCACCGAGCTGCTCGACGCCGCCGTCACGGCCGGCGAGATCCGTCCCGACATCGACGCCTACCAACTGATGCGCGGGGTCGGCAATCTCTGCGTCGGCGCCGACACCGACCCCCGCTACGACGCCCGCCGCCTGGTCAACCTGCTCATCGCCGGCCTTCGCCCCGGTACGCACTCGGCGTGAAGTCGAGCACCGTACGGAACTCGTTGGCCAGGTGGGCCTGGTCGGCGTAGCCCAGTTGGGCAGCCAGACCGGCGAGGTCGGTGCCCGGTTCGGTCCGCAGCAGGTGCGCCGCTTCCTGCAGCCGGCGTCGGCGGATCATCGTCAACGGCGGCAGGCCGACGTGGCGGCGGGCCAACCGCTGCACCGTGCGGGTCGACACGTGCAGCCGGGCGGCGACGTCCTCGACCCGCAGCACCGAGTGGTCGGTGTCGACGAGCTCCGCCAGGGTGTTGGCCAGCAGCGCCTCCGGGCCAGGCGGCCCGACCGTGGCGCTCAACCAGTCGACGAACGCCGCCACCGCACCAGCGTGCCGCTGCGGCGCGTCAACGGCACCAGTCATCGCCCCGACCACCGGCAACTGCAGGTCGGGCAGGTCCAGCAGCCGGGAGGCGTCCCGCAGCGCGGCAGGGTCCGAGGTGAAGTGCGGCACCGCCGCCGGGCGCAGCAGTGCCCCGACCGCCCAGCCGGTGCCGGTCAGGTCCCGGGACGAGACCCGGGTCGTCGGACCGGCCAGCTCCACCCCGTCCGGGCCGACTACCAGGTTGCAGGCGGGAAACGAGAGGATCTGCTGCCGGGAGGTACGGCCCGGCGCGATCCGCCACTCGGGGATCCAGAACCAGCGGACCAGTGACGCGACCGGCTCCGGCGGTGGCAGCCGGGCGAAGGTCGGCAGCCGGGCCGGGTACAGAATGCCGCGCTGCGCCGGGTCCACGGCAGCCAGGCTACGGGCCTGCGACACCGGCCGGCCGGCTGTCGCGAATCTGCAAGCCACCCGCCCGGCCGCTGCCTAGGGTCGGGACCATGTCCGACACTCTCGCGGCCGCCGACGGCCGGCACACCAGCAACGGTACGCCGCACGGCGTCACCAGCCTCACCCCGTTCCTGGCCATTCCGGACGCGCGCGGCGCGATCGCCTTCTACCGGGACGTGTTCGGCGCCCGGGTGGTGGACGTGACCGAGATGGGCGGCGCCGTGGTGCACGCGGTGCTCGACTTCGGCAACGGCCAGCTGCAGCTCGGCGAGCCGTCCCCGGCGTACGGCCTGGTCGCCCCGCCCGCCGGCGACGAGGACTGCTACTCGATCGGCCTGTACTGCCCGGACGTCGACGCGACGCTGGCCCGCGCGGTCGCGGCCGGCGCGACGGTACGCGAGCCGGCGGCGACCTTCGTCTCCGGTGACCGGTTCGCCAGCATCCGCGACCCGTACGGGGTGCGCTGGTCGATCATGACCCGGGTCGAGGACCTGTCCGAGTCCGAGAGCGCCCGCCGGGTCGCCGAGTGGGCCGCTCAGCAGGGCTGAGGAACGGTCGGCCGACGCGCCTCAATCTCAGTGCAGTGATGGCCGCCAATGCAAAACAGGCCACGAGGAGAGCTGCGGCGCCGAGGACGATCCGGTCCCGGTCCGATGTTCCGGCCATCGTGTCGGCGACCCATGCGGCGAGATTGTCGGCGCGGGCGCTGAAGTCCGCTCCGGAGTGCGGACAGCCCGGTCCCGAGCTGACGACAGCCACCAGTTCGGCCGTTCCATCGGCTCGTTCGCGGAAGTATGGACCGCCGGAGTCGTGCGCGCACGGGCTGGTGTCCGGACGGGGTTCCCGACCGGAAGTCTCGATCAGGGTCTCGCCGACCGCCTCGACGATGAACTGGCCGGTCTGCAGCCGCGTAGCGGGGACGATCGCATCGCCGTCGCCGACCAGTCCGTATCCGGTAAGACGGAGCGTCTCGCCCACCGCCGGCGGCGTGGTGGCGATCGTCAGTGGCGTGATGCCGGTGACGGCGGTGCCGAGCTCGGCGAGGGCCACGTCGCTCGTCTCGGCCTGGTGTACCGCGATGACCTCGACTTCCTGTCCGCCCTCACCGTTCAGTTCGGTGCGCCCGACCGTCGCGGTGGTACGACCGGCCACGGTGCGACTCACCCAGCGACCGTCGTCACCTCGGAAGCAGTGCCCGGCGGTGATCACCCAACGCGGTGCGATCAGTGCCCCGGAGCACGAGCTGTCCCGGGTGCCACCGTCGGCGGTGGGCAGCTCGGTCATGGTGAGCAGGACCGAGAACCGGTAGGCCCCGTCGGGTGCGTCCGCGCCGTACGCGATCGCCGCCGCGCTACGGGCCCCGATGGGAACAACAGCTGTGGCCACCAGGAGGATCAGAAGAGAACTCAGCACATATCTACGCAAAATTATCACCGGCACCAATGAGAAGCGTCATGGGATGGGATCATGCTTGCGGCCCGGTGGTCAGGAGAGCGTCAGCGACGCCCTTATCCATCCTTTATCCGAGTTGTGCGAATCTGTCGGCAGCCGGGACGGGCAGCGGAAGGACACGGCGTGCGGGTGCTGGTGGCGGACGACGAGCGATTGCTGGCCGACACGGTCGGCGAAGGACTGCGCCGGCTGTCGATGGCCGTCGACGTGGTGTACGACGGAGACGGAGCCTTGGAACGACTCGGGGTCAACCGGTACGACGTGGCCGTCATCGACCGGGACATGCCGGGACACACCGGTGACGAGGTGTGCCGATCGATCGTCGACTCCGGTGACGGCACCCGGGTGCTGCTGCTGACCGCAGCGGCCGGCATCCGCGACCGTGTCGAAGGTCTCGGCCTCGGTGCCGACGACTACCTGACCAAGCCGTTCGCGTTCGCCGAGCTCGTCGCCCGGGTCCAGGCTCTGTCCCGGCGCTCGGGCCCGGCGTTGCCGCCGGTGTTGGAGCGCAGCGGGATCGTGCTGGACGCCATGCGGCACACGGCCACCCGCGACGGTCGGCTGCTGTCGCTGTCTCCGAAGGAGTTCGCCGTTCTGCACGTGCTGATGCGGGCCGGTGGTGGCGTCGTCAGCGCCGAGGACCTGCTGGAACAGGCCTGGGACGAGCACGCTGACCCGTTCACCAACTCAGTCCGCATGACCGTAATGACGCTGCGCCGCAAGCTGGGTGAACCTGAGGTGATCCACACGGTGCCACGTGCCGGATACCAGCTAGGTCCATGAGTTTCTGGACACCGACCCGACGGATCTTGCTGCTGTGTGGCGTGCTCCTGTTCACGGCCCAGTTCGCGCCGGTGCTCGCCGGGCAGGCACTCGCGTGGTGGCAGGCCATCAGTATTGATTGGTGCGGCGTTCCACCGGGACAGGCGCCGGACAGCGATGCCTCGTTCATCTGTGTGCAGATGTTCCGGCGACCCAGCATCCCCCCTGCGATCGCCCTCGCCGCCGCGCTGGCGGTGATGTTGGCCGCCGCGTACCCGATGGTGCGGTGGTGCCTGCGGCCGATCCGGAAGCTGGCGGCCGAGATCGCGAACGTCGGACCGACGAATCTGGGTTACCGGCTCCGCCCAGGTCCGGGCCGTTCCGAGCTGGCCGAGCTGGGCCGAGCGATCGACGAGATGATGGATCGGATAGCCGTCGGCTACGAGGCACAACGCCGGTTTGCCGCGGACGCGTCCCACGAGCTGCGTACCCCGCTCGCCGTGCAACGGACACTGATCGAGGTCGGCATGGCCCGGACCCTGACCGCCGAGCAGCTCGAACTCCTCACGACCCAGTTGCTGGCGACCAATGAGCGCAACGAGCGCCTGATCGAAGGGCTGCTGGTGCTCAGCGAGAGCGACCGCGGTCTGGTCGCCCGGACACCACAGCGGCTCGACCGGATCGTGGCCGCGGTGCTCGACGCTCATCAGGCGCGGGCTACCGAAGCCGGGGTCACGATCACCAGCCGGCTCCAGCCCCGGGCGGTGCTCGGCGAGCAGGTGCTGCTGGAGCGGCTGGTCGCCAACCTTGTGCAGAATGCCCTGAAGTACAACCGGCCCGGCGGGGTCATCGAGGTGCAGGTCGGTGACGACCCTGCCCTGGTCGTGTCGAACACCGGCGACGACGTGCCGGTCGAGGAGGTGTCGGCCCTGTTCGAGCCTTTCCGGCGCCGGTCCGGGACCCGTATCGACCACAGCGGCGGGGCCGGGCTCGGACTGGCGATAGCCCGCTCGATCACCCGGGCACACGACGGCATCATCGCGGCCTCGTCCACCGGCCACGACGGCCTTCGTGTCCAGGTGTCGTTCCCCGCCGCGTCCTCGCCCACCGCCTCGGCCTGAGGCCGCCGGCGACTGTCTCCTGGGTGGATGATGAACCGTCAGCGTGGTCAAACGAGGGCGGTCTCTCGATCCCCGAGAACCCGCCCTTGGTCTGCTGCCTCTTGGTGGTGGAGCTGAGGGGATTCGAACCCCTGACCCCCTCGATGCGAACGAGGTGCGCTACCGGACTGCGCCACAGCCCCAGAATCGGGTGACCCGCTGCCAGACCAGCAGTGGACCGGCGACAAGGCTAACAGGTCGGGCACCCGGTGCGCGAATCGATCCCGCCCGGGAGCCCCGGTCAGGACCGGCCGTCGTAGCTGCGGCCGGCCTCGTAGGCCCGGCCCCGCAGGCCACCCGTACGGCGGTAGGAGACTGACCCGCCGACCCCGCCGCCGCTGGCCGCGGCCGGCAGGTCACGCGGCCGGTCCAGGCCCATCGCGGCGCGGCGCATCACCTCCCGCTGGGCGGCGAGCCGGCGCTGCTGCTCCCGGCGGGCGGCGGCCCGGCGGGCCTGCTCGCGGCGTACTTCGGCCTGCCGGGCGGCCAGCCAGGCCGCTTCCCGGGCGCGGTGCCGACGGCGTCGGCGCTCGGCGATCGCCCGGTTGCGCAGGTGCACCAGGTAGACGGCGAGCAGCACTGCGGTGACCGCGAAGCTGATCCAGAAGCCGGGGCCGACCACCAGCACGCCGATCAGCTCGACCAGGTTGAGCAGCAGCAACGCGGCGAAGACCCGGCGTCGACGGACCACCGCCGGGGTGTGCCGACGAGCCGGTGCACGGCGCGGTCGGACGCCGACGGTCGGGACGAGGCGCAGCCGGCCACCCCGTCGACCGGCACCTGGTCGACCGGCGGCCGGCATTGGAGCGGACGGATCGTTGAACGACCCGGCGTCGGACGCCGTACCACCTTCCGGACCGACCGCACGGCGCACACTGAGCCGTCGGGGCGGGTTGACCGGCCGTTTTCCGGGCACGGTGCGCCGACGGCGGCGGCGTTGCAGCACCCGCGCCGTCGACTGCGCCCGCTCCGCCACCAGGCGCTCGGTAGCGTCGTACCGGCGGACCAGCGCCGGTGCGAGGGCGAGCAGCCCGGCGGCGGCGAGGACGGCGAGGAGCACCGAGGTCGGCACCCTCACCCCTCCCGTCACCCCGAGGCAACCCGCCGCCCATGCACGGACATGAAAGGCTTGATAGGTTGCCGTACCTTCTCGTTACTTGAGGTTACGGGCGTCCGACCAGGAATTTTGTACGCCGCGCCGACCACGGCCGGCGGTTGTGTTCAGTGGGCACTGGCCTGCAGCCGCCGCCAGCGAGCCAGCAGTCCTCCTTCGACCAGCACATCCTCGCTGGTCAGGGCGTATCCGATGTGGTCACGCCAGGCACCGTCGATGTGCATGTAACGATGATGGTAGGACTCCTCACGGAAACCCAGCTTCTCGACTACACGCCGTGACGGGATGTTCTCCGGTCGGACGTTGACCTCGATCCGGTGCAGTCCACCGGCGGCGAAGGCATGGTCCACCGCCAGGGCCAACGCGGTCGGGATCACCCCCCGCCCGGCGACAGCCGCGTCCACCCAGTAGCCGGCGTAGCCGGAGCAGAACGCCCGCCGCACGATGTTGCCGATGTTCAGGTGACCCACCAGCCGCTCGCCGCCCGTCTCGACCAGACAGACCGCGAACGGCATGCTCTCACCGCGCCGCGACTGTCGACGCTGGTCACGGTAGAGATAGCGGAACGCGTCCGGGGAGTTGAGCTCGTGCCACGGCCCCGGCGGGGCCGGCTCCCACGGGGCCAGCCAGCGATGGTTGCGCTGCCGGACCGCCGACCAGTCGGCGGCGTCACTGCGACGGTACGGCCGCAGCAGCACCGGACCGTCGGTGAGCACCACCGGCCAGCCCGGAGCCTCGTCCCCGATCACCGCTGCCGATCCAGCAGCAACACGTCGACGGTGGAACCGGCGGCGGCGGTGGTCACCCGCTCACCGAGCACCAGCAGGCCGTTCGCCTCGGCCAGCCCGGACAGGGTGAACGGCCCGCCGGGCAGCGGCTGCACGGTGTAGCCGCCGCCACGCCGCTCCGCGACGTTGGCCGGACGGAACTCCCGCAGGCCGACCGGCGATGACACGGTCTCCAGCAGATGGGCACGCACACTCGGCCGGAACACCGGCTCGGCACCGGCCAGCAACTGGATCACCGGCCGGGCCAGCACCTCGAACCCGACCAGCGCGGAGCCGGGTTCCCCGGGCAGGCAGACCACGGGCACCTCCTCGGCTCCGACCGTACCGAATCCGAGGGCCGTTCCGGGATAGAGCGCGACCTCGGTGAAGGTGACCGGCCCCGCACGGCCCCCTTCCCGTCGGGAAAAGATCCGCCGGACCATGTCGCCGGGCCCGGTGCCGGTGCCGCCGGTGGTGATGATCAGATCGGCCCGCATCGCCTGATCCTCGAGCAGCCCCCGCAGCCCCTCCGGATCGTCGTCGCAGATGCCCACCCGGTACGCCAGCGCGCCCACCTCGGCGACAGCGGCGGTGAGCGCGTGCGAGTTCGCGTCCACCACCTGCCCCGGCTGGCTGCTGCGGCCCACGTCGACCAGTTCGTCACCGGTCGCCACGATCACCACCCGCGGACTGGGCCGGACCGCCACGTGCCCGATCCCGGTAGCGGCGAAGACCGCCACCATCGCCGGCGTCACGTACGAGCCGGCGCGGGCCAGGACCGCCCCGGCCGGCAGTTCGTCGCCGGCCCGCCGCAGCCCGGAGCCGCGCCGGGGCACCTGGAAGATCTCCACTGCGGCCATGCCCTGATCGGTCCAGTCGATCGGCACCACCACGTCGGCGGCGATCGGCAACGGCGCCCCGGCCGCCACCGAGAAGCAGGTGCCCGGGGTCAGCCGGACCGGCCGCCAGCTCGCCGCGCCCAGGTCGCCCACCACGTTGAGGCGCACCGAGCGGGGTACGGCCGGGGTCGCCGACCGGCTGGCCGGGATCACCCTGCTCCCCCGGCCGGCCGAGGCGATGTCCTCCCAGCGTGCCGCGTAGCCGTCGATGACGGCCTGGTCGAACGCGGGAAAGGCGTGCGGTGCCACGACATCCTCGGCGAGGAGGTTGCCGTGCGCCTGGGTCAGGTCGAGGTCGAGCGGCGGCAGCGGCCGAATCCTGCGCAGCACACTGCCCAGGTATTCGGCGAGCGGCGTCAGCTCGTTGAAGGCCGCCTCGGCACCGGCCGTCGCGGTCATGTAGAGGGCACCCCTGGCGCGTCGGCCACGAACTCCTTCAGCCACGCCCGGAACTCGTCGCCGAGCCCTTCCCGCTGACAGGCAATCTGCACCACGGCCTGCAGGTAGCCCAGGGGCGCTCCAGTGTCGTAGCGGGTGCCCCGGTAGACGATGCCGTGCACCGGTGTCCCCTCGGCCAGCAGCATCGCCATCGCGTCGGTCAGCTGGATCTCGCCGCCGCTGCCCGGTTTGGTCCGCTTGATCGCCTCGAAGATGCTCGGCGGCAGCACGTAGCGGCCCAGCACCGCGAGGTTGCTCGGCGCGTCCTCGGCCGACGGCTTCTCCACCAGCCCGGTGACCCGGACGATGTCGGCGCCGTTCTGCACCGACTCGGCGGCCGGTTCGACCGACGCGATGCCGTACCGCTTGGTTTCGGCCGGCGGCACCTCCATGAAGGCCAGCACGATCCCGCCGGCTCGGGCCTGCAGGTCGATCATGGCCGGCAGCAGCGGGTCGTTCTCGTCGACGAACTCGTCGCCGAGCAGCACCGCGAACGGTTCGTTGCCGACGTGGCTCTGCGCGCAGCCCACCGCGTGGCCCAGCCCGAGCGGTTCGTGCTGGCGGCAGGTGTAGATTTCGGCCAGCTCGCTCGGCCGCCGGATCGCGGCCAGCCGCTCCTGGTCGCCCTTGTCTGCGAGCCGGCCTTCCAGGTAGGGCTGCCGGTCGAAGTGGTCGACCATGGAGGTCTTGCCACGGCCGGTGATCAACAGTACGTCGTTGATCCCGGCGGCGGTGGCCTCCTCGACGATGTACTGCAGGACCGGCCGGTCGACCAGCGGGAGGAGTTCCTTCGGCACGGCCTTGGTGGCCGGCAGGAACCGGGTGGCGAGCCCGGCGGCAGGGATGACCGCCTTCACCGCCCGCTGATCCGCGTTTGCGGTGGGGGTCGTTGCTGGGGTGGCTGCATGCTCCGACATGCCGCGAGACTATCGGCCACGGGTCTGTCTCGGCGGGTGTGGCCCGAAAGACGCGCCGCCACCGCGCGACGGTCCGCCCTCCGGGGTGGCCGCGCCGCCGCCTGCCGGTACCCGGGTCGACCGGGCCGGCGCCCGGTCAGCGACATGAAAAGTGTCCCGGCCAGCTGCTTTCGCGGCGTACAGCGCGTCGTCGGCGGCGTCGAGGACCTCCTCGCCGTCGCCGGCGTGGTCCGGGTAGACGGCGATGCCGATCGATACCGTTACCGACACGGTGGCGTGCCCGCGCCGGCCGGCCCCGGCGTACGGCTCGACCCGGATCGGGCGGTCGCGGATCGCGGCGCAGAGCCGCTCCGCGACGGTGGCCGCGCCACGGACGTCGGTCTCCGGCAGCAGCACCACGAACTCCTCGCCGCCCTGTCGGAAGGCCAGGTCCACCTCACGGATCTCGGCGCGGATCCGGCGGGCGAACTCGACCAGGACGCTGTCCCCGGCCGCGTGCCCGTACGTGTCGTTGATGTCCTTGAACCGGTCCAGGTCGAGCACGAGTACGGCGAGCATCCGACCGAACCGGTTGGCCCGTTCGATCTCCCGGTGGATCGACTCCCGCAGGTGCCGGTAGTTCCACAGCCCGGTCAGCGGGTCGGTCACCGACAGCCGCTCGGCCTCCTTGTGCATCCGTACGTTGTTGACCGCCACCGCCGCATGCCCGGCGAAGGTGCGCAGCGTCATCAGATCGGCGTCGTCGAACTCGTCGCCGCCGAGCCGGTCGTAGACGGCCAGCACCCCGAACGCGGCGGGCGCGCCCGGACCGTGCCGGCCGGGGGTACGCTGCCCCCCCGCCCCGGGCGCCCCCACGCCGAGCTCATCGGTCCAGTTCGGCACCGAGAAGGGCACCGCGACATAGGTCCGGCAGGCCGGCTCGTACGCCGACAGGGCCGGACCGTCGCGTTCGATCCGTCCCCGTTTCGGCTGACCACTGACGGCCACCGTGCCGAGCAGCCCACTGCCGAGCGGCACGTGCAGCGTCCCGTCCGGCCCCGCCTGGCTGGCGGCTGTGTCCGGTCCCGCCGGCTGATCGACCGCCGGGCCGGTGCCGGACGACGTGGTGGCCGGGCCGGTGTCGGCCGGGGTCGACCGGTTGGACGACTGGCCGACCAGTACCCCGGCCGCCGGGTCGAGCACCAGGACGGCACCGTCCCGCGCCCCGGTCGCGGCAAGCGCGGTCTGCAGGATCACCCGCAGGATGCGCTGCAGATCGTGGGTGCTCGACAGGGTGTCGCCCAGAATCGTCAGCTGGCCGCGCAGCTGGTCCCGGCTCGCGGTCAGGGCCTGCACGTACGCCTGGGCCTCGCGGGTCATCCGGTTGAAGATGGTGGCGAGCTCGCTCACCTCGTCCGAGCCGCGTACCGGAACCCGGGCGGCCAGGTCACCGTCGACCACCCGACTCGCGGCGTCGGCGAGTTCGGCCAGTGGCTGCGTGGTGGACCGGGCCAGCCACCAGGCGGCGACCACCGCGAGCAGTCCTGCCAGGACGACCGTCGCCACCAGCACCGCGTACAGGCCGGACAGCTGGTCGCGTGGGGTGGACAGCACCATCGGCAGCAGCTGACCGTCGTCCGGGCCGAGCCGGCGCACCTGCCGGCCGCCGTCGGTCCAGCTGGTCCCGCCGTCGGCGAGCTGGCCGGCGGTGGCCACCACGTTTCCCCGCACCTCGGGCGGCTCGGTGCTGTGTACCACCGTGGCCCGGTCGGTGCCGGCGAGCAGGGTGATGCCCACCCCGGTCGATGCGGCGAGCCGGGCGACGAGGTCGGGGTCCAGCAGCTTGACCGCTGACACCTGACCGACCAGGACGTCGTTCTCGTCCCGGACCTCGACGATCGCCGCGAGGGTCGGCATCGCCCCGCTGCCACCGGCGCCGTCCGGCGCGGGTGCCGTCGCCGAGTCGGCGGCGTCCGGCGACCCGGTGCCGGTCGGCGGTCCAGGGCCGGTGTCCACCGGTGGCGCCTGCCACGACTGTCCACTACCGGTGCTGTCAGCTCCACCGTTGTCGTCCCGCCCGCTCGCACAGTCGACCCAGGGCGCCGACGGCGGGTCGGCGGTGGCCACGATCGACGCACCGTCCGGGCCGGTCACCTGGACTGCGGAGGCGAGGCTGCGGGCCACCGCCTGGTCAGCGGCAACGGCCAGTCGGGCCCGATCGGGCAGCAGCAGAGCCACTGCGCCCGCAGCAGCCTCCAGCTGGCTACACAGCGCGTTGACTGAAGTGCCGACGCTGGCGGTGGCCAGGTCGAGGCGTTCGGTGGAGCGGCTCTGCCCGACCGCCGCGACGGTCGCGCCGACGAAGAACGCCCCGAGCAGGACAGGTCCGAGCACGACCGTGAGGAAAGCGGTGGTCAACCGTCCGCGCAGGGTCACGCTTCCCCCAGAGGATTCTGCACCTGATGGTGCGATGCTGACACAAGCCAGATATTCCGCCGCGGTTGCCACCAGGAGTGTTGAGTGTCGGATTTTCCCGATGGAGCGAACCTCTGTCCATCGAGCAAGGACAGACTCCGTGCTGACATTCTCGCGCAGCGGCGCAAGCTGACGTCCGATCAGCTCACCCTGGCCGGTCGCCGGGTCGGGGCCACCGTACGTCAGCTGATCGATCGGGTCAGGCCGGCGCAGGTCGCCGGGTACCTGCCGATCGGCAGCGAACCCGGTGGTCCGGGGCTCGCCGGTCTGCTCGCCGAGGCGGTCGGCGGACCGGACCGGGTGCTGCTGCCGGTCCTGCTGCCCGACCGGGACCTCGACTGGGCCCGGTTCGACGGGCCGAATCCGACCGGCACGACGGGCCGGGCAGGCACATCCGGCCGGGCAGGCACATCCGGCCGGACAGGCACATCCGGCCGGACAGGCACATCCGGCCGGACAGGCACCGCTGGTCTGCGCCAACCGGCCGGTCCCCGGCTGGGCCGCTCGGCGGTGGCCGATGTCGGGCTCATCGTGGTACCGGCCCTCGCCGTCGACCACCACGGCGTACGGCTGGGTCGTGGTGGCGGCTCCTACGACCGGGCGCTCGCCCGGGTACCCGGTGGCGTACCGGTGGTCGCGCTGCTGCACGACGGCGAGCTCCTGCCCCAGGTCCCGGCAGAGCCGCACGACCGACCGGTGGCAGCGGTGATCACACCGTCGGAGGTGCGCTGGTTCACTCCCATGCGGTGAGCTCTGCCGCTTCCCGCTGGACGTAGCGGGGTCCGATGGCGGATCATTGGCACTCGAATGGGTTGAGTGCCAGATGGCCTAGCCAGTGTCGGAGGAGACCGTGCCTACGTACCAGTACGCCTGCACCGCGTGCGGACACCAACTCGAGGCGGTGCAGTCGTTCACCGACGAGCCACTGCGCGACTGCCCGTCGTGCGCCGGGAAACTTCGCAAGGTGTTCAACTCGGTGGGCATCGTCTTCAAGGGCTCCGGCTTCTACCGGACCGACTCGCGCAGCGGCCAGGGCGGCGGCTCGGCCAACGGCTCCTCGGCGCCGTCGTCGGACAAGCCCGCGGAGAAAAAGGACGGCGCGGCATCCTCCGGCGGCAAGACCGACAGCGGTGGCAAGACCGACAGCGGTGGCAGCTCGTCGAGCAGTTCCGGCGGTACGTCGGCGTCCGGCGGCTCGACCAAGGCACCTGCCGCAGCCGGGTCAGCGAACAGCTGACCCGGACCGACGGCGGGCAGACCCACTGTCAGCTCCAGTGCGGCGGCCGCTCGGCCAACAACCATGCGTCGTCCGATCTGGTGGTCCGCTCGCCCCAGCCCAGGTCGGTGTCGTCGCTGGTCTGCTCGGGCAGCAGCGGCGCGTCGTCGTCGCTCAGGTCGACGAGACGATCATCGCCACCACGGCCGTCCGGCACGGTCAGGCCGGTCACCGCTCGTCCGTTGTTCGCACTCCACCAGGCTACCGCCCCGCCGGTGATCCTTCGGAGCCCGACACCGCACTGGCCGAGCCGTCAGGGCAGGCAGGTGAATTGGTAACGTCGTCTGTCGTGACCACAGATGACGGCGCGGGCGACGACGCGTACTGGCGGCGCCCGGACCCGGACGGTCCCGGCGGTGGACCGGGCAGGTCGGCCGGTGTCGGGCCAGTCAACTACAGCGGGCCGCCGGTCGGCGCTCCGCCGCCGCCCGGCTGGCGTCCACCGGTGCTGGTCAATCCGGCGCCACCCGGGACGCTGCCGTTGCAGAACCTGGCGGCGCTCGACGGCGAGGAGCGCAACGCCCGTACGGTCACCTACGGCGTCGGCATGATCGCTGCCGCTGTCATGATCATCCTGACTTGTCTGCTCTGCTCCCGGCTGGTGTTCTGACCGGCGGACCTGGCGCACGCGCACCGCGCGGCAACCACCCGAACCCGCTGTGGCCACCGCCACGGTGCCCACGGTTCTATCTTGTACCGCGCCCACCTGCGTGTTTCGATGGACAGATGCCGGCAGAGGAGGAGTTGCGCAGCCGGGGTCTGCGAGTCACCCGGCCACGGCTCGCCGTCCTCGACGTGCTCGCGCAAGGCGGGCATCTCGGCGTAGACGAGATCGCCCGTCAGGTGCGCAGCCGCATCGAATCCGTCTCCACCCAGGCGGTCTACGACGTGCTCAATGTCTTCGCCGAGGCCGGTCTGGCCCGACGGATCGAGCCGGCCGGTGGCGCGGCACGGTACGAGCGGCGCACCGGGGACAACCACCATCACGTGGTCTGCCGCGAATGCGGCGTGGTCGGCGACGTCGACTGCGCGGTCGGCGCCGCGCCGTGCCTGGAGCCGACCGCCGACCACGGCTTCGCGATTGACGAGGCGGAAGTCACCTTCTGGGGGTTGTGCCCCGGTTGTCAGGCGCGGGCGGCCCGGTGACTGACGACGGCCTCGGGCTGTTCGGGCCCGGATCGGTCACCTGGCGGGTGCACGACGAGCCTGTTCTCGTCGTCGCCGGGCTACGCAGCCTGTACCTGCAGGCGCTGCACCCGAGGGCCATCGCCGGGGTTGCACAGAACTCGAGCTACCGCGCCGATCCATTCGGCCGGCTGATGCGCACATCCACCTACGTGGCGACCACGGTCTGGGGCACCACCGCCGAGGCGGACGCCGCCGCCGCCCGGATCCGCCGGCTGCACGCCCGCCTGCGGGCCACCGACCCGTCCACCGGCACCGAGTTCCGCGTCGACGAACCCGACCTGCTGCGCTGGGTACACGTCGCCGAGGTCGAGTCGTTCCTGGACACCGCCACCCGCGCCGGCCTGCGGCTGACCCCGGACGAGGTGGACCGCTACTACGCCGAGCAGCGGCGCAGCGCGGCACTGGTCGGGCTCGACCCGGACAGCGTCCCCGGCAGCGCGGCCGATGTCGACGCGTACTACCGGGCGGTCCGACCGGACCTGCGGATGACCCGCGAGGCGGCCGACACCGCGCTGTTCCTCACCGCCCCGCCGGTACCCGGTCAGCTCAGTCTGCCGTGGCGGCTCGGGTTGGGTTTCGGCCCGCCCCGGCTGGCGTACCTCGGGGTGGCGGCCACCGCGATCGGCCTGCTGCCGGCCTGGGCCCGGCGGATGTACGGCGGCCTTGGCCTGCCGACCACCGACCGCTGCGCGGCGGTCGCTGCCCGTGGCCTGCGGTTGGCGTTGCGGGCGGTGCCGCGCAACCTGGTGGAGGGGCCGATCCGCGCCGCCGCACGCGACCGGGCGGAACGGGCCGCCGCCCCGGTCACTCCTGCGGCGTACGCGGCTGCGGGGGCGCCGTGAGCAGCCGGTCGACGGCGGCCCACTGCTGCTGCTCCGGGTAGCCGTCACCGGCCGGGCACACCCGTCGGTAGTCGCACCAGCCGCAGAGCGTGCCCGGCGACGCCGGAAACGCGTCGTCCGGGTCTGCGCCGTCGGCGACGGCCCGCTCCGCAGCGGTGATGTCCCGGGCCGTCGCCTCCGCCCGGGTGACCTGCCGGTCGAGCGACTCACTGCTGTGTTCGAAGGAGCTCACCGTACCGGTCGGCAGATGGTGCAGCTCCACCCGCCGGCAGGGCCGGCGGAAGACCCGCTGCGCGGCGTACGCGTACAGCGCGAGCGCCTGCGAGCCACGCGCGTCGTCGGATGTCAGCCCGGCCCGCCCGGTCTTGTAGTCGACGATCACCGCCTCCGGGCCGTCCGGGCCGGTCCGGGCGTCGATCCGGTCGGCCCGACCGTTGAAGGCCAGCACCGCCGTCTTCGCCGCCACCACCCGTTCGACGCCGAGCGGCTCGACGTTCGGGTCAAGCTGCTCCAGGTACGCCTCCAGCCACTGCAGGGCCTGCCGGTACGCGGCGCGTTCCTGCTCCTCGTCGCGGTACCCGTCGCGCACCCAGGTGCCCTTGAGCAGGGCTGCCGCCGCCTCCGGGCGGCGCTGCTGCACCGGGCGGGCGAACCAGGCCCGCAGCGCGGTGTGCACGCTGGCGCCGAGTGAGTTGTGCGCCCACGGCGGGCCTTTGGGCGGCGCCGGCCGGTCGACGTAGCTGTAGCGGAAGCGACGGGGACAGTCGGCGAACGCGGCCAGCTTGCTCGGCGTACAGACGAAGAGCCGCTCGGGCATACCGTCGAAACCGAGCTGCTCGGCCTGGGCGGGACGGGCACCCTTGGCCGGACGGGCGGCGCCGGAGGGCCGCCGGCCCGACGGGGAGGAAGGTCGGGACACGTCCCCGATCCTGCCACGGGACCGCCGACGGTCAGCCGGCGGCCACATAGGAGCGGACAAAGGCGGCGACGGCGTCGGCGATCAGCTGGACTGCGATCGCGGCGAGCAGCAGGCCGGCGATCCGGGTCAGCACCTCGATGCCGCCCGGCCGGAGCACCTTGACGATGCCGCCGGAGAACCGCAACGTCAGCCAGACCACCACCATCACCGCGACGATGCCGAGCGCGATCGCCAGATGGTCGGCGACGGTCTCGGCACGCTGCACGAACAGCATGGTCGCCACGATCGCACCCGGACCAGCCAGCAGCGGGGTGCCCAGCGGGACCAACGCGATGTTGGACGTCGCCTGCTGGCCCGGGTCGTCGGCCTTGCCGGTGAGCAGTTCCAGCGCCACCAGGATGAGCAACAGTCCGCCCGCGGCCTGCAGCGCCGGCAACTCGATGTGCAGGTAGGCGAGCAGCGTCTGCCCGGCGACCGCGAAGACCACGATCACGCCGAGGGCCAGCGCCACCGCTTGCCAGGCGGCCCGACGGCGTTCCCGGACCGGCAACGCTCCGGTGAGTGCGAGGAAGATCGGCACCATGCCGGGCGGATCGGTGATCACCAGCAGGGTCACGAAGACCTCGCCGAACAGCTTGAAGCTCACCAGGTCAACCTAGTGACCGACGAATCGCCGGTCCGGACGGGGCAGGACCGGATCCTTGGTCGCGCTCAGCACCCGGGTCCTGGTCGGGGTCAGATCGGTGGTACGCCGTGAGCCGCCGCCACCAGCCGTTCGTACGCCGCCGCAGTGGTGGTGTGCTCGCCCAGCCGGACCGTCTTGTGGCTGCCGTGGTAGTCGGAGGAACCGGTGGCGACCAGCCCGAGCCCGTCGGCGAGCCGGCGTACGTGTGCCCGCTGGTCCGGCCGGTGATCGGCGTGGTCAGCCTCCAGGCCGGTCAGCCCGGCCGCCGCCAGGTCGGCGACCATGCTGTCCGGCACGGTCCGCCCTCGCTTGGTCGCGGCCGGGTGGGCGAAAACCGTGACCCCGCCCGCCTCGTGCACCAGCCGGACGGCGGCGAAGACGTCGAGGTCGTCCTTTGGCAGCCGGTAACGCTGGCCGAGCCATTCCGGCCGGAACGCCTCGTCGGTGTCGGCGACCAGGCCGGCCCGGATCAGGGCCTGGGCGATGTGCGGCCGGCCGACGGAGCCGCCGGCGGCGTAGCCGAGCACCGCGTCCCAGCTGATGTCGAAGCCGTCGGCGCGCAGCCGGTCAACGATACGCTCGCCGCGTACCGCCCGGGCCGCCCGGATCCGGTCCAGCTCGGCGGTCAACGGAGCGTAGGTCGGATCGAACAGGTAGCCGAGCAGGTGCAGCGGGATGGACGGCTCGGTGCCGTACCACCGGCAGGAGATCTCGGCGCCCCGGATCAGCGTGAGCCCGGGCGGGCGGGCCGCGGCCGCCGGTGCCCAGCCGGCGGTGGTGTCATGGTCGGTGAGTGCCAGCACCGTGAGACCTGCGGCGCTGGCCTGCCGGACCAGGTCCGCCGGATCGACGGTGCCGTCGCTGGCGGTGGAATGGGTGTGCAGGTCGATCCGGCTGTCGACAGTCATCGGCGGTCCGGGGCACCGGCGACCAGCACCGGTTCGGCGTCGACGGCGGTCGAGGCTGGTACGGCGATGTGCTCCACCGCTCCACCCTGGCCAGTGCTGATCCGGTCCACGTTGATCTGGACCAACTGGTTGACGCCGGCCGCGTGCACCACGCTGTCCTGATCCACCCAGACGGTGCTGCCGGCAAGCCGCTGCCCGGCTTCCCGCACCGCGCCGATCTGGTCGTCGAAGACCTGGTTCAGGTCGACGAGCAGGGCCAGCTCCGGCTCGCTGGCCGCCCGCGCGTCCGCGACTCCGTTGGCTACCAGCCACCTGCCGTCCGCGGAGACCGCTCCCCGGCCGTCTCCGGTCAACGGCACCGTACAGGCGGTCTTCACCGCGGTGAGGCCCTGTTCGACATCCAGCAGGGCCAGGCAGGGACCGCCGGACGCATCGTGCACCTGGGCGACGACGGTCTGTCCGTCCGGCAACGCGCCGTACACGACACTGGCTGTCTCGCTCCAGCTGGTCCCCTCACCCTGGCCGGGCCGCCAGACGCCGTAGCCGCGGCGCCGCTCGCCGCCTCCCTCGCGTTCCAGCAGTACGGCGTCGCCGGCGAAGCCGACCGGCCGGCTCTGCTCCGGTGCCCGACCGCGTCTGGCGCCGGCCAGCTCACCGTGCACCACCGAGGCCACGGTCAGCTCGGCGCCGTGCCGCCAGGCGATCCGGGTACCGACCGGATCGACCGCAACCGCGTCGACACCGGCCAGTACCACCTGCGGAGCGGTGTCGGGGGCCACGAACCACACTCCGGCCGCACCGTCTGCCGATGTCTCGGTAACGACGAGCCAACCGTCCGCCAACCGGCTGGCCTGGGCGACGCCACCGATCTGGGCGAGGTCCATCCGCTGGCCGTCGACGGTGTGCAGTTCGCCGGCCACCACGAGGTCGACCGGAGGTGCCTGGGTGGCGGCCAGCGGTTGACTGCGCAGGTCTTCACTGAACGGCAGCGGGGCAGCCGGAGCGGCCGGGGTGCTGGCTGCGACGTCCCCGCCGGTCACCGCCAGCGGTTCAGCCAGGGTCGGCGGTTCCAAGCCGTCAACGACCAGCAGATGGCTACTGGCGACGCCGGCGGTGGCGAACAGGCAGAGACCGACCGCCGCAGCGGCTCCGTTGCGGGCCCGGCGGGACCGCCGGGCCCGACGCACCGCGCGGTCGGCGAGATCGGCGACCGCGGGTGGGTCGACGGCCTGGTCGCTAAGGCACTGCCGCAGCGCTCGCTCAAGGTCGTCGGTCGCCACGACAGATGGACGCCGCCGTGTCGGTGGAAGGTTGTCGCTGGGCGGTCCGGAAAGGGGAGTCACCGGTTCGCTACACCACTACTCGGGTGGATCGGACCGGTGCCGCCTGGGTCGGTGCCGGCAGCGGGCGGGCGGTGGTCGGCACCGCCACGGCGGGCCGGGTTGGGCGGGATGTGACTGTGGCCGGAGCGAGGTGTGGTTCCTCGGCGGCGAGCCGTTTGCGCAGCGTGCCGAGCGCCCGGGAAGTCTGACTCTTCACCGTGCCCGGTGAGATGTTCAACAGCGCGGCGGTCTGGGCCTCGGAGAGGTCTTCGTAGTAGCGCAGTACCAGTACCGCACGTTGCCGGGCTGGCAACGCCTTGACATGGCGCCAGAGCACGTCCCGGTCCAGCTGCTGTTGGATGAGGTCCGGGCCGGCCCGTTCCGGCAGCGTCTCCGTGGGACGTTCACCGTGCCAGCGTCGACGCCACCAACTGGTCGCGGTGTTGACCAGCACCCGGCGGGCGTACGGCTCGACCGCCTCGATCTGGCCGAGCCGCTTCCAGGCCAGGTACGTCTTGGTCAGCGCGGTCTGCAGCAGGTCCTCGGCGGTCGCCCAGTCACCGGCGAGCAGATAGGCGGTACGCAGCAGCGCCCCGGAACGGGATGCGACGAACTCGCGGAAGTCCTCCTCCACGGAGTCCCTGGGCGTCATCGGCTACCTCCCCCGTCGCCGGACACGGTACGCCGGACAGGACGGTGTCGGGGTCGGACCGACCGGTGGCGGGGCCGGGCGGAGGGACGCAACCGCGACGCCGTCACGCTCCGTCTTCCGCCTTGGCGGCGGCTTCGTCCTTGCTCAACCGTGCCTCCACAGCCTGCGGCTCGTACATCTCCTCGACCACCCGGAGGTAGAGCTCGTTCGGGTTCGGCAGGTGCTTGACCTCGCGTAGCGCCTGCTCTTGGCCGGCCGACTCGAGAATGAACGTGCCGTAGTTGAGGAAGCGGCCGAGCGGTGACTGCTCGTACTTCATGTCGGTCACCCGCAGCAGCGGCATCATCGCCACGTTACGGGTGACGATGCCGTTCACCACCATCACCCGCTTGTTGGTGAGAATGAAGCGGTCGAACCACCAGTCGGCGATCTTCCAGCCGACCCAGCCGAGCACACCGAGCCAGAGCAGCACCGCCACCGTGGTCAGCCCACCGACGTCCTGCCCGGCGAGAAAGCCGGAGAGGTAGCCGAGGACGAAGGTCGCGACCACCCCGATCAGCAGTGGGGTGATCAGGTGGATCCAGTGCCGTTTCCACTCGCCCCGGTAGCGTTCGGTGGGGAAGAGGTACCGCGCGACCAGCGGGGTCGGCTCGTCCTCAAGTGGCAGCACCCGGCGCGGCTGCACCGGCATGCCGGAGGCGTCGACCTGCAGGCCGGCAAGCTCGTCGGCGGAGATGTCCGGCGGCGAGTAACTGATGATCGGCTCGTCGGGCACCTGGCGGGTGCCACCACCGGACCGGCCGCCGTAACCGGCGCTGCTGGCGTACGCCGGACCATCCGAGTACGCCGGACCATCCCCGTAGGACGGCCCCGCACCGAAGTGGGGGCCGTCCTCCGGATGGATCTGCGGAATCGGCTCGGTGTCGCGTTGACGGCGCCGGCGGGCGGCCTCGTCGTCAGCGTCGGGGGGCTCGGAGGGGTTGCCCATGGGCGACTAGGCCACGAGGCTGGTGAAGAAGTCGCCGAACCCTTGCGCTATGTCGACGATCCCGCCGCCCACCGACTTGAACACGTCGGCCGCCGAGTCAGGCCGGAACGCGACGAAGAAAATCAGGAACGCGATTCCGCCCCAGGTGAGGACCTTCTTGACCATTGCGGGCCATCCCCCTCCGTGTGGCGCGCCGCGACGCTCGTCCCGGCGTTACTAGAATATCAGCCCATCGTCCCACGGTGGTGTAGTTGATCGTGGGAAAAGGTGTTCACGCTTTCCCGTGCAGGTACGGCGACGGCGCGCCGTACACGATCCCGGCCGGCACCTCCTCGGACAGGTCGTGCAGGACGATCTCCTCGGCCAGCAGGTAGCCGGCGTTCGCCGGCCAGGCCACTGCGTACAGCCACAGGCCGCGCGCCTCGCCGACGTAGGCACAGCGGTCCGGCTCGGCCGGAATCGACCACAAGGGAGTCGGATGTCCACCAGCCCGCAACTTGGCGTGCGGACCGCCACCGCCCGGACCGCTACCGCCGGTGGATCGACGGTCACCGACCGCCGGCCGGTCACCGAGCACTCCGGCCAGCAACTGCCCGGGATCCGGGCCGGGTAGCCCGGCGAACCGGGTGCCCAGACCCACCCCGGGCTCCTCGGCCACCAGCACCAGATCTGCCGGCCCGCCGGAGACCGGAGCGGGGCCGCTGAACGCGGTGACCGTCGCCCGGACCGCCTCCCGGTCGTCGCCGACCCAGCCGACACCGGTCAACGTCCAGCCTGCCAGCAGCGGCCAGATCGCCCACAGTGGCACCGGCACGGCCGCACCCGGCCCGGCGGTGGCCAGCAGCCGGTGCGCCACACTCGCGACGATCTCGGCCCCGATGTGCTCGGCGACGTGCAGCGGGGGCACCGGCCCGCAACCGTCACAGCGGGACTCGGTGTGCATCAGGTCAGGCGGCCGCACCGGGCCTCCGCAGCGAGGACAGCTCACCATCACACCCACGCCACCCACGTTGCTCGCCGCGCCGCTCCCCCGTCAAGCGAACCGGCTTTTTCAGTCGTTCTTTCCCTCTGTCGCGGGTCGGTACGCCCACCTGGCCAGGACCTTCGCCGCTACCGCCCGAGTCCACCCGGCCTCAGCCCGGTCGACGCGGCTGCCGTCCGGCCCGTGCGCGGCTACCGCCGGGTCGGTGCCGGTGGCCCGGCGGGGTCCGGCGGTGGCCCGGCGTGCGCCTGGATCCACGCGTGCATCGCGATGCCGCTCGCCACGCCGGCGTTGATCGACCGGGTGGAACCGTACTGGGCGATCGAGAACAGCAGCTCGCAGCCGGCCCGGGCGTCGTCGGACAGACCGGGGCCCTCCTGTCCGAACAGCAGGACGCAGCGGCGCGGCAACCGTACCGTCTCGATCGGCCGGGAACCGGCCAAATTGTCGATCCCGACGACCGGCAGTCGGAGCCGACCTGCCCAGGCCAGCAGACCGGCGATGTCGGCGTGGTGGCGGACGTGCTGGTACCGGTCGGTGACCATGGCACCCCGGCGGTTCCACCGACGCCGCCCGACGATGTGCACCTCGGCGGCGAGAAAGGCGTTCGCGTTACGGACCACCGTGCCGATGTTCAGGTCGTGCTGCCAGTTCTCGATCGCCACATGGAACGAGTGCCGGCGCTGGTCGAGGTCGGCGACGATCGACTCGCGGCGCCAGTACCGGTAACGGTCGACGACGTTGCGGCGGTCCCCGGCGGCGAGCAGTTCGGGGTCGTAACGTGGGTCCGAGGGCCAGTCACCGGGCCACGGGCCGACGCCGATCTGCGCCACGTCGGCCCGGGCGTCGTCACTGACTCCGTCGCCGACCGGCGGACCCGACCGCGCTGCGCTCTGCCACTGTTCCACGCTCTGCAGAGCCTACGGACCCGTCACACCGGCACCGGGATGCGGGACGTCGCGCCCCAGGGGCGACCGGTGGGCCGGTGGCCGCGCGTCCCCGCGCTCCTGGACGGGCCTCGTTTCCGGGCCTGGACGCAATGAACGGCGGGGCCCTCCCCGGCACCCGCCGTCCACGCTCTGATGTCTTGAGATTCTGCCGGACCCACCCCGGCTCGGGAAGGGCAGGAGCGGAGACGGAAGTCACAGTTATCGTTTTGTTACGTTACAGTGAGTAGTCAAATCGAAGACCCAACCGATCCACCAGCGGCGGTGTTTGTCCTAGTCACCCCGCCACTTTTCGATGAAACCGGGCACCACCTGCAAGAACTGCTGGAAACGCTCCCATCACGATGAGTGACCGCGAGTTGGCGCGTTTCGCGAGGTATCGATCGGGAATGCCGTAGCACGCAGAGCGGTTTCCCACGGTAGACCGGGGAATCACGGCCCCACATCTGGCGATCGGAGACATCGATGGCAACCGCTGAGCTAACCGCCGAGAACTTCGACGAGGTAACCTCCGGCGACGGCATCGTCCTGGTTGATTTCTGGGCGAGTTGGTGCAAACCCTGCGTGCGGTTCGCGCCCGTCTACGAGCGCTCGTCCGAGAAGCACACCGACATCACCTTCGGCAAGGTGGACACCGAGGCGCAGCAGGCGCTCGCCGCCAAGTTCGACATCCGGTCAATCCCGACGATCATGGCCATCCGCGACGGCGTCGTCGTCTTCGCGCAGCCCGGCGCGCTCCCGGAGTCCGCATTGGAGTCGCTGATCGAGCAGGTCAGGGCGCTCGACATGGACGACGTTCGCAAGCAGCTGGCATCGCACAACCACTGACCGTGCACGGTCAGGGCGGGCTACCGGTCGCCGACCGCTGACCGGTAGCCCGCGACCGTGGCCGCCAGCACCTGGGCTCCCGGTCGCTGCCACACCAGCTCGTGGAACACCTCGACCTCCACCGGCCCGGTGTAGCCGGCCGCGTCCACCGCCGTGGCGAACCTGCCGAGGTCGATGCAGCCGGAGCCCGGCAGACCGCGTCCCAGCAGGACCCCCGCCGGCAGCGGGGTGATCCAGTCGGCGAGTTGGAAGCAGGCGATCCGACCGGCCCGACCGGCCCGCTCGATCTGCGCCCACACCTGGTCGTCCCACCACACGTGGTAGGTGTCGACCACCACGCCGACCGCCTCCGCCGGGTACGGCTCAGCGAGATCCAGCGCCTGGCCGAGCGTCGACACCACGCACCGGTCGGCGCAGAACATCGGATGCAACGGCTCGATCGCCAGGGTCACCCCGGCCTGCAACGCGTACGGAACCAGTCGGCCGACCGCGTCACCGACCCGGGCCCGGGCACCATCCAGATCTCGGCCGTCCTGGCCGCCCGAGACCAGCACGAGGACCGGGGCGCCGAGTTCGGCGGCCTCGTCGATGGCGCGCCGGTTGTCGTCGTACCAGTCGTCCGAGCCGAAAAAGCCGCCCCGGCACAGCGAGGTGACCGGCAGACCGGCACCCCGGCACAGTTCGGCGGTGCGGCGCAGTCCGTACGCGGCGGTCTCCTCGCGCCACAGGCCGACCCCGCGGACCCCGACGGCGACGCAGCCGGCGACCAGCTCCGGCAGCGGCCAGCGTCGGGTGGTCGCCGCGTTGAGCGCGAACCGGGGCGGCACCGGCCCGACACCGGCCGCCGGTACCTCGATCCCGGCGAACGGGTCACTCACCGGTCAGCTCCGGCACCTCGATCCGCCGGCCCTCCCGTGCCGACCGCAGGCCCAGTTCGGCGAGCTGCACCCCCCGCGCGCCGGCCCACAGGTCCCAGCCGTACGGGGCGTCCTCGACGACGTGCCGCAGGAAAAGCTCCCACTGCGCCTTGAACCCGTTGTCGAACTCCTCGTTGTCGGGCACCGTCTGCCACTGCGCGCGGAACTCCTCGGTGACCGGCAGGTCCGGGTTCCACACTGGTTTCGGCGTGGTCGAGCGGTGCTGGACCCGGCAGTCGCGCAACCCGGCGACCGCACTGCCCTCGGTGCCGTCCACCTGGAACTCCACCAGTTCGTCGCGGTACACCCGGACCGCCCAGGACGAGTTGATCTGGGCGATGATCCGGCCACCGTCGGGCCCCGGCCGGTCGATCTCGAAGATGCCGTACGCGGCGTCGTCCGCCGTGGCGTCGTACGGTTCGCCCGACTCGTCCCAGCGGCGGTCGACGTGAGTGGCCACCTGCGCGGTCACCGACGTCACCCGGCCGAAGATCTGCTCCAGCACGTAGTGCCAGTGCGGGAACATGTCCACGGTGATCCCGCCGCCGTCCGCCGCCCGGTAGTTCCACGACGGCCGCTGCGCGGACTGCCAGTCCCCCTCGAACACCCAGTAGCCGAATTCGCCGCGTACCGACAGGATCCGGCCGAAGAAGCCGCCCTTGACCAGCCGATCGAGCTTACGCAGGCCGGGCAGGAACAGCTTGTCCTGCACGACACCGTGCTTGATCCCGGCCGCGTCGGCGAGCCGGGCCAGGTCGACCGCACCGGCCAGATCCTCGGCGGTGGGCTTCTCGGTGTAGATGTGTTTGCCCGCCTCGATCGCCAGCCGCAGCGACTTCTCCCGCTGCGCGGTGACCTGCGCGTCGAAGTAGATCTGCAGGTCGGGGCGGGCCATCGCGGCGGCGAGATCGGTGGTCCACTCGGTGAGGCCGTGCCGGTCGGCGACTTCACGCAGCTTGTTCTCGTTCCGCCCGACCAGCACTGGTTCCGGCCACAGCCGGGTGCCGTCGGCCAGCAACAGTCCACCTTGGTCCCGGATGGCGAGCAAGGACCGGACCAGGTGCTGCCGGTATCCCATCCGACCGGTGACACCGTTGAGGATGATCCCGATGGTGGTGCGGGCCATGCCTCGCCTCCTTCGACTTGGTGGTGGTGGGAGTTCGTGCTAGCGAGCTGTGCTAGCGAGAAAGTTGGGCTGGCGGGAAGTGTCAGGTGTCCGGCGCAGGTCAGCGAGGCAGTGGGAACCCCTGAGGTAAGCGCTTTCCGGCGTACGCTACTGCCTCTCCACGGCGTTCGGCAAGGGCTTTCCCGGCTCACCGCCGGCCAGTCACGCTATCCTCACCGCAAGCATTCCGGGCCGCGCACAATGCCGCGAGCCTCCGGCCTGGCCGGCTCCCGCTCCGCTGCGGGAGCCCGGGAAAGGAGCGGGTCGTGGCCACACTGGCCGATGTCGCGAAGCGCGCCGGCGTGTCCCCGGCCACCGCCTCGCGGATCATCAACGGCAGCAGCAAACCGGTCACCGAAGCCCTGCGCGAGCGGGTACTGGCTGCGGTCGAGGAGCTGCAGTACGTCCCGAACGCCCACGCGCAGTCACTGGCCCGGTCGCACCGCAGCGCAATCGGCGTCATCGTGCACGACGTGTCCGACCCGTACTTCGCGGAGATCACCCGCGGCCTGCAACGGGTGGCGACCGAACACGGCCGGCTGGTGATCATCTGCAACAGCTACCGGGACCCGGACAAGGAACTGCAGTACGTCGAGCTGCTCCGCGCCCACCAGGTGGCGGCGATCGTCCTCGCCGGATCCGGCTACCACGACGAAGCGTTCACCGCGACGCTCGCCGGCAAGCTGCGGGTGTACGAGCGCACCGGCGGGCGGGTGGCGGTGATCGGCCGGCACGAGCATGCCGGCGACGCAGTGGTGCCGGACAACGAGATGGGCGGCTACCTGCTCGGCGCCGAGCTCCACTCCCTCGGGCACACCAACTTCGGGGTCGTCGCCGGGCCGAAGGCGCTGACCACCACCACCGACCGGCTCGCCGGGCTGCGTCGGGCCGCCCGCGAACACGGTCAGAAGCTGCCGGCCCGGCGGGTGGCGTACGCCGACTTCGACCGGGCCAGTGGCGCCGCCGCGGCGGCCAGCCTGCTGGATGCCGAGCCCGGACTGACCGCGATCGCGGCACTGAACGACTCGATGGCGATCGGCGTACTGGCGCTGCTGCGCTCCCGCGGCATCGTCGTGCCCGGCCAGTTCAGCGTGGTCGGCTTCGACGACATGCCGGTCGCCCGGGATGTCACCCCGGCGCTGACCACCGTACGGCTGCCGCTGGCCGAAATGGGCGCCCGGGCGATGACGCTGGCGCTGCAGTCGTCCGGCGGGGCACGCCCACCGCTCATCGAGGAGATCGGCGCCGAGCTCGTCCGCCGGGACAGCGCCGGGCCGCCCCGGACCGGTGGGAGCTGACCACCGCGGACCAGTGCGATCCGACCGGCACGGACCTGGGTGATCCGACCGGCACGGACCTGGGTGATCCGACCGGCCCGCCGACTTGCTCCGGCGTCGCACATATGTTCGAATGATGGCCATGCGTTGGGACACCTTGTCGGCTCCCCCCGACCAGCAGGTCCCTCCGGGGGCAGCGCCGGCGGCTCCACCCCTGCCGCTGGCGCTGCCCGAGGCCGTGCAGCGCACCTTCGACACGCCCGGCTTCGCCGGGATGACCTTCTACGAGATCCACGCCCGGTCGATCATCAACCGGGTACGCGGCTCCGGCCGCGTCCCGTTCGAGTGGACCGTCAACCCGTACCGCGGCTGCGGCCACGCCTGCACATACTGCTTCGCCCGAAACACCCACACCTACCTGGACCTCGACGCCGGCCTCGACTTCGACACGAAGATCGTCGTGAAGGTCAACGCCGCGGCGCTGCTCCGCCGGGAGCTGGCCGCCCCCGGCTGGTCGGGCGGGCCGATCGCGATGGGCACCAACGTCGACTGCTACCAGCGCGCCGAGGGACGCTACCGGCTGATGCCCGGAATCATCGACGCGCTGAGTGCCGCCGCCAATCCGTTCTCGATCCTCACCAAGGGCACGTTGATCCTGCGGGATCTGCCGCTGCTGCGCCGGGCCGCCCAGGTCACCCGGGTCAGCCTGGCCATGTCGGTCGGGTTCGTCGACGAGCCCCTGTGGCGGGCGGTCGAGCCCGGCGCGCCGAGCCCGTCCCGACGACTCGACACGGTCCGCGCGTTGACCGACGCCGGCTTCGACGTCGGGGTGCTGATGGCGCCGATCCTGCCCGGGCTGACCGACGACGCGGAGTCGATCGAGGCCACCGTCGGCGCGATCGCCCGGGCCGGCGCGGTCAGCGTCACCCCGCTGCCGCTGCATCTGCGCCCCGGCGCCCGCGAGTGGTACGCCGCCTGGCTTGGCCGGACCCGCCCCGATCTCGTCCCGCGTTATCGGGCGCTGTTCCGCTCCGGATCCTACCTGCCGCAGGCGTACCAGCGAGAGGTCGTGGGCCGGGTGCGGATGGCCGCCCGCCGGCACGGCCTGTCCCCGACCGGGCCGGGTGCCGCCCGCCGGATCGACGAGGCGGACGGCGTCACCGGGAACTAGGCTCGACGGGTGAGGACTCCGCAACAGATCCTGGCCGACGCGCGGACCATCGCCGTCGTCGGCGCGTCACGTGACCCGGCGAAGTCGGCGCACAGCGTGCCGGCGCAGCTCATCCGCTACGGCTGGCGGGTCATTCCGGTCAACCCGCACGTCGCCGAGATCTTCGGTCAGCCGACCTACCCGAGCCTCGCCGAGCTCGACGTACCGGTCGATCTGGTCAACGTCTTCCGGCCGGTACCGGAGGCCGTCGAGGTGGTACGTGCCGCGGTGCGGATCGGCGCCCCCGCCGTGTGGCTGCAGAGCGGGATCGCCTCGCCGGTCGCCCGCGACATCGCCGCCGCGGCCGGTATCGACTACGTCGAGGACCGGTGCACGGCCGTCGAACGAGCCCTCGGTGGCCTCACCCGGACCGGCTGACCCGATCAGCGGTACTCGGCCTCCCGGACGCTGTTGCCACCGTCGACGACGAGCATCTGGCCGGTGATGTAGGAGGCGGCCGGCGAGCAGAAGAAGGCGATGGCCGCGGCCACCTCGTCCGGGGTGCCGGGACGGCCGATCGGCGTACCCATGCCCTGCTTGAGCTCGGTGACCGTCGACGCGGCCGTGTAGATCGTGCCCGGTGCGACCGCGTTGACGGTCACGCCGTCGGCGACCATCTCCATCGCCAGCGCCCGGGTGAGCCCGACCACGCCGGCCTTCGCAGCCGCGTACCCCGCCTCGGTGGGCAGCGCGTTGACCGGCCCGGCGGTGGCTGCCAGGTTGACGATCCGACCCCAGCCACGCTCCGACATCCCACCGATGAAGGCCCGGCTGCACAGGAACGCGGTGGTGAGGTTACGGTCGATCTCCGCCCGCCACTCCTCGAAGGTGAGCTGGGCCACCGGCCGCAACACCTCCGGGCTTGCCCGACTGGCCAGCCCTGCGTTGTTGACCAGTACCTCCACGTCGCCCAACTGTTCGGACACCGCGTCCGCCAACGCGCCGACCTCGGCCTCGTCGGTCAGATCCGCGACGAACCCGGTCGCGCCGAGCTCCGCCGCCCGCTCGTGGATCCGCCGGGTGGTGGAGACGATCGCCACCCGGGCGCCGAGCTCGCCGAGCCGTCGGGCCGTGGCGAAACCGATCCCGTCCGAGCTGCCAGCACCGGTCACCAGTGCGACCCGGCCGTCAAGACGCAACGTGCCGAGCTCAGGTGCCGGCCCGGCCGCACCGTCCGGATCCGTCCCGGCCCGTTCCGGACCGGACGCGACGGCGGCCGAGCGCTGGTCCGACCCGGGGCGCAGGGTGGCGACCGGGGACGGGGGTGGGCCGGCGTCCTGTCCAGCGCTGCCGATCACGGCTCGTACGTCAGAAACCATGGACTGATCCTGCCCGCTTGCGCCGTCGCGGGCAACGACGCCGCCCATGAGCGGTTCGCCGGTACCGACTACTGTGATCGGGCGAACCCTCCCGCAGAGAGACCACCGCCGATGAGCCAACCCCAGCAGCCGGGCAACTGGAGCGATCCGTCCTGGCCGAGCCACCACTCGCCGGCCGGCTACCCGGCGCCCGGCCAGCAGCCAGCCGGGTACGGCGTGCCCGGCCAGCAGCCAACCGGCTACCCGGCGACCGGCTACCCGCCTGCCGGGTACGCCGCGCCGGGCTACCCGTATCCGCCGCCCGCCCCGATGCCGATGAACGGCCGGGCGATCGCCGCGCTGGTCCTCGGCGTCCTCGGCATCGTCGGGCTGTGCGGCTACCTGGTGCCCGGGTTGATCGGCATCGTCGGCGCGCTGCTCGGGCACTCCGCCCGGCGTCAGATCCGCACCGCGGCCGAGCAGGGTCGTCCGGAGCAGGGCGACGGGATGGCACTGGCCGGGGTGATCACCGGCTGGATCGCCTTCGGTCTCGGGCTGGCCGGGGCGGTTCTCGTCACGATCGCGATCGCAGCCAGCATCAGCCAGAGCTAGCAGCAGCCGGGCCCACAGAAGGAGATCCGGGTGAAGGAGCCAGACGTCGGCGGCCAGATCCGCCCGCCAGCACCGCAGTCCCCGTCGGCCGGCGCCGGGCCGGCACCGGCCGACGGACAACCGCCACGCGGCGAGCTACCGCCGCCGGGCCAGTACCCGCCACCGGGCAATCCGGCCGGCGGGTACCCGTACGGCGGGTACCCGTACGGCTACGTCGCGCCGCAACCGACGAACAGCATGGCACTCGCGTCGTTCATCGTGTCGCTGGTCAGCCTGTTCAGCTGCCCGCTGCTCGGTGGGATCGCGGTCTACCTCGGGCGCCGGGGCCGCGACGAGATTCACCGGACCGGCCAGCAGGGCGACGGGCTCGCCCAGGCCGGCGTGATCATCGGCTGGTGCGGGGTCGGCTTCGGGGTGCTGATTGCACTGTTCACGGTGGTCTACTTCGGATTCATCATCACCATGCTCAACACCACGGCCGGCGTCTGAGCCTGGCGGCGGGCCGGCCGGGTAGCGGCGGGCCGGCCGGGGCCGGGCGGTGCCGGGGCGAGGTCCGGGTCAGGCCGGTGGACCGGCCTCCGGCGGCAGCGGCGGCGGCGACGTGCGGCTGCGGGTCCCGCCGAGTACGACCACCGCGACACCGACCAGCAGCAACCCGAGCCCGGGCAACGTGGCGGTACGGGGCACCTGGCCCAACCACAGCCAGGCAATCAGCGCGGCACCGGGCACCTCCAGCAGGATGAGCACACTGACGGTGGTCGCGGGGATCTTGTGCAGGGCGTAGCTGAACATCGAATGGCCGAGCAGCTGGGCACCGACCACCAGGCCGAGGACCGCCAACCAGGCCGAGCCCGGGAATCCGGTCAGTTGGATCCCGCCGGCCAGGCAGACGACGAGCAGCACGCCCGCGCAGACGCCGTAGCAGATCGTGGTGTACGTGGTGGTACTGATCGTCTGCCGGGCCTGCTCGCCGAGCGCGGTGTAGCAGGCGGCGAAGACCGCCCCGGCCAGGGCCAGCAGGTCACCGAGGACAGCCTGCGCGTCGAATCCGACATCGGCGCCGGTGGCGAGCACCGCGCCGAGCACCGCGAGACCGATCCCGCCCCAGGTGACCAGCGGCAGTCGCCGGCCCTGAGCCAGGGCGATCAGGCCCTGCCAGACCGGCTGGGTGGCGACCAGCGCGGTGGCGGTCGCCACCGAGGTGAGCTGTGCACTCGGCATCCAGGTGCCGAAATGCGCGGCGAGCGCGACACCGGCCAGCGCACTCGAGCCGGCCTGGCTACGGCCGCCCGGTTGGGCCAGCAGCCGCAGCTCAGGCCGACGCCGGGCCAGTACGAAGGGCGCGACCGCACCGGTGGCCAGCACGTTGCGCCAGAAGGCGACGGCGAGGGCGGGCGCGGCGGCGAACGCGATCAGCGGCGCCGAGGTGGACACGGCGAGTACGGCGATCGCGGTGGCACCGGTGGCGAGCAGTTCACCCCGGCCGCCCGGACCGGAGGGGTGGGCACCGGAGGACACGGGATCTGATCCTCACAGACTACCGACCGGGTCCGTGCACCGGGACCGCGTCGACGGGCCGGCAACAGACCGTCGACAGGCCAGGGCGTCATCTGCGAGCCGGCTGCGGCGCGACACCGCGCTGGGACTACGGCAGGATGGTCGGCATGCCCGACCCAGCAGAGACCGGCGAGGCCGCCCCACTGGTGGACGAGGCCGGCAAGAAGGCCGCGGTCGCGTGGGTCTCGGTCGACGGCGCGCCCGCCCGGGCCCTGTGGTGCGTGCCGGCCGACGGTTCGCTGCACGTGGTGACCGGTACCGGCGAACAGGCCGCCGCCGGGCTGGCGGCCGGCGTACCGGCGACGGTGACCCTGCGGGGCGATCACGGCGGCCGGATCGTGTCCTGGCCCGCTGAGGTGACGCTGATCGAGCCGGCCGACCCTGACTGGGAGTCGATCGCGGCCCAGGTTGCCGCCAAACGGCTGAACGCCCCGGGCAGCCCGGCCGACCTGGTGCGCCGGTGGGCCGACGAGTGTCAGCTGTACCGCCTGACCCCGGCCGGGCCGCCGGTGGCGGCCGGCGCGTCACTGCCGGACGGATCGCTCGCCGCGCCGCCCCGCCCCAGCACGGTCACCCGGCCGACCCGTCGTCCATTCCGCCTGCACCGGGTCCGCCGGCGCTGAAGCGCGCCGGGCCTGCGCCGGGCCGCGATCCGGACAACCGGGCGACCCACGCCGGGTCGAGGGTCAGCCGACAAACGGCGGTACGGCGATCTGCCCGCTGGCGACCGGCACCACCTGACCGGCGACGGTGGCGCTCCGCGCCCGGCCCCCCAGCGCGGTCACCGTACAGTCCAACGTCGAAGGACGGCCGAGCTCGACCCCCTGCCGGACGAGATAGCGTGACTGGCCGTTGGCCGGCAGCAGACCGCTGCCCACCGCCCAGACGCCGAGGCCGAGCGCGGCGGACCCGGTAGCCGGGTCCTCGGTCACCCCGGCTCCCGGGCAGAAGACCCGGCAGTGCGCCGTCGGCTGCTCCGGCTCCCCCGCCGGGAAACCGGGCGCGGGTCCGGCCGGGGAACCGGCAGTGGAGCCGGCCGGGGAACCGGCAGTGGAGCCGGCCGCAGCCCAGGTCAGCACGCTGACCATCCCGACGCCGCCCCGGGCCGCGGCCGCCGGGTCCAGCCTGGCCCGGGGCAGAGCGTCGGGACGTACGCACAGGTAGTCGAACTCCAGACCGCAGCCGGCGCGGCGGGGCGCCGGACCGGTGTGGTCCTGCGCGGTCAGGCCGACCGCGGCCAGCAGCGGGGCCGGGTCCACCGGCGCCCCGAGAGTCGGTTCGCCACCGCGCAGTGTGGCGTACCCGTGCTCGGTCAGCTCGACCGGCAGCAACCCGGCACCGCACTGCTGGATCACCGTCCCCGCCCTCACCAGGCCTCGCCGGCCGGCAGTGACCGCCGCGCCGACGCTCGGATGCCCGGCGAACGGTAGTTCTTTCTCCGGTGTGAAGATCCTCACCCGGTAGCTGGCGTCCGGGGTGCCGGGCGGTAGGACGAACACCGTCTCGGACAGGTTGAACTCCCGCGCGACCGCCTGCATCTGGTCGACGGCCAGCGCATCGGCACCGAACACCACGGCGAGCGGATTCCCGGTGAACGGCCGGTCGGTGAAGACGTCGACGATCTCGTACCCGAGGCTGGACATGAAACAAACCCTACGGCCCGTACGCTGTGGCCGTGACTACGGCGACCAGGGTGTACGTCGCCCGGCTTGCCGGGCTCGCCGTTTTCGACCCCAACGGCGACCAGGTCGGGCGGGTCCGGGACGCGGTGGTACGGCTGCGGACCACCAACCGGCCACCTCAGGTGGTCGGACTGGTGGCGGAGATGCCGATGCGTCGGCGGATCTTCCTGCCGATGGGCCGGGTCACCGCGATCGACCCGGAGTCGGTGCTGCTCAGCACCGGCACCCTCAACCTGCGGCGGTTCGAGAAGCGGCCGAACGAGTTGCTGGTGCTGGAAGACCTGCTGGACCGGCGGGTCCGCTTCGACCCGGAGGATCAGCCCGGCTCGGTGGTGGACGTCGCGATGGAGGCGAACCGGGTCGGCGAGTGGTCGTTGACCCGGGTCGCGGTCCGGGAGATCACCGGGCGGTTGACCCGACGCGGTCACCTGCACCAGCTCGACTGGCACCGGGTGCGCGGGCTGATCGGGCTACCGGACACCCAGGGCACGGCCGGGCTGCTTGCCGTACTCGACCAGATGCGCGCGGCGGACCTGGCGAACGCCCTGCAGGATCTGCCGGACAGTCGGCGGCAGGAGATCGCCGCGGCGCTGGACGACGAACGGCTCGCCGACGTGCTGGAGGAGCTGCCCGAACACGACCAGGTGTCGATCCTGACCGCCCTGGACCGGGAACGCGCCGCGGACGTACTGGAGGAGATGGATCCGGATGACGCGGCCGACCTGTTGGCCGAGTTGCCGCCGCCGGAGCAGGACGTGCTGCTGGACCTGATGGAGCCGGACGAAGCGGACTCGGTACGCCAGTTGCTGCAGTACCAGGCGGGCACCGCCGGTAGCGTGATGACCTCCGAGCCGGTCATCCTGACCCCGGACGCCACGGTTGCCGAGGCGCTGGCCCGGATTCGGGAGCCGCAGCTGCCGCCGGCGATCGCCGCCCAGGTCTTCGTGGCGCGGGCGCCGATGGCCACCCCGACCGGTAAGTACCTGGGTGTGGTGCACTTCCAGCGGCTGCTGCGGGAGCCGCCGGCGGAGCTGCTGGGTGGAGTCGTGGACAGCGGCATCGACCCGTTGCAGCCGGAAACCCCGCTGTTGGAGATCACCCGCCGGATGGCCACCTACGACCTGGTCGCGATGCCGGTGGTCGATCCGGCGAACCGGCTGGTCGGCGCGGTGACCGTGGACGACGTGCTGGACCACTCGCTGCCGCCGGACTGGCGGGACCGGGACACACCGCTGGAGGGTGGGGACGGGCATGGCTGACCTGCGCCGGAGCACCGGCCGGCTGGACCAGCCTCGCGAACCGGGACGGATCTCGCTGCCCCGCTACGACCCGGAGGCGTTCGGGCAGTGGGCCGAGGCGATCGCCCGGTTCATGGGTACCGCACGGTTCCTCGTCTACATGACCGTGGCGGTGGTCAGCTGGATCGCGTGGAACACCCTCGCCCCGGTGAGTCTGCGCTTCGACCCGTACACCTTTACGTTCCTGACCCTGTTGCTGTCGGTGCAGGCGTCGTACGCGGCGCCGCTGATCCTGCTCGCGCAGAACCGGCAGGCGGACCGGGACCGGCTCTCCCTGGATGAGGACCGGCGGCGGGCGGCGATGCAGAAGGCGGACACCGAGTACCTGGCCCGCGAGATCGCGTCGCTGCGGGTGGCGGTCAGTGAGGTGGCCACCCGGGACTTCCTGCGGTCGGAGCTGAGCCGGCTGGCCGAGGAGCTCGACGAGCAGGCCTACCGCCGGCACCGGCTGGAGCGCCGCCCGGTGGAAGGACCTCAGCCGCCGGAGAGCCGACCGAACCAGCCGGACGCCCGACCGGACCAGCCGGGCGGGACCGCGGCCACCGGACAGTGAGCGGCGGTGACCTGCACACCCGACGTAGCATGGCGGGCATGTCCGCACCGACCAGCACCGTCAACGATGCCATCAACGCCGCACTGGCCACGGTCAACGACCCGGAGATCCGCCGCCCCATCACCGAGCTCGGCATGGTGCGCTCCGCGACGGTCGACGCCGCCGGCCGGGTACGGGTCGAGCTGCTGCTGACGGTCGCCGGCTGCCCGTTGAAGGACAAACTTCGCACCGACATCACCGAGGCGGTGACCCGGGTGCCCGGGATCACCGGGGTGGACGTCGACTTCGGTGTGATGAGCCCGGAGCAGCGCAAGTCGCTACAGGAGCAGCTGCGCGGCGGTTCCGCCGGCGCCGAGCCGGTCATCCCGTTCGCCCAGCCCGGGTCCCGCACCCGGGTGTACGCGGTGGCCAGCGGCAAGGGCGGGGTCGGCAAGTCCAGCGTGACGGTGAACCTGGCGGCCGCGCTCGCCGCGCGCGGGCTGTCGGTCGGAGTGATCGACGCCGACATCTACGGACATTCGGTGCCCCGGATGCTCGGTGCAGAGGGACGGCCGACCCGGGTCGAGGAAATGATCATGCCTCCGCAGTCACACGGCGTGAAGGTCATCTCGATCGGCATGTTCACCGCCGGCAACGCGGCGGTGGTCTGGCGTGGGCCGATGCTGCACCGGGCGCTGCAGCAGTTCCTCGCCGACGTCTACTGGGGCGACCTGGACGTACTGCTGCTGGACCTGCCGCCGGGCACCGGTGACGTGGCGATCTCCCTGGCCCAGCTGCTGCCCAACGCCGAGATCCTGGTGGTGACCACGCCGCAGGCAGCCGCCGCCGAGGTGGCCGAACGGGCCGGTGCCATCGCTCTGCAGACCCACCAGCGGCTGGTCGGCGTGGTGGAGAACATGTCCTGGCTGGAGCTGCCCACCGGGGAACGGATGGAGATCTTCGGCAGCGGCGGCGGCGGCAGTGTCGCCGAGTCGCTGACCCGCACCGTCGGCGCCCAGGTGCCGCTGCTCGGCCAGATTCCGCTGGACACCCGGGTAAGGGAGACCGGTGACCGCGGCACTCCGATCGTGCTGGCCGACCCGCAGGCACCAGCGGCCCGGGCGCTCGACGCGGTCGCCGACCGCCTCGCGGTCCGCCGCGAGTCGCTGCTGGGCAAGCCCCTGGGCCTGCGACCGTCCGCCGGCTGACCGTCAGGTGGCGTCCGGCTGACGACCGTCAGGTGGCGTCGACGTCCAACGGCTTGGCCGAGACGGCGGCCGGACTGGTCCCGGCGGCCAGGCTGGTATCGGCCGCCGGGCTGGTCGTGGCAGGTGAGCCGGTCGTGGCAGCCGACCTGCGGGCGCCACCGGTCACCGTCGTCGGCTTGACGGCGGACTTCAGATCGGCCGCGTCGGCGACCTCACGCAGCTCGTCGCGGACCCCGCTGACGTCGGAACGCAGGTCGTCGTAGACACCCTGTAACGGCTTGCGCAGCGCGGCCTCGTCCTCCTCGCTGAGCAGGTGCTTGCGGATGAACGCCTTGGGGTGCAGGTCCTCGAGCTGGATGTCGGTGCCCAGTTCGCGGCCGAGGTCCGAGGTGGCGTTGCGGGCCATGTTGCGCAGGTTGCGCAGCATCCGCAGGCCGTCGGAGATGACCTGCGGCAACCGGTCACCGAAGATCAGCAAAGCGAGCAGCAGGAGCAGACCGATCTCCCACCAGTTCAGGTTGTCGAACATGCTCCGGGCCTCCCTGTGCCGCCGTCGAAGGCAAGGGTACGCACGTCACCAGCCGGTCCGGGAGGGCCGACCGGGTGTTACTTGGCGTCGGCGGCCAAGGTCACCGAGGCCGACCGGGCCTCGCTGCCCCGACGGTAGTCGACCGTCACGACCGACCCGGGAGCGTACTTGCGCACCAACGCGATCAGGTCGGTCGCCTGGTCCAGGGGCCGACCGTCGATCCGCAGCACCACGTCCCCGGCTTGCAGGCCGGCTGCCTCCGCCGGCCCGCCGTCGACCACCTCACTGAGCCGGACACCGGCACCGGGGGTACGGGCGGCATCGGTGACCTGGGCGCCGAAGATCGTCCGTCGGGCCGTACCGGTGTCGATGATCTCCTGGGTGATCCGCTTCGCGTGGTTGATCGGGATGGCGAAGGCGAGACCGATGTTGCCGGCCGTCTCCTCGTCGGCGGCCAGCGACTTGATCACCGAGTTGACGCCGATCACCCGGCCGGCGGCGTCGACCAGCGGACCGCCCGAGTTGCCCTGGTTCACCGCCGCGTCGGTCTGGATCGCCGCGTAGTAGCGCACCTGGCCGCCGGGCTCGCCGGCCTGGATGGTGCGGTCGAGGGCGCTGACGATCCCCGAGGTGACCGTGTTGGTCAGGGCGAGCGGCGAGCCGAAGGCCAGCACCGGATCGCCGACCGCGATCGCCTCGGAGTCGCCGAACTCGACCGGCGTCAGCCCGGTCCGGTCGACCTTGATCACCGCCACGTCCGACTCCGGCTCCTGACCGACGATCGACGCTCGCGCGGTGGAGCCGTCGTTGAACAGCACCGTCGCCTCCTCCGCTCCCACCCCGACCACGTGGTCGTTGGTGATCACGTAGCCGTCGGCGGTGGCGACGAAGCCGGAGCCGACGCTCTGCCCGGACGGCCCGCTCACCTGCACGGTCACCACGCTCGGCAGGACCCGCTGGGCCACCCCGGCCAGCGAGTCGGCCGGACGCTGCACCGCCCCGGGCGGATCGGCCGGCGAGCCGCCGAGCACGGTGCCGGCTCCGGCGACGCCGCCGCGCACCGCGAAGGCAAACCCGAGGGCACCGCCGAGGCTTCCGGCGAGCAGCGCGGCGATCACCGACACCACCACGTACGGCGTGAACCCACGGCGTACCGCCGGCGCTGGTTCGACGACCGGCTCCGGACCCTCGCCGGTGCCGGCGGCGCCCGGCGGGACGTCAACCACCACCGCGGCCGGTGCGTACGGATCACGCCAGGGATCCCGCAGCGCGTCCGACCACCACGGCGAATGCTGCGCCGACGGGCCGTACGACAGCGCACCGGCCGACGGTCGGTGCACCGGAACCGACGCACCGTACGACGGTGGGTAAGGCGGCGGACCGGCCACCGGCGGGTACGGCGGAGCCGGTGCGGGGCCGTACGGCCCGGCCCACCCGCCGACCGGCGGCTGGTGCCCCGGCGGTGCGATCCCGTCGGCCTGGCGCCAGTTTCCGCCGTCGGTCACGGTTGCCTCCCAGTCCATCCCCCAGCGCGACGGCACCGGTCGGATCGGTGACATCGCTCCGCGTCCAGGATTGCACGGATAATCGAAGAACATTCAGCGGTCACCGAACAGCGGTCTGCCCCGGTGCCCGCCCAGCCGGTCGACCAGCGGCGCTCTAGGCTCGTACCGGCAACCGCCGCCCGACCCTTCGCTGGAGGTGCGCCATCCACCCGGTCACCCGACCCCCTGCCTGGACGGCGCCCCAGGCCCTCCAGTTCGTCACCGGGTACGCCGCCGAGGACCTGGTGCTGCGTACCGCCCGTAGCCTGGCCGAGGAGGTCGGGCTGCGCCCGGTCTCGCCGGACGCTGGCGCGACGCTGCGGCTGCTCGCCGCTGCCGGTAACGCGCGCGCCGTCGTCGAGATCGGCACCGGGACCGGGGTGAGTGGCGTCTGGCTGCTGCGCGGGATGCGCCCTGACGGGGTGCTGACCACGATCGACGTGGAGAACGAGCACCAGCGGATGGCTCGGCGGATCTTTGTCGAGGCCGGCTACCCGACGTCGCGGACCCGGATCATCACCGGCCGGGCGCTCGATGTGCTCCCCCGGCTGGCCGACTCGGTGTACGACATGATCTTCGTCGACGGCGACAGCGCCGAGTTCGGCGCGATCGTCGACGCGGCGCTGCGGCTGCTGCGCCCCGGCGGCATCCTGGCGGTACACGGGGCGCTGGCCGGTGGCCGAATCGGCGACCCGGCGGCGCGCGACCCCGACACGGTCGCCATCCGTGAACTGGTCAAGTCGATCCGGGAAGCCGAGGAGTGGGTGCCGGCGCTGCTGCCGGCCGGCGACGGGCTGCTGGCGGCGGTACGGCGCTGACCTGCGACCGGCGGTCATGCCGCCGGGTCGAGCGCGGTCAGCCAGCGCACCAACGTCCGGACCCCCCAGCCGGTTGCGCCCCGGGTCAGCTCGGCGTGGTCGTCGTCGGACCAGGCCGGGGCGGACATGTCGTAGTGTGCCCAACGGTCGCGCAACGGCCCGGTGAACTCGCGCAGGTAGAGCGCGGCCACCACCGAGCCGGCCCCCCGGTCCGGGGCGCTGAACAGGTCGGCGATCTCGCTGCCCAGGTACTCGACGTAGTCGGCGTGCAGCGGCATCCGCCACGCGCCCTCCCCGGCCGCCGCCGAGGCGTCGAGCAGCGCTCCGGCCAGGTCGTCGTCCTCGCTGTACAGCGCGGCGGTACGCCGGCCCAGGGCGATCGCGTTCGCCCCGGTGAGGGTGGCCAGGTCGACCAGATAGTCCGGGGTGAACCTGCTGACCGCGTAGCTGATCGCGTCGGCCAGCACCAACCGGCCCTCGGCGTCGGAGTTGGTGGTCTCGCTGGTCCGCCCGCCGTAGTGCCGCACCACGTCACCCGGGCGGAACGCGGCGCCGCTGAGCATGTTCTCGGCGAGCGGAACCAGCACGGTGAGCCGTACCGGCAGCTCCAGGTCGGCGGCCGCGACGGCGGTGGCGACCACCGCGGCGGCCCCGCCCATGTCCTTGCGCATCAGCTTCATCCCGTCCACCGGCTTGATCGAAATCCCGCCGGTGTCGAACGTGATGCCTTTGCCGGCGAGCACCACGTGCCGCCCGGCGTGCGGCGGGGACCAGTCGATCTCCACCAGGCGGGGACCGGCCGCCGAACCGCCGCCGACCGCCAGTAGCGCGCCGAACCCCTCGGCGGCCAGCTCCGCCGGGCCGCGTACCGAGACGGTCAGCCCGGGTCGGTCGGCCGCCGCGGCGACGACCTGATCGGCGAACCAGGCCGGGTTCTTGACCGAGGACGGCATGTTGGTCAGGTTCCGGGCCAGGTAGGTGGCGGCGGCGGTCGCCCGGGCGTACCGCAACGCTTGTTCGGCCGCCTCGGTGGGCGGATGGGCGAGCAGCACCACCGGCAGACCGTCGTGTGTCTGGTCGGTGTCTGCGGCCGGGCGGGACTCGCCCGGTACGACCGGGCGGGACTCGCCCGGCGCGGTGAACCGGTATCCGGCCAGCCAGCAGCCTTCGGCGAACCCGCGGACCGCCGCCGGGCCCGCCTGCGGTGGCACGGCGACCAGGCACGGACCTCCGACCGGCTCGGCGTCGACGGCCCGGCGCAGCAGCCCGCCGACGGCCGCGCCCGCCGTCCGCCAGCCGGCCTCGTCGGCCGGGCCGACCCCGACCAGGATCACCTGGTACGGCGAGTGCTGGGGCCGGTGCAGCACGTGAATCTCGCCGGCGCTGCCGTCGTGCCCGGTGCGGGTCAGCATCGCGGCGGCCGACGCGGTGAACTCCGCGCGGTCGCCGTCGAGCGCCAACTGGTCGGGCAGTGGTCCGAGCCGCGCGCCGGCCGGCCCGGGGTCCGGCTCGACGGGCAGGACGATGGTGCCGGCGGCGGTGGTCTCCGCCAGCAGACGGATGGCGAACACGCCGGGGTTACCTCCAGGTACAGGATTGGGTGCTGCCCACGGCGTACCGAGTCCGCCGACCCGGCGGGGGCCGGATCGGCGGACTCGTCAACCGTCGCTATGTCGACCCGTGGGCCAGCGTCGGCCCCGGGTCCGGCTCGATCAGCCTGCGGCGGCCTTCAGCGCATCACCGAGCGCGTTGGCCTCGTCCGGTGTCATCTCGACGACGAGTCGACCCCCACCCTCCAGCGGAACCCGCATGACGATGCCCCGGCCCTCCTTGGTGACCTCCAGCGGACCGTCGCCCGTCCGCGGCTTCATCGCCGCCATGTTGTCTCCCCTCAGACTTGCCCCAGGGCCGCTGGGGAGCACCCCAGCCACCTCGTAAGTCTCACCGCATCCCACTGCCACGGTGCCGACCAACGATTTTCCCTGATGAACACCGCCGGACCCAAACCGAGGCCACAATGCTGTGACAGCGTCTAGCTTATCTTGAAGTGGGCTGTCACAATGTGCGGTCATGCAGGCACGGTCGGCGCTCTTCGACCTGTTCGGTGACCATCTTCGGCCACGAGGTGGTCGCGCGCCCGTTGCTGCCCTGGTCAAGCTGCTGGCCCCGCTCGGGATCGCGCCGCCCGCCGTACGCACCGCCGTCTCCCGGATGGTCCGGCAGGGATGGCTGCAACCGCTTCGGCTGGCCGCCGGCCCGGGCTATCTGCTGACCCCGAAAGCCGCCCGGCGGCTGGACGAGGCGGCCGCCCGGATCTACCGCACCGGCAGAATCAGCTGGGACGGCAAGTTCGACCTGCTGGTACTCGACCCACCCGGCGGTCGGCGGGGCCGGCAACGGCTGTGCGCCAACCTGAGCTACCTCGGCTACGGGATGCTGGACGAGCACACCTGGGTGGCGACCCGGGCCGCCGGCGAGGTCGACGGCATGCTGGCCGAGGCCGGCGTACGGTTCGAGCGGTTCACCGCCGCGCACGCCGCCGGCACCACCGGGGCCGCCGCGCTGGTCCGCCGCGCCTGGGACCTGGCCGAGATCGGACAGGCCTACGAGCGGTTCGTCGCCGGGCAGCGACCGAAATTGGCAAAGGTGACCGTACGCAGCGACGACGAGGAGGCGTACGCCGCCCGGTTCCAGCTGGTCCACGCCTGGCGTGGGTTCCTGTTCCGAGATCCGCAACTCCCTCCGGCGCTGCTGCCGGAACGCTGGCCTGGGACGAGCGCGGCGACCTTCTTCGACCGGCACGCCACCCGGCTGCGCCCGGCCGCCGACCGGTACGTCGACAGGTGCCTGGAGCTCGGCCAGCGCGACGGCGGCCCGCGCTGAGCCGTACCGACGCAAACTCCAGCCAGCCTAACGAAAGGGGCGTCCGAGGTGACCGAGGCACTGATCGTCGACCGTCGGGGGGCGGTCGTCACGTTGACCCTGAACCGGCCTGACTCGCTCAACTCGCTGAACGTCGAGCTCAAGGAGGCGCTGCGCGACGCGCTGGCCGAGGTGGAGACCGACCCCGGCTGCCGGGCGGTGGTGCTGGCCGGCGCCGGGCGGGCCTTCTGCGTGGGTCAGGACCTGCGCGAACACGTCGAGACGCTGGAGTCCGGGACGGCTGAGCCGCTGGACACCGTCCGGGAGCACTACAACCCGATCGCCACGCGGCTGGCCGGGCTGTCCAAGCCGGTGGTCGCCGCGGTCCGCGGCGCGGCGGCCGGTGCCGGCGCTTCGCTGGCAATGCTGGCCGATCTGCGGATCGGTGGGCCACGGACCAGCTTCCTGATGGCGTTCGCCAACGTCGGGCTGGCGATGGACACCGGCGCCTCGTGGGCGTTGCCCCGGCTGGTCGGCTACCCGAAGGCGTCCGAACTGCTACTGCTGGCACAGCCGGTGCCAGCCGCCGAGGCACACCGGATCGGGCTGCTCAACCAGCTGGTCGACGACGATGAGCAGATTCTGCCGGTCGCCTACGAACTCGCCGAGCGGTTGGCGGCCGGGCCGACCGTCGCGTACGGGGCGATCAAGCGGGCGCTGTCCATCGGCGCCTCAGGTTCGCTGGCCGACGCGCTGGCCGCGGAGACGCAGGCCCAGTCGATCTGTGGTGCAACCACCGATCACCGGCAGGCGACGGCGGCGTTCGTCGCCAAGCAGCGGCCGGTGTTCGACGGGCGCTGAAGCCGGCACGGCCTGACCAGGAGCCGCGTGCCCGCTGACCGGGCCGCAGCCGTCAGTCGTCCTCCTCGGGGTCCTGGTTGGCCTCGGCACCGAGCACGAACGCCTGCATGGCAAGCTCGTTGCCGCTCGGGTAGACGAAGGCCGGCAGTTCGCGGGGCCCGAGCTCGCGCACGTACGACCAGAACAGCCGGACCGCCTCCGCCGCCGTCGGTGCCTCGATCGGCAGGTCGACGCTGACCAGCCAGGCGCGACGGTCACCGGCCGGGGCGAGCCGGCCGGCCAATGACCGGTAGGTGGCCACGTCCACCGGGGTCACCGCCCCGGTCAGCCGCAGGGCGGCCGCTGGCACCGGCTCGTCGAAGGCCCGGCAGGTGTAGTGCACCACCAGCGGTTCGGGCTCGGCCGCCCGGGTCTCCCCGCCCTCGGCGCCGCCGCCGGCTCCGCCGATCCGGCCGAGCGCGACGACGAACCGGGGGTCACCGTCGGAGACGACCAGCACCGGCGCACCGTACGGCGGCCGGGGGTCACCGTCGAGGCCGGTCAATTCCAGCGTGTCGTGGTGGAACAGCCGCTCCGCCTCGTAGCGCTGGGCCGGGATGACCACCGCCCAGGCGCCGGTGCCGGACCGGGCCGGGCCGGGCGTCGCGGGCTGATCGTCGAGCTGACTGATCTCGCGCATGCTCCTATCTCATCACGACGCGGGGCGGCGGATCACCGGACCACGACCGGACCGCCGGGCCGGGTCGGCGGCGGCACGTGGCAGCCGGCGACATGGTCGTCGACCATCCCCGTCGCCTGCATCAACGCGTACGCGGTGGTGGGTCCGACGAACCGGAGGCCGTGCCGTTTGAGCTCCCGGGCCAACGCGGTCGACTCGGCGGTGACTGCCGGCACCTGGTCCATCGAGGCGAGCCGGGCGGACCGGGGCGGCGGGGCGTGTCGCCAGAGCAGCTCGGACAGGCCGGTGGGCAGGTCGAGCACGGCCCGCGCGTTCGACACGGCGGCCTCGATCTTGGCCCGGTTGCGGACGATGCCGGCGTCGGCGAGCAGCCGCTCGACGTCGGCCGGGCCGTACCCGGCAACCTTCTCGATCCGGAAACCGTCGAAGGCGGCCCGGAACGCCTCCCGCTTGCGAAGGATCGTCAGCCAGGACAAACCGGACTGGAAGGCTTCCAGGGTCAGCCGTTCGTACAGTGCGTCGTCGTCGTGGACCGGGCGGCCCCACTCCTGGTCGTGGTACCGGCGGTAGTCGGCGGAACCGGCGCCCCAGCCGCACCGGGCCAGGCCGTCCGCCCCGACGCTCAGCCCGGTCACGGCAGCGCCCCGGTCTCGACCAGCCGGCCGAACTTCTTCAACGCCTGGGTCAGACTCACCTTGGAACCGGGCCAGAGCAACGGCCAGGCCACCCGGCCGGCGACGCCACCGGGCAGGTGGAACCACTCGTGCCAGACGACCTGGGTGCGGTCGTGGTCCATCTGAGTGCAGCGCAGCACTCCCGGGCCGCGCAGCAAGGTGCCGCAGTGCACCACCCGGACCTCGTACGGAGCGTCGACCCGGACGACCCGCATCTCGTCGCGCAACGCCACCGGACCGACCGCGGTGACTGCCGCGATCAGGCTGCCCTCGCCGCCGTCGCCCGAGACGACCTTCACATCGGTGAAGGGGATCCACTCGGACTGCCGCTCCCAGGCGGTAAAGGCGGCAAAGACTCGTTCGGCCGGGGCCCGGATGATGACCGTCGCGGTCACCTCGCCGGCGCCGGGGGTGCCGGCGGCAGCCTCGTTCGGACCGCTCACCTGGCAGCACCGTCGGCCGGGCGGATCTCCGGCCCGGCGGCTGCGTCGGCCGGGCGGCTCCCCGGCCCGGCGGCTGCGTCGGCCGTGGGCGACGGGGCGGACTCCGACCGGTCGGCGGACGCGGACTGCGGCTCGTCGGCGGGCACGGACTCGATCCGGTCGGCGCTGGCTGATTCCAGGGCCCCGGCCGGCTCCGTCGGGCCGGCGATGAGGTCGGCCGACTCGGTAGGGTCGGCCGACGCGCCGGCCACCGGGGTCCCCGCCAGGTCGACGGCCGGCACGAGGGCCGCGTCCCGGGCCCGCCGCAACTGGTCGGCGTCCTCGGTCCGCCCTTCCCGCAGCGCGGCCACCTCGGCCTGCAGCACCTCGATCAACTCGTCCTTGTACCCGATGTCGTACGCCGCCCGGCGCAGCGCCTGGTCGACCTGCGCCATCCGGTACCCGCGCAGCGCGGTGTCGAACCGCACCTGGCTGACGTCGTGCTCCAGCAGCGGCCGGGTGCCGGGCAGCGGGACCGCCCGCCCGTCCGGCTCGACCGGGACCAGCCCAGGGTCGTTGCCGGTGACGAGCACGGTGACCCCGAAGACGACCGCGGCGACGGTCAACGCGGCGACCAGAACGAGGAGAAACTGATCCATGACCGAATCGTGACATGCCGGCGCGGCGAGGGCGACCCCCGGCGGCGAGTCGCCGGCCCGCGGCGGGCTCTCCCGCCCCGGCGACCGCCGGCAGTTGGCGTACCGCAGCCGGATAGCCTCCTGGCAGGCGGGACGGGAACGGAGGCACGGATGGGGCGTACGCTTCGGCTCGGCCGACGGTCCCTGGCACCCGGGGACCTCGCGGTGATGGCGATCGTCAACCGTACGCCCGATTCGTTCTTCGACCGGGGCGCGACCTTCGCGGCGGACGCCGCCCTGCACGCGGTCGCCGCCGCGGTCGACGCCGGCGCGGACATCGTCGACATCGGCGGGGTGAAGGCCGGACCCGGGACCGCCGTCGACGTGGCCGAGGAGATCGACCGTACGGTCGGCACGATCGCGGCGGTCCGGGCCGCCTTCCCGGACCTGGTCATCTCGATCGACACCTGGCGGGCCGAGGTGGCCAGGGAGGCGGTCGTGGCCGGCGCCGACCTGCTCAACGACACCTGGGCCGGCGCGGACCCCCGGCTCGCCGAGGTCGCGGCGGCGACCGGGGCAGGATTGATCTGCTCGCACACCGGTGGAACCGCGCCGCGAACCCGACCGCACCGGGCCGCGTTCGACGACGTGGTGGCCGACGTGGTGGGTACCGTGACCGGCCTCGCCGAGCGCGCGGTCGGTCTCGGGGTACGGCCGGACGGCATCCTGATCGACCCGGCGCACGATTTCGGCAAGAACACCCGGCACTCGCTGGAGGTCACCCGGCGGCTCACCGAACTGGTCGACACCGGCTGGCCGGTCCTGGTCGCCCTCTCCAACAAGGATTTCATCGGGGAAACCCTGGATCTGCCGGTCGACCAGCGGCTGGAGGGCACCCTGGCGGCGACGGCGGTCTCCGCCTGGTTGGGTGCCCGGGTGTTCCGGGCGCACCAGGTCGCGGCGACCCGGCGGGCGCTGGACATGGTGGCGTCGATCCGGGGCGACCGACCGCCGGCGGTGTCCCGCCGGGCGTTGGCCTGAGCGGGTACGGGTCGACCCGTGGTCAGGTCCAGCGGAGGTCAGGTCCAGCGGAGCACGTTCTTGCGCCAGGCGTAGAGGATGCCCAGCGCCAGGACGGTCACGAAGAGGCCCATCTCGGCGACGGTGACCAGGCCGAACCCGGGCCGGTCGAAGATCACCGCCCAGGGGAAGAGGAAGACCGCCTCCACCGCGAAGAGCACGTACAGGAACGCGTACACGTAGTAGCGGATCTGCGCCTGGGCCCAGTCGCCGCCCACCGGGTCGAGGCCGCACTCGTAGCTGGCCCGTTTACCGACCGGGTCGGCCGGGCGCCCCGGCCGTAGCAGCCGGTTGGCGCCGTAGCCGACTGTGAAGAAGGCGACGCCGACCAGCAGCAACAGCCCCAACGTCGCGTACGAGCCGAGGTAGCCCTGCATGTCCGGCAGCCTACCGTCCGGTCGTCGGGTCGGCGTGGGCCGAGCGGTGGAGACCGACGTCGCCACCCCGTGACCGTCGGGTGATTCCAGTCCCACCGGGCGGACCCGAGCCGGGTATCCGACCCGATCCGACGTAGGCTCTGCTGAGAGTGTCACCATGGTTAGGACGCCCTTACCGGGACACCCATCGTGGCGCCGGGCAACGGTAGCGCCACGGCCGGCAACAGCCGCAGGACCGCCGGCAACCGCCCCAGCACGGCCGGCGATCCACGCCGCCGGCAGGAAACGAGGAGGTCAGCTCACGTGACCAAGCAGGTCCGTCAACTGGATCGGGTGGTCATCCGTTTCGCTGGCGACTCCGGTGACGGCATGCAGCTGACCGGCGACCGGTTCACCTCGGAGACCGCGCAGCTCGGCAACGACATCTCCACGTTGCCGAACTTCCCGGCCGAGATCCGGGCTCCCGCCGGCACCCTGCCCGGGGTGTCCAGCTTCCAGGTGCACTTCGCCGACTACGACATCCTCACCCCCGGCGACTCGCCCAACGTCTTGGTCGCCATGAACCCGGCGGCGCTGAAGGCGAACCTCGGTGACCTGCCGCGCGGCGCGGACATCATCGTCAACACCGACGAGTTCACCCGCCGCAACCTGGCGAAGGTCGGGTACGCCACCAGCCCACTGGACGACGGCTCGCTCGACGGGTACGCCGTACACCCGGTGGCGCTGACCTCGATGACCATCGGCGCGCTCGCCGAGCTGTCCGTTTCGAAGAAGGACGCCGAGCGGGCGAAGAACATGTTCGCGCTGGGTCTGCTCTCCTGGATGTACTCCCGGCCCTACGAGTCCACCATCCGGTTCCTGGAGCGCAAGTTCGCCAAGCGCCCGGACCTGGTGGCGGCGAACATCGCCGCGTTCAAGGCCGGCTGGAACTTCGGCGAGACCACCGAGGATTTCTCGGTACGTTACGAGGTCAACCCGGCCCGGATGCGCCCGGGCACGTACCGCAACATCACCGGCAACGCGGCGCTGTCGCTCGGGCTGGTGGCCGCCGGGGTCCGGGCCAAGCTGCCGGTCTTCCTCGGCGCCTACCCGATCACGCCGGCCTCGGACATCCTGCACGAGTTGAGCAAGCACAAGCGGTTCGGTGTGGTCACCATGCAGGCCGAGGACGAGATCGCCGCGGTCGGTGCGGCGCTCGGCGCGGCGTACGGCGGCGCCCTCGGCATCACCACCACCTCCGGGCCCGGCGTGGCGCTCAAGGGCGAGACCATCTCGCTCGCCGTCGCGTTGGAACTGCCGCTGGTGATCGTCGACGTGCAGCGGGCCGGGCCGTCCACCGGCATGCCGACCAAGACCGAGCAGGCCGACCTGAACATGGCGCTGTTCGGCCGGCACGGCGAGGCACCGGTCGCGGTGATCGCGCCGCGCTCGCCGTCGGACTGCTTCCACGCCGCCATCGAGGCGGCCCGGATCGCGCTCACCTACCGCACCCCGGTGCTGCTGCTGTCCGACAACTACGTGGCCAACGGTTCCGAGCCGTGGCTGCTGCCCGAGGTCGACTCCCTGCCCGACCTGCAGGTCGAGTTCGCCACCGAGGCCAACGACGACGACGGCAAGACCTTCCTGCCGTACCTGCGCGACCCGCAGACGCTGGCCCGGCCGTGGGCGATCCCCGGCACCCCCGGCCTGGAGCACCGCATCGGCGGTCTGGAGAAGGCCGACCGCACCGGCGACATCTCCTACGACCCGGCGAACCACGACTTCATGGTGCGGACCAGGCAGGCCCGGATCGACGCGATCCCGGTGCCGGACGTCGAGGTGGAGGATCCGAACGGCGACGCCCGGACGCTGGTGCTCGGCTGGGGGTCGACGTACGGACCGATCGGCGCCGCCTGCCGGGCGCTGCGCCAGCGTGGCCTGTCGGTCGCCCAGGCCCATCTGCGGCACCTGGCACCGCTGCCGGCCAACCTCGGCGAGGTGCTGCGCAACTACGACCGGGTGGTGATCCCGGAGATGAACCTCGGTCAACTGGCCCACGTGATCCGGGCCCGTTACCTGGTCGACGCGATCGGTTACAACCAGGTCCGTGGCCTGCCGTTCACCGCCACGGAGCTGGAGACCATGCTGGAAGAGGTCGTGAAGAATGTCTGAGCCCGCCCGCAACGGACGCCCCGGCGGTACGCCGGTGGCGGTCAAGCTCACCGCCAAGGACTTCAAGTCCGACCAGGAGGTGCGCTGGTGCCCCGGCTGCGGTGACTACGCGATCCTCGCCGCCGTGCAGTCGTTCATGCCGGAACTGAACATGCCCCGGGAGCGGATCGTCTTCGTCTCCGGCATCGGCTGCTCGTCGCGCTTCCCGTACTACATGAACACGTACGGCATGCACTCCATCCACGGCCGGGCGCCGGCGATCGCCACCGGTCTGTCGGTGTCCCGCCCGGACCTGTCGGTCTGGGTGGTGACCGGGGACGGTGACGCGCTGTCGATCGGCGGCAACCACCTGATCCACGCGCTGCGCCGCAACGTCAACCTCAAGATCCTGCTGTTCAACAACCGGATCTACGGGCTGACCAAGGGGCAGTACTCGCCGACCTCCGAGCTGGGCAAGATCACCAAGTCGACGCCGGTCGGCTCGGCGGACTCACCGTTCAACCCGCTGTCGCTGGCCCTCGGCGCCGAGGCGACCTTCGTCGCCCGGACCATCGACTCCGACCGTAAGCATCTGCAGTCGGTGCTGCGCGCCGCCGCCGAGCACCAGGGTTCGGCGTTCGTGGAGATCTACCAGAACTGCAACATCTTCAACGACGGCGCGTTCGAGCAGTTGAAGGAGCCGGCGACCCGGGACGACTACCTGATCCGGCTGGAGCACGGCCAGCCGATCACGTTCGGGGCCGACGGGCAGTTCTGCGTGGTCCACCCGCCTGGCGGTTTCGGGTTGGAGGTCCGCGAGACCGCGTCGGTGCCGGCCGAGCAGATCGTGGTACACGACGCCACGATCGCCGAGCCCGCCTATGCGTTCGCGCTGTCCCGGCTGCCCGCCGCCGATCTGCGCAACACGCCAATCGGGGTGTTCCGCAGCGTGTCCCGGCCCAGCTACGACAGCTTGATCCAGACCCAGGTCGAGCAGGCCCGGGCGGCGGCCGAGGGCACCCCGGAGGAGCAGTTGGCCGGGCTGCTGCGCAGCGGCGACACCTGGTCGATCAACTGATCGGTGCCGGTCGGCTCGGATGTCAGCCGATCGACGGCGTGCTGGCCGAGGTGCGGTCGTCCCGCACGTAGACCAGCAGGTCACCTGTCTCGATCTTGACGCTGTCCGGGTCGGCGAGCGACACCACCCGGCCGCGCCGGATCAGCGCGATCACCAGGTTGGCCAGTTGCCGAGGTGAGGTGCCCACCTCGTCGCGGTTCGCCGAACGCATCGCCAGCGCCATCCCCTGTCCCGGGGTGAGCAGATCCTCGACCACGTCGATCAGCGGCGGTGCCGACGTGGACAGGCCGAGCAGCCGGCCCGCGGTGGCGGACGAGACGATGACATGGTGCGCGCCGCTCTGCCGTAGCAGCGGCGCGTTCTCCGCTTCCCGGGCGGCGGCGATGATCCGTACCTTCCCGGCGGTCAACTGCCGGACGGTCAGCGTGACCAGGACTGAGGCGTCGTCGCTGTCGGTCGCGATGATCACCGCCTTGGCATGCTTGACGTGCGCCTCGTTGAGCACCGACGAGCGGGTGGCCGATCCTTCGATGGCCACCAGCCCGGCGGAGGTCGCCTGCCGCAGGGCGATCCCGCTGCTCTCCACGACGACGATGTGCTGCTTGTCGAAGCCGTTCTCCAGCAGCGCGGAGACGGCGCTGCGGCCCTTGGTGCCGTAGCCGCAGATGATGACGTGATCCTTCACGTTCTTTCTCCACCGGGTCAGTCGAAGGTTCGTCCGGTACTGCTCGGTGAGCACCTCCAGGGTGGTGCCGACCAGGATGATCAGGAAGACCACCCGGGCGGGCGTGATGATCAGGACGTTGACCAGCCGCGCCGTCTCGGTGACCGGGGCGATGTCGCCGTACCCGGTGGTGGAGAGGCTGACCACCGCGTAGTAGAAGCTGTCGAGCAGCGAGACTCCGTCACCGTTGGCGTCCCGGTAGCCGTCGCGGTCGGCATACACCACGGCCACCACGCCGAGCACCAGGCCGACCGCCGCCGACAGCCGCAGGCTCAGTGCCCGCAACGGCCCTTGCCGTACGGCGGGAAAGTGAATCACCGCCGGCCCGCCTCCGCCTTCATATCCCCGTACACGCCCACAACATAGCTGTTCCGTGCCGCCTGATCTTGATCGCCTGGACAACACCTTGTGCCAGGTGCGTCCGGGGCGGAAGCAGTCGTATCCCGCCGCCTCAAATCTTGCTTAGAGACATTGCATCGGGACGCAGTGTTGTTGATGCTCACCCGGCGAGCCCATCCATCCGCCAGTTCCGGAGCAGCCTGTGAACCCGCCACGACCCACCGCCATTCCCGCGATCACCCCGGGGACGGTATTGCGACTCGGCAAGAACGACTGGCGGTACGGCGGACACAATCTCATACTTCAGGTGGAGCAGATGCGACCCGATCTGTCGGCCTACTACGACAATCGGTGGGTGTGGATCATCGGACGTTCCCTCGGAACGGATGGTGGCGGCCTCGGCCGAATGGTCGCCCTGGTCCGGGTCGCCGCGTTGCCCGGTGCACCCCGGGCCGACGCCGCCGACGCCGGCTGATCGGACCGTCCGGGTGACCGGGGATCAGGGCCGGGCAGGCTGGAGGGCCGCAACGGCCGGGCGATGTGACCGGTCCGGCCGACTCGTCTGTTTACACACCGGTCGACAAACGATCAGGCTGACTACAGATCGACTCCAGCTGATGCCGTGAGACTGTGGACACGCTTGTGACCCACCGGTAACAAGCATGCCGACGCCACCCGACGGACCGTCCACCGGAGGTATCGCTATGTCCCGACGCCTGACCACCCTGCTCACCGCCGCCCTGCTCGGCCTCACCGCCGCCCTCGGCACGGCCGGCCCCGCCGCCGCCGTGCCCGCCGACAAGCCCACGGTGCTGTCCAACTGGACCCAGACCAGCGCGAGCAGCTACAGCGTCTGGAACTCGGCCCGGCTCAACCAGGGCGCCTGGGCCGCGTACCAGTTCGACTGGTCGACCGACTACTGCTCGTCCAGCCCGGACAACCCGCTCGGGTTCGACTTCCGGCTCTCCTGCCACCGGCACGACTTCGGCTACCGCAACTACAAGGCGATCGGCCAGTTCTCCGCCAACAAGGCACGGGTGGACAGCGCCTTCTACGAAGACCTCAAGCGGGCGTGTGCCCGCTACAGCAGCTTCGTCCGGCCGGCCTGCCTGAGCCTCGCCTGGACGTACTACCAGGCGGTGCGCATCTTCGGCGTGCCGGTCGTGAACGCCGCCGACCTGGAGCGGGCCCGGCAGCTGCAGGCCGCCGGGCCGCGGCTGGCCGGGACCGACTGACCGGCACCGCACCGGCCGGCCCTCCCTCTCCCCCGGGTCCGGGCCGGCCGCTGGTCAGCACAGCTGCGGCACGAGCCGCCGGTCACCACGGCCGTGCCGGCCGCCGGTCACCACGGCCGCCGAGCGGGCCACCGTCACCGACCGCGTCGGCGGATTCGTCGGCGAACCACCGGGCGCCGGTCGTCAGATCCGGATGCTCCACCGCGAGCGCCAACGCCGCCGCCTCGACCAGACTCATCCGGCTACCCTGCGCGTACCCGGCATCGAACGCGCTGTCGCCGATCGCCGACCGTACCTTGGCCTGCTCCTGCGCCCAGTAGCCGCCGAACATGCCGGCCGTGCTGCGCAGCGCCGAGCGGGTCGCCTGAGCGGCACCGAACAGGCGGGCAGCGGTCGACGGGTCACCGCCCAGCGCGCACCGGACCGCCATCGCGTTCAGCGTGTCGCAGGCCCGCCGGTGGAACCCGTACCGCATTCGGGACCGCAGCGCCACCACCAGGTGGTCGTGCGCGGCGACCAGGTCCCGGCGGCCCAACGCCACCAGCCCGAGCAGCATGTCCACGGTCCGCCGGCCGCGTTCCGCCGGCCGGGCGGCCTCCGCCGGCCGGGCGGTGGCCAGCACCTCGGCGGCCTCGTCCAACGCCCCCCGCCGGCAGAGCAGCTCGGCCAGGCTGTACACGGCGAACAGCGCGTCGCCGACCGCGCCGTTCGCCGCCGCCCAGTCGATCACCCGCCGGCACACCTGCTCGGCCTCGACGAACTGTCCGAGATCGATGAGCGAGGCACCCCGACCGGCCAGCACCCGGGCCAGCAGACCCGCGTCGCCGGCCTGCCGGGCGGCGGCCTCCGCCCGGTGCGAGAACCGCATCTCCTCGCCGAACTCGCCGTCCGCGCCCGCGTGCTGCGAATGCATGTGGTACGCGGCGGCCAGCTCCGCCTCGGGAATCGCCTCGCCGGTCTCGGCGATCCGCCCGTACAGCCGGAACAGCCACAGCCTGCCTTCCCTGGCCAGGCCGCGTTCGCGCCACCACTGGTCGAGCCCGCTGGCGAGCTGCAGGCCGCGCCGGGCGCTGCCACCGGTGGTGCTCCACCGCAGCGCGGCCCGCAGCTCGTCGGCCAGCGGGTCGAGGGTGTACAGCGAAAGGGTGACCGGCTTGCCGTCCGGACCGAGGTAGGCACGCTGCAACGCGTGCAGCGCCCAGGCCACGTGCCGGTCCCGGGCAACCTGCTCCTCGCCCGCTTCGACCAGCCGCCGTGCCGCGTATGCCCGGATCGGGTCGAGCATCCGGTAGCTGGTGCCGCCGGCGGCCGGCTCGGCCTGGATCATCGATTTGTCGACCAGCACCGCCAACGGCCCCAGCGGATCGTCGTCGAGCAGCCACTCCACGGTGGCCAGATCGATCGGTCCGGCGAAGACCGACATCCAGCGCAGCAGCCGGGCCGCCCGGGGGGCCAGCGTCCGGTAGGACCAGGTGACCGTCGCCTGTAGCGTGCCGTGCCGCCGTCCGGCGGAGCGCTGCGCGTCGACCGGCTCCTCCTGCCCCGCGTCCAGCACCCCCAGGACATCGTCGAGGCGGTCCACGAGCTGCCCGACGGAGAGCACCCGCAACCGGGCGGCGGCGAGCTCGATCGCCAGCGGCAACCCGTCCAGCCGGGCCGCCACCCGGTGCAGCTGGGCGGACTCGGTCGGACCCGGCGGGTGCCCGCCACGGGCCGCCGCCGTGCGGTCCAGCAACAGCGCCACGGCATCGCTGGGGCCACCGGCCGGCCCTGGTTCGGCCGACATCGGCGGAATCCGCCACACCACCTCGCCGGGCACCCCCAACGGCTCCCGGCTGGTCGTCAGCACCCGGACCTGCCGGCCACCGCCGAGCAGCCGGGCGATCACCTCGGCACACGCCGCCGGCTGAGCGTCACAGGTGTCGAGCACCAGCAGCAGCCGGCGGGCGGCCGCGTACTCGACGACGGTGTCCAGGATCGGCCGGCCCGGCTCCGGCCGCAGGCCGAACACCGCGGCGACAGCAAACGCGACCAGCCCGGGATCGGTGACCGTCGCGACGTCGACGAACCACACCCCGTCCGGATGGCCGGCCGGAGCCGGGTCCGCAGCCGGTGATTCGGCGGCGGCACCGCCGCTGGCGTCGGCCGCGACCTCGATTGCCAGCCGGGTCTTGCCGGCGCCGCCGGCACCCACCACGGTGACCAGCCGGTGTTCGGCGACCAGCTGGCGCAGCTCGTGGCGTTCGGTCCGGCGACCGACGAAGGAACTGACCTGATTGGGCAGGTTGTGGCTGGCCGAGTCGGCCGTACGCGGTCTGGGGAACTGCCGCTCCAGCCCGGCGGCGATCAGCTGGAACAGCCGCTCCCGGTCGTCGAACCCGCGCAGCCGGTGCAGGCCGAGATCGAGCAGCGAGACGCCGACCGGCAACGGGTCGGCGGCCTGGGCGGTCGCAGCGGAACAGAGGACCTGGCCACCGTGCGCCGCCGCCGCGATGCGCGCCGCACGGTGTACCTCTGGACTGGCGTACTCGCCCCCGACCGGCTCGGCCTGCCCGGTGTGCAGCCCCATTCGTACCCGGGGTGCGACATCCGGGGTCGGCCACTCGTGCGCGGCCAGCGCCCGCTGCGCGCGCAGGCAGGCGTCCAGTGCGGCGGACGCGTCCGCGAACGCCACGAAGAACGAATCCCCTTCGGTGAACAACTCGGTGCCGTCGCTGGCCGACAAGGTACGCCGGACCAACCGTCGGTGTTCGCTGAGCACCGGGCGGTAGTCGCGGCCGAGTAGTCGGGCCAGCCTCGTCGATCCTTCGATGTCGGTGAACATGAAGGTGACCAGTCCGCTCGGCAGTGCGATCGGTGCCGACACCCGTGGAACCTCCGCCCCGCTGGGAAGTCGCGTTCATGCTGCCGCAGTCAGGCAACCCAGCTCATCGCGAACCGGTCAGCGCCGTGGGTCAACTAGCATCCGCACCCGCCCCCGCAGCAGCCGCCACCTCCGCCGGCCTGGGCTGGCGGCATTGCCGGCAGCCCACCGGAGGCCCCGGCGCCACGGCCGGTGATCGCGACGGTGGACAGCAGCTTGACCGTGTCGGGATGTCCCTGCGGGCAGGACGCCGGATCGCCTGCCTGGGTCATCGGACGGTTGACCTCGAAGGTGTCGCCGCACGCGCGACAGCGGAACTCGTACCGGGGCATGTGGATAGGGTACGGCGGGAACTGACGCTCCCGGCCGGATGGGTGATACTCGACGACATGGTCGAGGACGGATCGGGTACGCCAGCACCGCACCGGTTGCGTCCGGCGGTGCCGGCGCCTGCCCGGCCGCCGCGGCAGGAAAGCGCCCCGGACCCGGACACCATCCGGTCGACCGGCACCGCGTCGACCGGCGACACCGGACCAGGCAGCGACACCGGACCGACCAGCGAACTCCGACCACGCAGCGACACCGGGTCCGGCGCAGGTGGCGGCGACGACACCCGGCGGACCGCCGACAGCGACCCCGGCGACAGCAAACCCGCCGACAGCAGACACGCCGACAGCAAATCCGGCGGCACCCGGCCGATCGGTGCTTCCGCAGACGAGCAGGCGCGGCCGGCGACCGACCCACCCGTACCGGCACCCGTACCGGCACCGGCACCGGCACCGGCCACCACGCTGGCCGTGGTCGGCCGACACCGCCGGGAGGACGCGCCGTTCGGCACCCGGATCGGCTGGCTGCACCCGGCACGGCTGCGACCGGTCCGGCGCGGCCTGCGCCGAGCGGCCCGGGCGGCCGGCGCCTGGAGTCGCCAGCCGGCCGGCCGGTTGGCCCTGCCCGGTCTGCTCCTGCTGGCGCTGGTCGCCGGCAGCGGCACCGCCGGTGCCGTGCTGGTCCCAGCGGCCGCCGGCGACCGGCCTCCGGCCCCCTCGCCCACGGCGCTCGGCACCACCGCCGTACCGCAGTTGCCTGAGACCACGGACCCCGACCTGCTCGAGCCACCGGCGGATCCCCCGCTCGACGGCGGGCTGAACCCGGGTGCCCCGACCCGGCCGGCCACGGTCCTCGCCGCCTGGGCGACCCGCACGGCCAGCCGGGTCGACATACCGGTGGTGGCGATGGAGGCGTACGGCTACGCCGAGTTGGTGCTGGCCACCACCACGCCGGACTGCCGGCTGTCGTGGACCACGCTGGCCGCGATCGGCATGATCGAGTCGACTCACGGCCGGGCGAACGGATCACGGTTGGACGCCGACGGCCGCGCCGTACCGCCGATCACCGGGCTGCCGTTGGACGGTGCCGGCGGACGTCAGCGGATCACCGACACCGACAACGGCGAGTTGGACAACGACCCGGTGTACGACCGGGCGGTCGGCCCGATGCAGTTCATCCCGACCACCTGGGCGGAGTTCGCGGTGGACGCGGACAACGACGGTGTCATCGATCCGCAGGATATCGATGACGCCAGCCTCGCTGCCGCTAACTACTTGTGTCGGAACGGGCGCGATCTGTCCACACCTTCTGATTGGTGGAGCGCGATCCTGTCGTACAACAACGTGCAGCCGTACGCCCAGGCGGTCTTCGACACCGCCAACGACTACGGTGCCCGTAGCCGTACTTAGTGCAATCAGATAGCCACAATTTCCCGCCCGGCCACTTTCGCAACCGGCGACTTGGCGGCAAGCTAGACGCGTGATGGTGCGCGAGTGGGACCCCCGAACCGCGTCGTCCGCCGAGATCTCATCTCTGCTGGACTGTCTCAACCGGGTATTCGAGGCTGACCTGCCAGGTGATCCGTACTGGCGGCCAGACTTCCTCCGGGAGTACCTGACCGAAACCATGCCCGGGGTCCGACGAATCTGCTGGCTGGCCGAGGAGGCCACCGACGACGGCCGGCCGGGGCCGGTCAACGGGCACGTCAACGTGCTGCTCCTCGGCGACATCGGAGTGCTAGAGGTCCTGGTCCGGCCCGACGCCCGGCGCAACGGCCTGGGCCGGGAACTGCTGGCGCTCGCCGTACGCCGCGCCTACCACGAGGGGTTCAGCTCGGTCGGTGTCGAGGTCATCGGGGGCACCTGCGCCGTCGACTTCTACGAGTCACTGGGGTTCGCCCGCCAGTTCCGGGAGATCCGCAGCGTGCTCCGACTGCCGGCGGTCGACTGGACCGCGATCGAGAAGACGGCACAGGACCCGGTCCCCGGGTACCAGATCGAGTTTCACCCGGGCGGGCCGCCGGAGGGCCTGGTCGATGCGTACGCCCGGACCAAGGCCGAGCAGAGCGTGCCGGAGGACGGCGACCTGGACCTGCGGCCCAGCTCCTACGACCCGGACCGGCTCCGGGACAGCCTCGACTGCCTACGTCGCCGCGGCATGACGCCGTACATCGTGCTGGCCCGGCACCTGGCCAGCGGCGCGGTGGCCGGGCTGACCGAGGTGGTGGTGCCGGCGCAGCACCCGACCCGGGCCGACCAGTACGACACCATCGTCGCCCAGGCACACCTGGGACACGGCATCGACCGGGCGATCAAGGCACGGATGCTGCTGGAGCTGCGTACCGTCGAGCCGCGGCTGGCCGAGGTGCAGACCTGGAACGCCGAGGGCGACGAGGATCTGATCGCGATCAACGCGGAACTCGGCTACCAGCCCGACCGGGACTGGTGGGACTACGGAGCCGACATCGCCACCCTGATGCACCGGCTCGGCGTGCGCAGCTGAACGACCGGGTCGGTGGATGCGCCATCGACCCGGGCTGGCGGGTGCCGTCGACACCCCCGGTCAGAGGGCGTTCGCGACCTCCGTCGCCCAGTAGGTGAGGATGATCTGCGCGCCGGCCCGCCGGATCGACGTCAACGTTTCCAGGATCACCCGGTCCCGGTCGATCCAGCCGTTCGCGGCGGCCGCCTCGACCATCGCGTACTCGCCGGAGACCTGGTAGGCGGCGACCGGGACGTGCACCCGCTGGCGGACCGCCGCGATCACGTCCAGGTACGGCAGCGCCGGCTTGACCATCACCAGGTCGGCGCCTTCGGCGACGTCCAGCTCGACCTCGCGCAGCGACTCCCGCAGATTCGCCGGATCCTGCTGGTAGGTCCGCCGGTCACCGACCAGCGCCGACTCCACCGCCTCGCGGAACGGCCCGTAGAACGCCGAGGTGTACTTCGCCGCGTACGCGAGCAGCGCGGTGTCGGTGTGCCCGGCCGCGTCCAACGCCCGGCGCACCACCCCGACCTGGCCGTCCATCATCCCGGACGGTCCGAGCATGTCCGCACCCGCTTCGGCCTGCGCGACAGCCAGCTGTGCGTACGCGGCGAGCGTCGCGTCGTTGTCCACCGTCCCGTCGGCGGCGAGCAGACCACAGTGCCCGTGCGAGGTGAACTCGTCGAGGCAGAGGTCGCTCATCACCACGGTCGCGTCACCGACCTCGGCGACCACGTCCCGGATCGCGACGTTCAGCACGCCGGCCGGGTCGACACCGGCTGAACCGGTCGCGTCCCGGCACTGCGGCACGCCGAACAGCATGACCCCGCCGACCCCGGCCGCCACCGCCTCGGCGGCGGCCCTGCGCAACGAGTCCCGGCTGTGCTGGACCACTCCGGGCAGTGACGGGATCGGTCGCGGCTCGGTGAGCCCTTCCTTGACGAACATCGGCAGCACCAGCTCGGCCGGGGACAGCCGGGTCTCCTCGACCAGCCGCCGCACGGCGGCGGTGCGGCGCAGCCGGCGTGGCCGGCTCTGCGGATACGTCATCGCCCATCGTCTCCTGGCTCAGGCGTTCGCCGGCTCGGTGGTCGCCGAGCGGTCAGCCGACTCGGTGGTCGCCGGCTCAGCGGAACCGTAGCGCCGTCGGACCCTGCACCTTGGAGCCGCGCCGCTGCTTGGCCGGCATCGCCACCAGCTTCTCCCGAAGCTCGACCGCGTAGCCGGCCAGCGCCTCGACCAGCTCCGGGACCGACGCGTGCGTCGGCTGCACGTCCACCCGCAGGCCGAACTCGGTGGCGGTCTCGGCGGTCTTCGGGCCGATCACCGCGACCACGGTCCGGGCGTGCGGCTTGCCGGCGATGCCGACCAGGTTGCGCACGGTGGACGAGGAGGTGAACAGCACCGCGTCGAAGCCGCCGGACTTGATCGCGTCGCGGATCTCGGCCGGCGGCGGCGCGGCCCGCACCGTCCGGTACGCGGTGACGTCGTCGACCTCCCAGCCACGTTCGGTCAGCCCGGCGGCGAGGGTCTCGGTGGCGATGTCCGCCCGGGGCAGCAGCACCCGGCCGACCGGGTCGAGGATCTCGTCGTGCGGCGAGAACTCGGCCAGCAGCCCTTCGGAGGACTGCTCACCGGCCGGCACCAGCTCGGGCTGGATCCCGAAGGCGCGGACCGCGTCCGCGGTCGCCTCCCCGATGCACGCGATCTTGACCCCGCCGAAGTGCCGGGCGTCCAGCCCGTGCTCGGCGAACTTCTCCCACACCGCCCGTACGGCGTTGACCGAGGTGAAGACGACCCAGGCGTACCGGCCGTCGACCAGGCCCTTGACCGCCCGCTCCATCTGCGCCGGGGTACGCGGCGGCTCGACCGCGATGGTCGGCACCTCGCACGGGATGGCGCCGTAGGCGCGCAGCTGGGCGCTCATCACGCCGGCCTGCTCCTTGGTCCGCGGCACGAGCACCTTCCAGCCGTACAGCGGCCGGTTCTCCCACCAGCTCAGCTTGTCCCGCTCGGCGACCCCGGCACCGAGGGTGAGCACCACCCGACCGGTGAAGCCGAGCGCGGCGGCGACGAAGCTGTCCACCGTCGAGGTGGTGGTGTACTGGGTCTCGCCGGTCCCGTCCCCGGTCACCGCGACCGAGGTGGCACCGTCGACGCCGGCGGCGAGCAGTCCGTCGCGGACCGCGGCGAGCTCCCCGGCGTCGACCGCGAGGGCGAGCGAGCCCCGGCCGACCGCCGCGGCGAGGGCCTCGAAGTCGAGGCCGGCGGTGTCGTCGACGTCGGCCACCGTACGGATGCCGGGCAGCGGGACCCCGGCGTAGCCGGCCACCCCTTCGGCCTGGCTGACCCCGGGGACCACCTCGAACGGCACCGCGGTACGCGCGACAGCCTGCACCTCGGTCACCACCGCGTGGTGACCGAACGGGTCGCCGCAGACCAACCGGACCGCGGCCTGCCCGGACCGGGCGGCGGAGATCAGCACCTTGGCCACGTCACCTGGCGCGCCCTCGGCCGGACTGAGCTGGGTGTCCGTTTTGGCGCTGGCGCGGACCGCGGCGAGCAGCGTCTCCGGGACGCCCCGGTCGTAGACGACCTGGTCCGCCTCGGCCAGGGCGTCGTGCGCCCGGCGGGTCAGCAGGCCCGGGTCGCCGGGGCCGGCGCCCACGAACGCGATGTGGCCGGCGAGCTTACGGGTGCGGGTCATTTATGCTCCCCATGTTCTGGGTCGTCGCGCCGGACGGATTGGGCGCTGAAGGTCGCTGGGGTACCACGCCGTCGCCATCCGCGGTCCTGGAGGGACCGCCGGGCGTGGCCCCCGGAAGGATCGTGTCGGCTCCGGCGTCGAGCAGCTCGGCGGCGAGCGCCGCGCCGATCTCGACGGCGGTGGCCGGGGGACCGGTGCGCGACAGTCTGATCTCCCGGAGTCCGTCCGGGCTGATCACCGCCCCGCGCAGGTAGATCTCGTCGCCGTCATCCCCCTCGGCGACTTCCGCGTACGCCGCGACCGGTGCGCTGCAGCCGGCCTCCAGCGTCGCGAGCAACGACCGTTCCGCGGCGACCGCGGCCCGGGTCGGTGCATGGTCGAGCGTGCTGAGCAGCTCGACCAGGTCGGTGTCGTCGGCCCGGCATTCGACGGCCAGGGCGCCCTGGGCGGGCGCCGGCAGCATCAGCATCGGGTCGAGAGTCTCGGTGATCTCGGCGGTTCGGCCGAGCCGGGCCAGGCCGGCCCGGGCCAGCACGATCGCGTCGAGATCGGGCTGCGGGCCGCGCACCCGGCCGATCCGGGTGTCGACGTTGCCCCGGATCGGGGTGACCACGAGCTGACGGCCGAGGGCGTTCAGCTGGGCGATCCGGCGCAGTGCCCCGGTGCCGACGGTGGCCCCCGGCGCGAGCTCGGCGAGCATCCGGCCGTCCCGGCTGATCAACGCGTCCCGTGGATCCTCCCGGGGCGGCACCGCCGCGACCAGCAACTCCGCCTGGCCGGCGGTGGGCAGGTCCTTGTACGAGTGGACCGCGAAGTCGATCTCCTTGGCCAGCAGCGCGTCGCGTAGCGCGGAGACGAACACGCCGACGCCGAGCGCGGCGACCGGCGCGGTGGACCGGTCCCCGGCGGTGACGATCTCCACCAGTTCGACGTCGCGGCCGGTGGCGGCGCGCAGTGCGGCGGCGACCCGACCGGACTGGGCGGTGGCCAGGGCGCTGCCCCGGGTGCCCAGGCGCAACACACTCATCGGTCGGCCTCCAGGTCCGGCACGTCGCCGGCGGCGGAGGTGCCCGGCACCTCCAGGTCGAACAGTTGGCGCAGCAGCGCGGCGTACTGGTCACCACCGGGCTCGGCAGCGAGCTGACGCACCCGTACGGTCGGCGAGTGCAGCAGCCGCTGGACCACCCGGTGCACGGTGTGCGCGACCTCGGCACGCTGGTCGTCGGTGAGGTCCGGCCGACGCTGCGCGAGCCGCCGCAGCTCGGCGCCGACCACGTCGTCGGCGCGGCCGCGCAGCGCGGCCACGGTGGGTGCCACGTCCGCGCCGCGCATCCAGCTGAGGAACGACTCCACCTCGGTGTCGACGATCCGGGTGACGGCCGCCGTGTCCATCGCGGCGGGCGCGTCGGTGAGCGAACCGGCCAGGCCGTCGATGTCGATCACCGCGACACCGGGCAGCGCCGCGGCGGCGGGCTCCACGTCCCGGGGTACGGCGAGGTCGAGCAGGACCAGCGGGCCGGCCCGGTCGGCCGGGCGGGCGGCCAGCACCCCGGTGACGGCGTCGCGGGTGAGCACCGGCTCGGCCGAGGCGGTGGCGCTGATCACCAGGTCGACCTGGCTGAGCGCGGCCGGCAACTGGTCGTACGGCACCGCGGTGGCACCGTACGCACCGGCCAGCCGGACCGCCCGGTCGTCCCGACGGTTGACCACCCGGATCGACTCGACTCCCAGCCGGGCCAGGGTGGCGACCGCCAGGGCGCCCATCGCGCCCGCGCCGAGGACCAGCACCGGCCGGCCGGGCAGCCCACCGGGCAGCAGTTCGCCGCCGACCCGCAGGGCCGCGCTGACCACGCTCTGGCCGGCCCGGTCGATCCCGGTCTCGGCGTGTGCCCGCTTGCCGACCCGCAGCGCCTGCTGCATGAGCTCGTGCAGCAGCCGGCCGGTGGCGTCGGCCTCGTTGGCGACGTGGTAGGCGTCGCGCAACTGGCCGAGGATCTGCGCCTCGCCGACCACCATCGAGTCGAGCCCGGCCGCCACCCGGAAGGCGTGTTCGACGGCGGCCTGGCCGTAGTGCACGTACAGGTGGTCGGCCAGCTCGCCGGGGGCGCTACCGACCCGCGCGCCCAGCACGCCGCAGATGTCGGCGAGACCGCCGTGGAATCCGGTGACCGCCGCGTACACCTCGACCCGGTTGCAGGTGGAGAGCACCACAGCGGCGTCGACGTACGGTTGGGCGAGCAGCCGACGCAGCGTGTCGGGCACGTCGGTGGGGGCGACGGCCAGCTGCTCCAGGGTGGCGACCGGCGTGGTCCGGTAGGACGCGCCGACGACGAGAAGGTTCATGAGCCGACCGCTTCCGCCGGACCGGACCCGTCGAAGGTGGCCGCCGAGGCGTCGAAGGTGGCCGCAGCGGCAGGCCCGCCGCCCAGCCCACCCGGCAACGCGGTGAGCCCCGGCACGCCGTGGTCGTGGCCGGAGGCCGACTTGCGGTGCTCGTGGAAGGAGAGGATCTGCAGCTCGATCGCCAGGTCGACCTTGCGCACGTCGACTCCGGCGGGCACCACCAGTACGCATGGCGCGAAGTTGAGGATACTGGTGACCCCGGCGGCAACCAGCTGGTCGGCGACCTGTTGCGCGGCGGCGGCCGGGGTGGCGATCACCCCGATGGCGATCGACTCCTCGGCGGCGACCGCCGGCAGGTCGTCGATGTGCCGGACCACCAACCCGTTGATCTGTTCACCGACCCGGTCGGTGTCGGCGTCGAAGAGCGCGGCGATGCGGAACCCCCGACTGGCGAAGCCGGCGTAGCCGGCCAGCGCGTGGCCGAGGTTACCGACCCCGACGAGCGCGACGGCCCGCCGGTGGGTGAGCCCGAGCACGTACTCGATCTGCTCGATCAGCAGCGCGATGTCGTAGCCGACACCGCGGGTGCCGTATGAGCCGAGTTGGGACAGGTCCTTGCGGAGCTTGGCGGAGTTTACGCCGGCCGCGCTGGCCAGCCCTTCGCTGGAAACGGTCTCGTGACCGGCGTCGGCGAGGGTATGCAGGGCACGGAGATACTCCGGGAGTCGCGCGACCGTCGCCTCGGGGAGGTCCGGCAGCGCCGGAACGGCGTCGACCCGGCCGGACGCGCCTGGCTGGCGGTGCTGACTCATGTGTCTCCGTGCGATGCGATCATTGACCCGCCGGCCCGGCCGGTCAGTCCGGTGCCCCTGTGGCAACCGCCGTCACCTGTTGTGCTATCAGGGCTCGTCAGGATTACAGCGTAGGCGCTTGTGAACGCGTGCACAAATCGCGATCTTGATCGACGGTGATGGACTAGCCGCTGGATCCACGCTACCCGTCACACCGGTTTCATCCGGCGACAGCAGCATCATTATTACCAATTTCCGGCTTTTTGCCATGCGCCGCTCCGACAGGGGGGACAACCCCACCGCGATCGGCGGGGCGGCGGGAGTGACCGGCCCGCCACCTGGCACCTAGCGTCACTCCCATGACCGCAGTCGGCATTCCGCCCGCCCTCGCACGGCCCAGCCGGCAGACGACGTTGCGCCGGCTCGCCAGCGACTCCCTGTACGTACTCACCAGCCTGCCGCTCGCGCTGGCGAACTTCGTCGTCGGCGTCGTCGGTTTCGCACTCGGCGTCGGCCTGGTGGTCACCGTCGTCGGCCTGCCGGTGCTCAGCGGCACGCTGGCCACCGTCCGCGCGTTCGCCCAGCTCGAACGACACCGGATGGCCGGGGTCCTGGCCGCCGCCCGGGTGCAGCCGCGGTACGTGGCGCCGGGGCCGGACGCCGGCACCTGGCGACGGATCCTCGCCCCGCTCACCGACCCTCAGTCCTGGCTCGATCTGGCGTTCGGTGTGCTGCGCCTACCGGTGGCCCTGATCGCCGTGCCGGTCACCGTCACCTGGTGGACCGGGGCGCTGACCGGCTCGCTCTACTGGACGTACGACTGGTTGCTGCCCGCTGATCCGGACGGCGGTCTGGCGCCGTTGCTCGGCCTGGGCGACGCACCGGGCACCCGGATCGCCTTGTACACCGCGATCGGACTGTTCTTCCTGGTCACCCTGCCGATCGTGGTCCGCGGCTGTGCGTTGCTGCAGGCCGGCTTCGCCCGCGGCCTGCTCACCGGGGTGGCCCAGATGCGCGACCGGATCACCGACCTGGAGGAGCAGCGGCAGGCCGCAGTCAGCGCGGAGGCGACCGCGCTGCGCCGGCTGGAACGCGACATCCACGACGGGCCGCAGCAGCGACTCGTCCGGCTCGCCATGGACCTGGGACGGGCCCGCGAGCAGTTGGCGGCCGACCCGGACGCCGCCCGGCGCACCCTGGACGAGGCGCTGGACCAGACCCGCGAGACGTTGGCCGAGCTCCGCGCCCTGTCCCGTGGCATCGCCCCGCCGATCCTGGTCGACCGGGGGCTGCCCAGCGCGCTCGCCGCCCTGGCCGCACGCGGCGTGGTACCGGTCGACCTGTCGGTCGACACCCGGCTCGCCGCCGCCACGACGCGACCCGACCCGGCGGTGGAGACCAGCGCCTACTTCGTGGTGGCCGAGGCGCTGACCAACGTCGCCAAGCACAGCGGGGCGACCGCCTGCAGCGTCGGGGTGCACCGCCACGACGGCGGGTTGACCATCGTGGTCGCCGACGACGGGACCGGCGGCGCCCACCTCGCCAAGGGGCACGGACTGGCCGGACTCGCCGACCGGGTGCGGGCGCACGGCGGCACCCTCGCGGTGCACAGCCCGCCGGGCGGGCCCACCGAGATCCGCGCCGAGCTGCCCGGCTGAGCCCAGATGGTAGACATGGCACCCATGCGAGTGGTGATCGCCGACGACGCCGTACTGCTGCGGGAGGGCCTGGTCCGACTGCTGAGCGAGCACGGTCACCGGGTGGTGTCGGCCGTCGGCGACGGCCCGGCCCTGGTCGAGGCGGTCACCGAACACCGTCCGGACGTCTCGATCGTCGACGTACGCATGCCGCCGACGCACACCGACGAAGGGTTGCGGGCGGCGGTGCGGATCCGCGAACTGGTCCCGGGGGCGCCGGTGCTGGTGCTGTCCCAGTACGTCGAGGTGTCGTACGCCGACGATCTGCTCGCCGACCGGGCCGGCGCCGTCGGATACCTGCTCAAGGACCGGGTCGCCGCGATCGCCGAGTTCCTCGACGCCCTCGCCCGGGTGGCCGGCGGCGGTACGGTGCTCGACCCGGAGGTGGTCGGTCAACTGCTGGTCCGGCGCCGCCGCGACGACCCGCTGCGCCAGCTCACCCCGCGGGAACGGGAGGTGCTCGGGCTGATGGCCGAGGGGCGTTCGAACACCGCCATCGCCCGGCTGCTGGTGGTCACCGACGGTGCCGTCGAGAAGCACATCCACAACATCTTCAGCAAGCTCCAACTCGCGCCGGACACCGAACAGCACCGTCGGGTGCTCGCCGTACTGACCTACCTGCGAGGTTGACCGGGCCCTATCTGCGAGGTTGACCGGGCCGAGTTGGCTTTCCTGCCGCCGGTCAGTGGTCGGCGGCCAGCCGTACCGCCTCGGTGAGGGATTCCACGACCGGCACGCCGCGGGCCCGGAGCCGGTCCGGATCGGTGAAGCCGCCGGTGTACAGGATGCAACTTGCACCGACCGCCTCGGCGGCGTCCGCGTCGTCGATCGAGTCGCCGATCAGCACGGTCCGGGCCGGGTCGACCTCCAGCGCGGTCAGGTGCCGGTCGAGGTGGCCGGCCTTGCGGTCGCCGCCGACCGCCGTCCGCAGCCCGTCGATGCGCCGGAAGGTCCGGGTCAGGCCGTACGTGTCGACCAGCGGGACCAGTTCGTCGTGGAACCACATCGAAAGCAGCGACTGACTACCCGGCCAGCTGAGCAGCGCCCGTTCGGCGTCCTCGGCGAGTGCGCAGGTGGTCAGACCGGCCCGGTACGCGGCGTGGAAGATCTGGTCCAGCCGGCCGAACTCCTCAGCATCGACCGCCCGACCGAGAACGTCGGCGTAGTAGTCCGCGACCGGCCGACGGAAGGCCACCCGGTGTTGCTCGGGGGTGAGCACCGGGCCGTCGACGGTGGCGATCGCGTGATTGGTCGAGGTGACCACCAGCGCCAGGTCATTGAGCAGGGTGCCGTTCCAGTCCCAGACCAGATGGGTGTCAAGCGGGGCCACGGCGGCACGATACCGGCCACCGGCACCACCGGGCCAGCAGGTCAGCCCACCGACCGGCCGGCGGCCGGTCGGCCGGTCACCAGGTCAGCTGACCGACCGGCGCAGATCGTCGAGCAGCCGATGCTCCTCGACCCGCCAGTACCCGTGTTCCCGCCCGTCGAGCAGCACCACCGGGAGCCGTTCGCCATAGTCGCGCTCCAACTCGATGTCAGCGGTGACGTCCTGCTCCACCCATTCGTCGCCGGTCTGCCCCGTCACCCGGGCGATCGCCGCGCGGGCGTCGTCGCAAAGGTGACAGCCGGGGCGGGTGATCAAGGTGATTCTGGGCTGGCGGCGCGACACGCCGGGGAGCTTACCGCTTCCCGACAACCAATGCGTCGGGTAACCGACAGCGGACAGCCAGTGCGACATGGGCACGCCGCCCTGCGGAAATACTTCGTCGTTGTGTAACGGACTCCACACGCGTGGGTGACGTTGGCCCTATCATCGCCTTGGGTCGACTCACCCGTTTTGCCGTGAGTCGCCACCCCTCAGCCCGAGGAGGCCGCCGTGCCCGTTGTCGCACCGCACCAGCACCTCAGGAGGGTGCGCCGGTCCATGGCGCTCACCACCGATCTGCCGGACCGCACCGGCATCAGCGCCGGTACCAGCACCCAACTCACCGACCCAGGTGCCCGGGCCCAGCAACGAGCCGGGTCGCCGCAGGCACGAACGGAGGACGCCCAATGAGTGTCTACTCCCCGCAGATCGTTCTCCCGTCGGCCAGCCGCGAGGTAGTTGCCGCCCGGATCGCCCTCGCTGAAGGGTTAGCTCTGCTACGTACGTCGATGCACGAGATGCTCAGCATCACGATGCGCGGCGACGGCGGCACCCAAGGGACCAGGCCTCGCACCCAGCCCAACGAGGGGCCGAGCCGACGTCACGCCGGTACCAACACCAAGCCGATGGGCGGTGCGGTGGCCACCCCGGCCCGGCCGACCATGCCGACCCAGCCGGGCGGCAACGAGGCGGAGACCACCGTGCTGCCGGTGATCCCCGATCAGGGCAGCCGATCCGGCGCACCGCCGGGCGGCTATCCGGACCGGCCGGACCCGTCCGATCCCGCCCGCGAGGTCTGGGCGCTGGTGGAACGGGCCCAGGCTGGCGAGACCGAGGCGTTCGGTCTGATCTACGACCGGTACGTGGACACCGTCTTCCGGTTCGTCTATTTCCGAGTGGGCAACCGGCAACTCGCCGAGGACCTCACCTCGGACACCTTCCTGCGCGCCCTGAAGCGGATCGGCAGCTTCACCTGGCAGGGCCGTGACCTCGGGGCCTGGCTGGTGACCATCGCTCGCAACCTGGTCGCGGACCACTTCAAGTCGGGACGTTACCGACTGGAGGTAACTACGGGTGACGTAATGGATGCGGAGCGCGAGGATCGCGGCCCGGAAGGGAGCCCCGAGGCAGCGGTCGTCGACCACATCACCAACGTCGCCCTACTGACCGCCGTCAAGCAGCTCAACCCGGAGCAGCAGGAGTGCATCGTTCTCCGCTTCCTGCAAGGCTTCTCGGTCGCCGAGACCGCTCGGGCGATGGGCAAGAACGAGGGCGCGATCAAGGCCCTGCAGTACCGGGCAGTACGGGCGTTGGCCCGACTCCTGCCCGATGGTTTCCAACCGTGATCGCCCCCATACAGACAGCGATCACGGTCACGCGTAGTGATGAAGTTCGCCACCGGCCCGTAACCCAACTGACCACTCAGGCGTTTCTTGGGGTGCGACCGATGGTGCCAGCACCTCGCCAGCCATCAGGCAGCGTGCCAGGACCCGCAACGGGTCACCTCCCCAGCGACCCTGGCCGTGGTCGCACCGGATAGTGGCGACACCCGCCGCTGAAGCCGTGACCTGCGAAGGGAGGTGTCCGCGATGAGCAAGCTCAATCTCTTCCGCCGACGCGCCGAACGATTCGCACAACTTCTCGACCGCGCCGAGGCCGGTGGGCGGCACCATGTCCGCGATCCGCTGGACGACGAGCTGGCCGGGCTCACGACACTCGGGCGCCGGATGTCCGAGATGCCGAGGTCGCCGGAGAGCGGCGTGGACCCGGACTACCGGGCGCACCTGCGCGCCGTGCTGATCGCCACCGCCGAACGCGAAGGCATCGGCGCCGGCGCACCGACGGCTCCGTACCGCCGCCTTCCGGCACGGCCCCGGTCCCGCTGGTTCGCCACCCGGGCGACGGGCGCCCGCGCGGCGACGACCGCCGGCCGGGCCCGGACCCGCGCGGTCATCATCGCCACCGTCGCGTTCGGGGCGATCACCGTCTCCGGCATGTCCGCCGCCACCGAGCAGGCGGTGCCGGGCGACACCCTGTACGGGATGAAACGGTCCACCGAGCGCGCCCAGCTCGCCCTGGCCCAGTCTGACTCCTCCCGCGGACAGCTGTTCCTCAGCTTCGCCGAGGTACGAATGGGCGAGGCGCTCATCGTCTACGACGAGCCCGCCGAGTTCAGCGCGGTGCTGGACGACATGGACGGCCAGACCCGGGAAGGTGTCCGGCTGCTCACCTCCGCCGCCACCATCGGCGGTGACGGGACCCCGCTCGACGTGATCGACTCTTTCGTGGCCACGCAGCGTCCCACGTTGCGGCAACTCGCCGACGGGTCGGCGGCGAACCGGGACCGGGTCGGCAAATCACTCACCCTCCTCGACCGGGTCCGTGCCCGGACCACGGCGTTGCGCGACGAGCTGACCTGCTCGGCCTCGGCGACCAGCGACAGCGACGAACTCGGCCCGCTGCCGGCCCGCTGTGTATCGGCCGAGCCGGCCGGTAGCATTCGTGTCCCGGGCGGCCTGGTCGGGTCGCCTGCCGGGTCGTCGGTCGACGAGAGACGCGCCGACGTGGCCCCCGCCCCCGCCGCAGGTGCCGAATCGCCGGTCGACCCGGAGCCCGACGTCCGGCCGTCGACCAGTCCGCAGCAGTCGAGCCTCGCCGAGCCGCAGCTCGGCGAGGCCACCGAGCCGGATCTGCCGGGCCCGCGCCCGGCGGTCAAGGACAACCCGGCCGCTGACCGGTGACCTGACCGGGCCGGTGGCGCCGCCCGACGGGAGAGTGATGCCGGCGTGCCCCGCACCCGCAAGGTGACCATCAGTACGGACGCTGCCGGTCACACCACGGGTTGGGCGACCACCGGGCTGGCAGCCACGACACCGGTGGCCCCTGACCACCAGGCAGCGGCGTTCTTCGACGTCGACAACACCATGCTGCGTGGTGCGTCGATCTACTGGCTGGCGCGTGGCCTGGCCGCCCGCAACTACTTCACCACCGCCGACCTCGCCCAGTTCGCCTGGCGGCAGGCGCGGTTCCGGCTGCTCGCCGCGGAACACGCCGGGGACATGTCGCATGCCCGGGAGGCGGCCCTGGCGTTCGTCGCCGGCTGGCGGGTCAGCGACGTGGAACGCCTCACCGAGGAGATCTTCGACGAGTTGATGGCGTCGCGGATCTGGCCCGGCAGCCGGGCCCTGGCGCAGCTGCACCTCGACGCCGGACAACGGGTGTGGCTGGTCAGCGCGACTCCGGTCGAGGTCGGCCGGGTGATCGCCCAGCGTCTCGGGTTGACCGGTGCGCTCGGTACGGTCGCCGAGGTCGTCAACGGTGCGTACACCGGTCGGCTGGCCGGCGAACTGATGCACGGCCCGGCGAAGGCCGAGGCGGTCCTGCAGCTCGCCGCAGTCGAAGGGCTCGACCTCGCCCGCTGCAGCGCGTACAGCGACTCCGCCAACGACCTGCCGATGCTCACCGCCGTCGGACACCCGGTCGCGGTCAACCCGGACACCGCACTGCGCCGCCAGGCACGGGACCTGGGCTGGCAGGTCCGGGACTTCCGGACCGGTCGCAGGGCGGCGCGGATCGCGGTACCGTCGACGGTCGCCGCCGGTTTCCTGGTCGGCGCGGTGACGGCCGGCCTGGCCATCCGTCGCCGCCGGGCAACCGGCTGACCAGGACAGCGGCAACCGGCCCACCCGGGCCGGACCTAGCGCCCACCCGGGGGCGGCGATCGGCCCACCCGGGCTGGCGACGCCGGCATCGGATCAGGAAGGCATCGGTGTGACGGTCACCGCACGCCCGGTCGAGTCGACCGGGGCGCCCAGCCACCCGCCAGGCCGGCACCGCCGCCACCGTCCGTGGCATCTGGCCGGACTGGCCGGCGCGCTGGCAGCTGCGGTCCTGCTGGTCGTGTTGCCACAGGCCGGCCCGACGACCAGCGCGGACGAGCCGGGCCGCCTGCGTACCGTCGCCGAGGTCTGGCCGGCGGCCGAGATCACCGAGGTACCCGCCAACCTCGCCGACGGGCCGGCGTACAGCCCGGTGCTGTTCCTCGACGGCGGCACCTCGGTCGGCACCGCGCCGAGCCCGGACGGCACCGCGCTGCGGCTGGTCGTGCGGGCCGCCGACGGATCGGTACGGGAACTGCGCCGGCTCCCGCTCGGCGCTACCCCGCAGTTCGGTGGGTTCACCACCAACGGGGACACGCTCGCCTGGTCCGAGTCGGTCGCGGACGAGGACGGCCGGGGGCGGACCGAGATGTGGGCCGCCAGCCTGGCCGACGACGGCGAGCCACGCCGGCTCAGCACCGACACCGGCGACGTGGTCTTCTTCAACTCCCAGTACGACATGGTGATCAACGAAGGCAGTCTGTACTGGGTCGCCGTCGCACCCGGCACCGAGCCGGCGACCGAGTTGCGGTCGGTCCCGCTGGCCGGCGGCGAAGTGACCGTTCGCACCGATCCGGGTGCCTGGGCGTTGTCCAGATGGCCGACGATGGTCAGCGCCGGCAGCGGCGAGACCGGCCCGATCCGGGTCCGTGATGTGGTCGAACGCCGGATCACCGACGTTCCCGCCGGCCCGACCGAGCTGGTCACCTGCGGACCCACCTGGTGCCGGGTGCTGGTGCTGGCGGCGGACGGTCCGGGCCGCATCGACCTGATGCGCCCGGACGGTACGGACCGTCGGCGCATCGGCGACGGCACGGTGACCGCCAGCACCATCGACGTCGCCGTGCTGGACCGGTTCGAGGTGCTGTCGCTGTCGTCGGCACCCACCTCACTGACCAACTCGCAGCAGTTGATCATCTACGACCTGCAGCGCGACGAGGCAGTCGTGGTGAGCGACGACGTGGGCATGGTGCTCTGCCGGGGTGGTGTGCTGTGGTGGTCGGTCGGCGACGACAGCGCCGCCTCCTGGCAGGTGCTGGATCTGCGAAGCTTGACGGACTGACCGGCTCACCGGCCGAACGGGTCCGGCCGGCGGTCCAACAGCCGGTGCAGGGCCTGCTGGATCGTCTCCCGCACCTGGTCGGCCAGGTTGAACACGACCAGCGGGTCATCGGCGTGGTCGGCGAACCGGGTGGTCGGGATCGGCGGGCAGAACTCGATCAGCCACTTGCTCGGCAACGGCACCAGGCCGAGCGGCCCCAGCCACGGGAACGTCGGCGTCACCGGGAAGTACGGCAGGCCGAGAATCCGGGCGAGCGGGGCGATGTTCGCCAGCATCGGATAGGTCTCCTCGGCGCCGACGATCGCCACCGGAACGATCGGCGATCCGGTACGGATAGCCGCCGAGACGAACCCACCCCGACCGAACCGTTGCAGTTTGTAACGCTGCGAGTACGGCTTACCGACTCCCTTGAAACCCTCCGGGAAGACCCCGACCAGTTCCCCGCCACCGAGCAACCGCTCGGCGTCCGGGTTGCAGGCCACGGTGCCGCCGAACTTGCGGGTCAGTTCGGACAGGAACGGCAACCGGAAGACCAGGTCGGCGCTGAGCAGCCGCAGGTGCCGGTGCCGCGGATGCTCGTCGTGCAGGATCGCGGTGAGCACGGCCGCGTCCAGCGCGACCGTGCCGGAGTGGTTGCCGACCACGAGCCCGGCACCGTCCACCGGCAGGTGTTCGACCCCGGACACCTCGGTGCGGAACCACTCGCGGTAGAGCGCCCGCAGCACCGGCAGGAACACGCCTTCGGTGAGATCGGGATCGAAGCCGAACTCGTCCACCTCGTACTCGCCGGCCAACCGGCGGCGCAGAAACGCCAGGCCGGCGGCCACCCGCTGATCCCAGACGTCGCCGGGTCGGTCCGGCACGGTCATGCCAGTTCCCGCTGATCGCCGGCGTGGGCGGCGCGGACCCGGCGGATGCCGTCCAGGATCGCCTGCTCGGCGGCGGCCAGCCGGTCGCCGGCGAGCAGCGCCCCGTCCGGGTGGGCGCGCAGGAAATCGTCGAAGGCGGCCTGCGTCGACCGCGGTTCGAAACCGAACTCGCGGATCAACCGGGAGGTGTCGACCACCCGGCCGTGGACGAACAGGTCGATCTGGTCGAACCCGTAGCGCCCGACACCGAAGGCCCGGGTGACGCCGGCGGCACCGGACAGTCCCGGCTCCAGCACCGGTACGGCGACCCGGCCGGCCCGCCGGATCGCCTGGGAGAGGGTGAGCACGCCCGGTCCGGCGACGTTGAACGTGCCGGGCCGGTCCTCCACCACCGCCCGGTGCAGCACCTCGAGTGCGTCGTCGACGTGCACGAACTGCAGCCGGGGGTCCCGGCCGAAGACGGTCGGCACCAGCGGCTGGGCGAAGTAGCGGGTCAGACTGGTCTCGGCGGTCGAGCCGATGAACGGGGCGAAGCGCAGCACCGTGGCGGTGACGTCGGGCCGGCGGCGGCGGAAGCCTCGCACGTACGCCTCGATATCCAGAATGTCGCGGGCGAACCCGCCGCGCGGCACCTCGCGGGGCTCAGTCTCCTCCGTGAAGACCGCCGGATCGCGGAACGAGGCACCGTAGGCCGCCGTCGACGACCGCACCACCAGCTTGCGCAGACCGGAGGCCCGCTGGCAGGCGGCGAGCAGCTGCATGGTGCCGATGACGTTCTGTTCCTTCATCGCGACGCGGCCGCCGTACTGCTGGTCCGGTCCACTGACGACGGCCAGGTGCACGACGGCTGACGCATCGAGGTCCGCGATGATGCCGCTGGCCGCGCCAGCGTCGGCGCGGACCTGGTCGACGTCGCGCAACAGGTCCGCGAAATCCGGCGCCGGTGTGGCAGTGTCCAGCCCGACGACCCGGCCGACCCGGGGGTCGGCGGCGAGTCGACCGGCGACCCGGGCGCCGATGAATCGGCTCGTCCCGGTTACCACCACGGTCGGGGACCTCACCATACGGCCCTCCAAGTGCTGGCGGGTGACCGGAGCGTCGCTAAGCCGGGCCTGGGCCCGGCCACGGTCACTTGCCGAGACGTCGACGCTGGACGCGGGTCTTGCGCAGCAGCTTGCGGTGCTTCTTCTTGGCCATACGCTTGCGGCGCTTCTTGACCACCGAGCCCATACGAAAGCCTTTCCAACGAACGTTCGGGTCGGCCCGTGCGCAGCGTGCGGTGTGGCTGACGCGTGGGCCGAACTGGACAACCGGCCGGGCCGGCGGGCGGACTCACCCGCGCATGCGACGGCACGGCCGGCGTCAAGCCTAGCCCGCGCGTGTCATCAGCACCAACGCGGCCCCGGCGCCAGCCGGGGGACGCGTCGGTGCCGGGCGTCTCCGGATACCCGCTAGGCGGTTTCCCGGAAAGCCCCTCGCAGGTACTCGTGCACCGCGTGTTCCGGCACCCGGAACGACCGGCCGACCCGTACCGCGGAGAGTTCACCGGAGTGCACGAGTCGATAGACGGTCATCTTGGACACCCGCATCACCCTCGCCACCTCGGCGACGGTCAGGAACTTGACCTCCGACAGCCTGTCCTCGGACTGTGGTGATCCTGCCATGGTTCACCAATCCATCCCATTTCCCCGGCGCGTGCCGCCCAGCGGGACCCTTCCGCGCCGCGACGGACAACGCACGTGTTACCAGTACGGTAACGGGGTCACTGTGACCGGCGCGATCCGTTCCGTCATTTGATGCCTGCGGCAGGGCGGCCAACACCCGTACGGGCTACCGGCACGACGCGACGGGTGACGGCTCAGCCGACCGCCCGCCGGACGTAGTCGACGCACGCCTCCTGCAGGCCCTCCCAGGACTCACCGAACTGGGTCCGGGCGGCCTCGTCGAGACCCACGCCGTCGTGCACCACGGCGCGGAAGAACGCCAACGTCCGCTCCTCGCCGAACCGGTCGACCAGGTGCCGGACCGCCAGGTAGCCCACCCCGTACCCGGCACCGACTTGCCAGTCCTCGGCGTCCGCAGTCGGCTCGACGCTGCTCAGCGGCCCCTGCCAGTCCTGTTCCAGGACCAGCCGGCGGACGTCGTCCAGCCCTTCGTAGCGGACCACCGGCCGGCCGCCGGCTGCGGCGTGCTCCGCCAGTCCTTCGATCAACCACCAGGCGGCCCGCTCCCGGTTCCCGCCGTCCGGCAGAGACGCGGCGTGGGTCAACTCGTGACGCAGCAGGTCCGGCCGGAGCACGTCGCGTAGGTTCGTGCCGTTGAGCACGATCTCGTAGTGTCCGCCGCCGACCGCCACCGCGTACCCGGCGGTCCAGTCCGGACGGTCCCCGCCGTACCAGCTGCCCCATTCGTCGGAGCCGGCGTAGAAGACCCGGTACCGGTCCGGGGCGGTGCCGGAGACCGCGTACCGGTCCGCGACCGCCGCTGCCTCCTCGGCGTCACGCAGCAGGTCGGGCAGCAGATCCCGGTGCTGTGGGGTGGTTGCCACCAGGGTCCGGTTGCCGGTCGCGACGACCAGTTCACTGACCTCCCAGGGCCGGGGCCCGTCCTGCAGGGTCAGCGACGGCTCGACCGCGACGAGGCGCAGCCGTCCACCCTTGGTGCTCCAGCGCTGACCGACCACCACCTCGCTGGTCTCGCAGGACGGCACCACGAAGCAGTGCTGGTAGCTGACCAGCAGCCGCCACTCGGTGCCGAGCGCCGCCGGGCCGGTCGGCGCCGGGGTGGCCGGTGCCGGTGACGGGCCCGCAGTGACCGTTGTCGTCGGCGCGGCAGTGGGCGTGGCGGTCGTGGCGGTCGTCGTCGTCGCGAGTGTGGGGGTGGCCGACCCGGTGGCCGCTGGCGTGGGCGTGGCGGCGGTCGGGGCGAATTCGACCGGCAGCGTACTGACCGACGGGCGCCACGCCGTCACCTGCATCGCGCGCAGGGTCTGGAACTGGCGGGCCAGATCGTCGTGGGCGGCCGAGCCGGGTTCGGCGACCGCGAGGAACCCCCGTTCGTCGCCGGCGATCAGCGCGGCGGCCTGCTGGTCGAGCAGGGCGTTGATCTGAGTACGCAGCCAGGCCTGGGTGGCGGCCGGCGGATCGCCCGGCGCAGGGCTGGCCGGCGGCCCGGTCTGCGGGGTGACCGTCGGTTCGATCACCGGTGGTTCCGGGCTGGGCAACCGGTCGATCAGCGCCACCGCACCGACCACCGGCACGGCGCAGAACAACACCGTCGCGACGATGCCGAGCACCGGCCAGAGCGACCAGCGCCGCTCCGGCGGCGGGGTCACCGGGACTGGCGTGGGATCCGGCTGGTCCGGCTGGTCCGGCTGGTCCGGCTGGTCCGTCGGCGACGAGTCCGGTTCGTCCGATCCATCGGACTCCGGCCGCTGCGTCAATCCGTCCGGCTCTCGCTGATCGGGCTCCGGCCGCTGCGCCGAACTGTCCGGCTCTCGCTGATCCGCCGATCCGTCCGGGTCCGGCTGGTCGGTCGGTACGGAGTCCTGCCGGTCGGTCACCCGCCGAATGATACGGGGACGGGAACCATCCCGGTCCAGCCCGGGTTGAGCGGCGACACAGGGTGCCGACGTCAGTCGCGGGAGCGCAGCGCCCGGCCGAGAAACGCCACGTTGGCCGGGCGTTCGGCCAGCCTGCGCATCAGGTAGCCGTACCAGTCGGTGCCGTAGGGCAGGTAGACCCGCATGGTGTAGCCCTCCCCCGCGAGCCGGGCCTGTTCGGCCGGTCGAACCCCGTACAGCATCTGGAACTCGAACTCCTCCGGCGCCCGGTCGAACCAGCGGGCCCGGTCCTCGGCGATCGCGATCAGGCGCGGGTCGTGGGTGGCCAGCATCGGGTAGCCGGCACCGGAGAACAGGATGTTGAGGCACCGTACGAAGGACTTGTCGACGTCGATCGCCGACTGGTAGGCGACCGACTCCGGCTCCGCGTACGCACCCTTGCACAGCCGCACCCGGGAACCGGCGGTGGCCAACTCCCGGCAGTCCGCCTCGGTACGCCGCAGGTACGCCTGCAGCACCGCACCGGTGGATGGATGGTCGGCACGCAGCCTCTGCAGGATGTCCAGCGTCGAGTCGGTGGTGGTGTGGTCCTCCATGTCGAGGGTGACGGTGCCACCGGCGGCGGCCGCCGCCGCGCAGATCGCGCGGGCGTGCTCGGTCGCCGCCGGCTCGTCGAACCGCTGTCCGAGCGCGGAGAGTTTCACGCTGACGTCGGCACCAGCAGCGAGACCGGCCCGGTCCAGCGCGTCGAGCAGGGCCAGGTACTCCGCCCGCACCGCGCTGGCCTGCTCAGCGGTGGTGGTGTCCTCGCCGAGGTGGTCGATGCTGATAACCAGGCCGGCACCAGTCAGCTCGGCCGCGGCGGTCAACGCCGCGTCGATCGTGGTGCCGCCGACAAATCGGCGTACCACGTCACGGCTGAACGGGGCGGCGGCGACCAGCCGTTCGATCGTGGTCGACCGGGACGCGGCGAGGATGACCGAGCGAAGCATAGGGCGAGGGTATCGCCCTTGACGACGACCGGCCCGGTCAGTGGCCGAGGTCCGGCGACGCAGGGCGTGCATCGGTGAGCTACAACAGTGCTGTGGACAAGATCTCCCCGCGCCGGCTCCGGTCGACCAGCGTCCAACTCGGCGCGCTGACCGCGCTGGCGCTCTCCCTCTCCGGCTGCAACCTGGTCCCGGACGACGACTGCGACGACGACCGGTCGATGGGTTCCGGCTCCGGCGACGGCACGACGGTGCTGGCGATGGCCGCGGGCGGTGCCGGGGTGGTCGTCGCCCGTACCGCGCCGGAAGCTGCGGCCGGGACCGCCGCGGCTGTCCCCGACCGAGGCGGGTTCGGCACCCACCTCGCCTCCTGCGGCGGCTGAGCGTGCGGCGCGAAACCTGCCGGCCCCGGCCGGACTGGGACGCGACGGTACGGCAGCAGGGCCTGGTCTACGCCGACACCGAACTGCCCAACGGCTCGGTGATGTCCTACTGGGACGAATCCGCCTGCTACGCCTTCGACCTGCCGGAGGTGCTGCGACTGGAGGAGGCGACCGAGGAGCTGCACCGGATGGCGGCGACGGCGGCCGAGCACGTGGTGACGCACCGGCGGTACGCCGACTTCGGCATTCCGGCGTGGGCCGCCGACGCCGTCGCCCGGTCGTTGCGCGAGCGGCCACCGAGTCTGTACGGCCGATTCGACCTCTGGTACGACGGCTCCTGGCCGCCGAAGCTGCTGGAGTACAACGCCGACACCCCCACCGCCCTGGTCGAAGCCGCGATCGTGCAGTGGTACTGGCTGGAGGACACCCGACCGCAGCTCGACCAGTGGAACAGCCTGCACGAACGGCTGGTGGCGGGCTGGGCGCAGATCAAGGCCGGGATGTACCACCCGACGCTGCACGTCACCTGGTCGAGCGAGGAGGAGACCGGCGAGGATCTGATGACCGCCGGCTACCTCGCCGAGACCGCCCGGCAGGCCGGGCTGACCGCCGAGCTGCTGCCGATGCTGGACGTCGGCTGGGACGGCCGGCGCTTCGTTGACGCCGCCGACCGGCCGATCACCACCTGCTTCAAGCTCTACCCGTGGGAGTGGATGCTGGCCGAGCCGTACGGTCGGTTGGCGCTCGAACCGGGCACCCCGACCACCTGGATCGAGCCGGCCTGGAAGCTGCTGCTGTCGAACAAGGCACTACTGGCGGTGCTCTGGGAGCTGTTTCCGGACCACCCGTACCTACTGCCGGCGTACCTGGACGGACCGCGCGGGATGTCGGAGTACGTCGCCAAGCCGCTGCTCGGCCGGGAAGGCGCGGGGGTACGGATCGTGACCGCAGGCGGCGAGATCGGGAATCCGGGCGACTACGGCGCCGAAGGCTGGTGCTACCAGGAGTTCCGGGCGCTGCCGGCGTTCGACGACAACCATCTGGTGCTGGGCAGCTGGGTGGTGGACGGCGAGTCCGCCGGTGCCGGGTTGCGGGAGAGTTCCGGATTGATAACCGACGGGTACGCCCGGTTTCTGCCGCACTACGTGGCCGCCCACCGGGCGATCTGAATCGTCTACGGTTGTCAGGTGGACTTCGACGCCTACGCGCGGACCGCAGTTGATCTGGTCAACTCCCCGTTGGCTGACCTCGACGACCTGAGGGCGCTGTTCCACGGCGACCACGTCTGGATGTGCGACGAGGTCTGTGACCGCGACCTGACGGTGTTCCGGCGGGCCGCTAGACGCCTGCGGGATGTCTTCGAGTACGGCACCACCGGACGCGATGCCGACGCGGTCGCCGAGCTCAACTCGCTGCTCGCGGCGTTTCCGGTGCAGCCGCGAATCTCCGGCCACGACTCCAACGACTGGCACATGCACGTGACCGGCCGGGGAGCCTCGGTCAGCGCCGAGTATCTGGCCGGGGCGGTGTGGGGGCTGTCGGTCTGGCTGTGCGAGTACGGCAGTGCCCGCTTCGGCGTCTGCGCTGACGCCCGCTGCGGCAACGTCTACCTGGACACGTCGTCGAACTGCTGCCGGCGGTTCTGCTCGGAGCGCTGCGCCACCCGTTCGCACGTGGCCGCGCACCGGGCCCGCAAGCGCGCCGCCGTCGAGGACAAGCCGCTGCTGCCGGTCAGCTGACCGGTGTTCCCCGACTCCAGCCGGCCAGTTTCCTCCGGCCCAGCCGGCCAGTCTTTCCGGCTCAGCCGGCCGGCTGGTCGACGGTCGCCGACCAGCCGGGGCTGCCGCCGTCGATGGTGGCCAGGTGCCGGCGGGCGAACGCCAACGACTCGCGCAGGTCGGCCTCGCGCACCGTACGGCTGCGGGCGCCGCGGGTGGCGACCTCGACCGCCACCGCGCCCCGGAAGCCGTTGCCGGCCAGCGAGCTGAGCAGCTCGCCGCACGGCTGGTTGCCCCGGCCGGGGACCAGATGCTCGTCGCGGCCGAGGCCGCTGCCGTCGCCGAGGTGCACGTGCTCCAGGCGGTCGCCCATCGCGGCGGCGAGGGCCAGTGCGTCGGCCCGCGACGCGGCGCAGTGCGACAGGTCGAGGGTGTACGCGTCGTAGCCGACCTCGGTCGGATCCCAGCCGGGCTGATACGGGACGAACTCACGGCCGGCCATCCGGACCGGGAACATGTTCTCCACCGCGAACCGCACCTGTGGGTGGGCGTCGCGCAGGGTACGCAGCCCGTCGGCGAAGGTACGGGCGTAGTCGCGTTGCCAGCTGAACGGTGGATGCACCACGACGGTCGGCGCGCCGAGCGTCTCGGCCAGTACGGCCGAGCGGCGCAGTCGTTCCCACGGGTCGGAGCTCCAGACCCGCTGGGTGACCAGCAGGCAGGGGGCATGCACAGCGAGTACCGGCACACCGTAGTGCGCGGCGAGCCCACGCAGCGCGCCAGCGTCCTGGCTGACCGCATCGGTCCAGACCATCACCTCGATGCCGTCGTAGCCGAGCGCGGCGGCCAGCTCGAAGGCGGCCGCCGTCGGCTCGGGAAACACCGATGAGCTGGAGAGCAGCACGGGTACCGCGGAGGTCACGTCGCCCAGCCTAGCCCGGCCGGCGCAGACCTGCCGGATCGGTGACCATGCCAAGGTCACCGGCAGAGATCAGCTCCAATTGAGCCATCCGGCGCAGGATCACCCCTTCCCGCAGCGCCCACGGACAGATGTCCAGCGACTCGATGCCCAACTGCCGCATGACCGACTCGGCCACCACCGCCCCCGCCAGCAACTGATGCCCCCGGCTGGCGCTGACCCCTTCGAGTTCGTGCAACTCGGCGGGCGGGATGTGGCGGATGAACCCGGTCACCTGACGCAGCCCGGTACGGGTCAGCCGCCGGGGTGCCCACAGCCCGGCGCTGGACGGCGCGGCCCCGGTCAGCCGGGCCAGGGTGCGGAACGTCTTGGAGGTGCCGACCGCCCGGTCCCAGCCCTGCGCCTGCAGCAGCGGAACCATCGTCTGCACCTGGGCGTCGACGTACTCCCGCAGGTCGGTGACGAACTGTGCGGCCGGTGGGCTGACAGTGAACGGGGTGACCCCGAGTCGTTCCCGGGTCAACCGGCCGGCCCCGAGCGGCAGCGACTGGGCCAGGTGCGGCTCCTCGTCGACCCCGGCGGCCAGTTCCAGGGAGCCGCCGCCGATGTCCAGCACCAGCAGCCGGCCGGCGGACCAGCCGAACCAGCGGCGGACCGCGAGGAAGGTCATCCGGGCCTCGTCGGCGCCGGAGAGCACCTGCAGGTGCACGCCGGTCTCGGCGCGGACCCGGGCCAGCACCGCCGCCGAATTGGTGGCGTCGCGCACCGCCGAGGTGGCGAACGCGATCAGGTCGCTGGTCTGCCAGTGGTCGGCTGCGGCCCGCGCGGCGGCCACCGCTTCGACCAGGGCGTCCGCCCCGGCCGGGGTGAGCGCGCCGTCCGGTCCGATCTGTTCGGCGAGCCGCAGCAGCGACTTCTCCGAGTGTGCCGGCCACGGGTGGGCGCCGGGGTGTGCGTCCACCACGAGCAGATGCACGGTGTTGGAACCGACGTCGAGCACACCCAGTCGCATGTGATCACCCTAGGCCAACCCGGCGTACCGACCCGCTTGCCCGTTCCGCCGCAGGTGGCAGGCGTACGCTGGCCGGGTGGCACCCCGTGACGAGCTCCGGATCCTGGTCGAGACCCCGGCCGACCCCCGCAGTCGGGAGGTCGAGCTGGACTTTCCCCGTGAGTGGATCGAGTTCGTCGACCCGGCCGACGCCGCGCATCTGGTCCGGGCCGACCTGACCTGGTTGCTGTCCCGCTGGACCTGTGTGTTCGGTGGGTCCTGCCACGGCATCATCGCCGGGCGGGCCGGGGACGGCTGCTGTTCGCACGGTGCCTTCTTCACCGACAGCGACGACGAGAACCGGGTCAAGTCGGCTGCGAAGCGGCTCACCCCGCAGACCTGGCAGCACTACCGGCGCGGGTTCAAGAACTACACCGAGATGGACACCGTCGACGGTAGGAATCCGGCGCGGCGGACCGCCACCCGCAGCGCCGACGGGCCGTGCGTGTTCCACAACGACGCCGACTTCCCCGGCGGCGGGGGCTGCGCGCTGCACGCCCAGGCGCTGCGCGACGGGGTGCATCCGCTGGAGTACAAGCCGGACGTCTGCTGGCAGTTGCCGATCCGCCGGGACCAGGAGTGGACCAAGCGTCCGGACGGCAGCAAGGTGCTGGTCTCCACGCTGACCGAGTTCGACCGGCGGGGCTGGGGTGCCGGTGGGCACGACCTGGACTGGTGGTGCACCTCGTCGCCGGAGGCGCACGTCGGGGGCGAGCCAATGTACCGGTCGTACGAGCCGGAGCTGACCGCGCTGGTCGGCAAGGCGGCGTACGCCCGCCTGGCCGAGCTGTGCGCGGCACGGGCCCGGCGCGGCCTGGTGGCAGCGCACCCGGCCACGCCGCGTCGGCGGACGCCGAACGCCCGCCGGTCGGAGTGACACCGACGCGACCGGCGGCACCGGCACAGGCCCCAACATCTGGTCAGGACTCGAACTTGTAGCCCAGCCCGCGCACGGTGACGATGAAGCGCGGCGCCGACGGCTCCGGTTCGATCTTGGAACGCAGCCGCTTGACGTGCACATCGAGGGTCTTGGTGTCACCGACGTAGTCGGCACCCCACACCCGGTCGATCAGCTGCCCCCGGGTGAGCACCCGGCCGGCGTTGCGCAGCAGCAGCTCGAGCAGCTCGAACTCCTTCAGCGGCAGCTGGACCGAGTCCCCGCCGACGGTCACCACGTGCCGCTCGACATCCATCCGGACCGGTCCGGCGGTCAGCGTCGCGGTGGACGGCTCGATCACCTCGGTGCTCTGTCGGCGCAGCACCGCCCGGATCCGGGCGACCAGTTCCCGGGGCGAGTACGGCTTGGTGACGTAGTCGTCGGCGCCGATCTCCAGGCCCACCACCTTGTCGATCTCGCTGTCCCGGGCAGTCACCATGATGATCGGCACCCGCGAGCGTTGCCGCAGTTCACGGCAGACCTCGGTGCCGGACATCTCGGGCAGCATCAGGTCGAGCAGCACGATGTCCGCTCCGGTGCGGTCGAATTCGGTGAGCGCGTCGGTGCCGGTTGGCGCCACCGACACCTCGAACCCCTCTTTGCGCAGCATGTAGGAGAGCGCGTCGGAGAAGGACTCCTCGTCCTCCACCACGAGTACCCGGGCCACTTGTCGTTCCTTCCCTGTGTCCGGCCTGATCCGCTCAGACCTGCTCGTGCGCGGCCGGACCGGTGTCGATCTCAACCGATTCGGGTAGCGGCAGTGCGGCGTCCGGCGGGCTGGCAGGCAGCCGCAGCGTGAACGTCGACCCTCCACCCAGCGTGCTGGACACCTCGACCCGACCGCCATGGTTGGTGACGATGTGCTTGACGATGGCCAGGCCCAGCCCGGTGCCGCCGGTGCTGCGTGAGCGCGCCTGGTCGGCCCGGTAGAACCGTTCGAAGATCCGGTCGACCTCGTCGGGGGCGATGCCGATGCCCTGGTCCGCGACGGCGATGTCGACGAAGCCATCGACCCGGGTGACGGTCACCGTGACCCGGGTGTCCTCACCGGAGTAGGCGATCGCGTTCTCCACCAGGTTCGCCAACGCGGTGGCGATCTGGCTGTCACGACCGTACACGGTCAGCCCGCGTTCGCCCGCCACCGCCACCTCGACCCGGCGGGCCGCAGCCGGGGTACGGGTCCGGTCCACGACCTCGGCGAGCACCCAGTCGACGGCGATCGGGTCGGGCGCCGGCAGCGGCTCGGCCCCCTGCAGCCGGGTGAGTTCGAGCAGCTCGTTGACCAGCCGGCCGAGCCGGGTCGACTCGTGCTGAATCCGTTCGGCGAACCGGCGGGCGGCGGCCACGTCATCGGTCGGGTCGGTGACCGCGCTGTCCGGATCGGTGGCGTCCAGCAACGCCTCGGCGAGCAACTGCAGGGCACCGATCGGGGTCTTCAGCTCATGGCTGACGTTGGCGACGAAGTCCCGGCGGACCCTGGCCACCCGGTGCGACTCGGTGACGTCGGCGGCTTCGACCGCCACGTGGTTGTCGCGCAGGCCGACGGCCCGCAGGTGCACCCCGAGCGGGTCCTGGGTGCCGCCTTCGCGGCCCCGGGGCAGGTCGAGCTCCACCTCGCGGCGCACGCCGGTGCGGCGGACCTGCCCGGCCAGGGTACGGATGATCGGGTGCGCGGCGACGCTGCCCGGCGTGGGTCCGGCCCGGAGCATGCCCATCGCCCGGGCCGCCGGGTTGACCAGCACCGGTCGGTCGGCGCCGTCGAGCACCACCACACCGACCCGTAGTGAGTCCAGGCTCCGGCGGGCCAGCGAGTCGATCAGGCTGCGGTCCGGGGTCGGGGGTGCCGCAGCGGCGTCGTTCGCGACGATCGGCGGCCTCCCGTTGCTGGACGTACGCTGCCCGCCCCGGTGTTCAACCGGGGCGGATGCCAGTTGTCGTGCCCGGGCTCGCGCCAGGAGCAGACCGGCGACGAGCCCGCCGCCAGTGCCGACGGCCGCACCGCCGGCCAGAACCGCCCAATCCACGGGGCGATCGTAGGGTCATTGTTAACCTGGTCAGCCACCCGAACAGGACATATCTCACCGCAATCGTCAGATGTTCATACTGCCGCCCCGCTCTGTTCACCCCTGTTCATCTGGGTGCCGGCAAGCCGCCATACGGTGTGGGCGACACCGGGCGGGACCAGGACCGGAGACCTCCCACCACGACGACGGAAGGCCACCATGCGCGAGGAGTTCCAGGCCGAGCTGCAGGAAATCAGCGAACTGCTGGTATCGATGGCGGAAGCCGCTCAGACGGCGCTGCGCCGGGCGACCGGCGCGCTGCTCACCGCCGACCGCGAGGCCGGCGAGCTGGTGCTGGTCAACGATGCCGAGATCGATGCCCTCTACCGCACGGTGGAGGAACGGGTCAGCGATCTACTGGCCCGGCAGGCGCCGGTCGCCTCCGACCTGCGGATGGCGATCACCGCGCTGCACGTGGCCTCCGGGTTGGAGCGGATGGGCGACCTCGCCGACCACGTGGCCAAGACCGCCCTGCGGCGGCACCCGTCACCAGCGGTCCCGGCCGAGCTACGCGGAGTGTTCTCGGAGATGGCCGAGGTCGCCGACCGCATGATCGCGAAGGTGGTCGGGGTGCTGCGTACCCCGGACGCGAAGACCGCCGCCGAGCTCGACAGCGACGACGACGCGATGGACGAGCTGCACCGCAAGCTGTTCCGGGTGCTGCTGGGCAAGGACTGGCCGTACGGTGCGGAGACCGCCATCGACGGCGCGCTGCTGGGCCGGTTCTACGAGCGGTACGCCGACCACGCGGTCAATGCCGGCCGGCGGGTCGTCTACCACGTGACCGGGGTGAACCCGAACGACTGAGCACCAGGGCGCCGGGGCCAGGGGTACGGGGCGGGCAACGTCCCGTACCCCTGGTCCGACGGCTCAGCGGCCCTGGTTGGCGACCGCGGCGGCCGCGGCAGCGGCGGCGTCCGGGTCCAGGTAGTCACCGCCGACGTTGACCGGCCGCAGCGCGCCGTCCAGGTCGTAGCGCAGCGGGATGCCGGTCGGGATGTTCAGCTTGGCGATCGCCTCGTCGGAGATCCCGTCGAGGTGCTTCACCAGCGCCCGCAGCGAGTTGCCGTGCGCCGCGACCAGCACCTGCTTGCCGGCGAGCAGGTCCGGCACGATCGCGTCGTACCAGTACGGCAGCATCCGCCGCACCACGTCGGCCAGGCATTCGGTCCGGGGCATCAACTCGGGCGGCAGCTCCCGGTACCGCGGCTCGCCGACCTGCGACCAGTCGTCGTCGTCGGCGATCGGCGGCGGCGGGGTGTCGTAGGAGCGACGCCAGAGCATGAACTGCTCCTCGCCGTACTCCTCCAGGGTCTGCTTCTTGTTCTTGCCCTGCAGCGCACCGTAGTGCCGCTCGTTGAGCCGCCACGACCGGCGCACCGGGATCCAGCCCCGGTCCGCGGTGTGCAGCGCCAGTTCGCTGGTCCGGATGGCCCGCCGCAGCACGCTGGTGTGCACGACGTCCGGCAGCAGGTTGTGCTGCGCCAGCAGCTCACCGCCACGCCGCGCCTCGGCCTCGCCCTTGGCAGTCAGATCCACGTCGACCCAACCGGTGAAGAGGTTCTTCGCGTTCCACTCGCTCTCGCCATGCCGGAGCAGCACCAGTGTCCCCACAGTCATGACCTCATCCTGCCGGAACCGGCCGTCGCGAACTCACCGGCCTGCGGTGACGACCACCACGTGGAACTCACCCGTCGGTCGGTCGGGCCTGCCTCGACAGGTAGGTGCAAAGGCGGTTCGGCCGTCACGCGGACTCCGGAGTTGCCTCGATCTCGAGGCGGATGGCCTGCTGGCAAAGTTCGAACATACCGTGCAATTCGGTCTCACTTGGCGCATGCGCGATGATGGAACCGACCCGGTCGTTGGAGGAACGCACGTCGTCCAGGTAGGCACCCGGCTCCACATCGATCATCGTCTCGTGCACCGCAGCCGGCGCGTCCAGCGCCACCGGCTCCACTGGGCGTCGGATCAGCGTACTTCCCCACCAGTGCGGCGTCAGGCCCTCGACGTCGCAATGGACGGCCTTGAGATGCCCGGCGCGCTGCGCCAGGAAGCGCTGCCCGGTCCACCGACGGATTGAGGCGACTGGGCTGGCCGGCGTCGCGTCGGTGACGATCGCGTCGATGAGCACCTTCTCCAAGGAGACACCCATCGCCAGCTCCCACAGGGTTGGGATGGCGTCCCCACCGCCCCGAGCGGTCAGTTCCATCAGTACCGCCCCTCGTTCCGGATCCAGCCGAAGCTCGACATGGGCCATGCCGGTGCCCATCTGCAGCTGGTCCACGGCCTCTGCCGCCACCCGGCGCAGAACGTCGTAGCTCTGCTGATCTTGCGGCCCGACCTGGAGGACTTCCCAAAACTATTTCCAGGTCGGTTCAACGCAATCCGTAAACGCGAAAGATCTCCAACTTGGTTACCGTAAGTAATGTGGCGGGGAACTGTTCCAGCGATCTGCGGAATCCGGTCTTGAGAACCTTCCAACACTTCAGGTGGGCGATCGCGCGTTCAACGGCGGCGCGGAGCCGGTTGAGCGCGGTGTTGCACGCACGTCGGACCTCGGTCAACTCCCGACCCCGGGGCTTCTTGTACGGACTCGCGATGCCGGCACCCTGGTAGCCCTTGTCACCGGTCATCCCGGGCCCGCCGGGTGCGTAGTGGCCTGCCCACCGGGCGGCGATCCCGGACACGTCGAAGGCCTTCCGGTCGTGCATGCCCCCGGACACGGATCACCCACGTCGACCACCCGTCCCGCGAGGTTGGCGACCACCTGCACGTTCTGCCCGCAGAAACCCTTCTTCTCGGAGAACAACCCGTCGACGTCGTCGCGTTCCCCGACCGGCGCGACCAGACCATCGACCAGGACCGCGTCCCGGCGGGCCTGGTCACGGACCCGCTCGTACAACGGGGTCAACACCTCGTCCACCAACGGTTCCAACTCGTCCTGGTAGCGCTCCACGGTCGTCGAGCCGCAGCCGAACACCTCACCGAGCACGTCCGGCGCGAGGTTGTGCCGCAGCCCGAACAGCACCATCACCAGCGCCGTGTCCAGCGGCAACGCCCGCGGCCGTCCCACCGGCAGGTCCCAGTCCAGCAGCGCGTCCACCTGCTCGACCAACCAGTCGACTTGATCGGAGTCCAACCCGGTCATACGCTCACAACGCGGCGGCCGGCCGTTGATCGTTTGAGTCCACATAACCCGAATGATCTAGACGATGCCGGCCGCCGTCTCCACAAGCGACACGCCCGAGTTGATCACACCCGGGCCGTCACGCCACGTCACATCGACAGGGCTCGGTTCCGGATCGGCGGACCCCTTTCGGGAAGTCCTCCTGGTGGGAGTCAAAGATAGGCAAACTGCACATGAGCCGGCGATCGTAGGTGGGTAACATGGCGGGCTATGACTGACACCTCGTCGGACTTCGTCGTGCCGCCGGCTCCGTCTCTTGACGGCCTGGAGGACAAGTGGGTAGGCCGATGGGAAGAACTGGGCGTATACCGGTTCGACCGGACCGCGACCCGGAACGACGTGTTCTCGATCGACACCCCACCGCCCACCGTGAGCGGGTCGTTGCACGTAGGGCACGTCTTCTCGTACACGCACACCGACACGATCGCTCGGTATCAGCGAATGCAGGGCCGGGCGGTGTTCTATCCGATGGGGTGGGACGACAACGGCCTGCCGACCGAGCGGCGGGTGCAGAACTATTTCGGTGTACGGTGCGACCCGTCGCTGCCGTACGACCCGGATTTCACGCCGCCGGAGCAGCCAGGCAAGTCTGAAGTCCCGGTGTCGCGGCGCAACTTCATCGAGCTGTGCGAGCGACTGACCGTCACCGACGAGCAGGCGTTCGAGGCGCTGTGGCGGCGGCTGGGCCTGTCGGTGGACTGGTCGATGACCTACCAGACCATCGACGCCGCCGCGCGGCGGGTGTCGCAGCGGGCGTTCCTACGCAACGTGGCGCGCGGGGAGGCGTACCTGTCGGAGGCGCCGACGCTGTGGGACGTGAGCTTTCAGACGGCGGTCGCGCAGGCAGAGCTGGAGGACCGGCAACGGCCCGGCGCGTACCACCGGGTGGCGTTCCACCGACCGGGCGGCTCCCCGGTCTACATCATGACCTCGCGGCCCGAGTTGCTACCGGCGTGTGTGGCGCTGGTAGCGCATCCGGACGACGAGCGGTACCAGCCGCTGTTCGGCACGACGGTGCGCACGCCGCTGTTCGGCGTCGAGGTGCCGGTGAAGGCGCACCGGCTGGCCGTGCCGGACAAGGGCACCGGGCTGGCGATGATCTGCACGTTCGGTGACCTGATGGACGTGCTGTGGTGGCGGGAGATGCAATTGGCGACTCGCCCCGTCATCGGCCGTGACGGCCGAGTGCTGGCCGACCCGCCGCCGGGTCTGGACGGCCCCGAGGGTCGCGACGCCTACGCGCGGTTGGTGGGGGCCACCGTCCATACCGCCCGGGAGCGGGTGGTGGAGATGCTGCGGGTCTCCGGTGACCTCGACGGCGAACCGGAGAAAATCGTCCATCCGGTGAAGTTCTACGAGAAGGGCGACAAGCCGCTGGAAATCGTCACCACCCGGCAGTGGTACATCCGCAACGGCGGTCGCGACCTGGACATCCGCGAGACGCTGCGGGCCGCCGGCCGAGGGCTCGTCTGGCATCCGGAGTACATGCAGGCCCGCTACGACAGCTGGGCGACCGGACTGACCGGCGACTGGCTGGTCAGTCGGCAGCGGTTCTTCGGCGTCCCGGTCCCGGTGTGGTATCCGCTGGACGCCCATGGCGAGCCGGTCTACGACCAGCCGATCCTGCCGGACGAGGCATCCCTGCCGGTGGATCCGAGTACCGACGCCCCACCTGGCTACACCGCCGACCGCCGCGGCCAGGCCGGTGGGTTCGTCGGGGATCCGGACGTGCTGGACACCTGGGCGACGTCGTCGCTGACGCCACAGATCGCCGGCCGGTGGGGCACCGACGACGACCTGTTCGACCGGGTCTTCCCGATGGATGTACGCCCCCAGGCGCACGAGATCATCCGTACCTGGCTGTTCTCCACGGTCGTCCGCGCCCATCTGGAGCACGGCAGCCTGCCCTGGGCGCATGCGGCGATCTCCGGCTGGGTGCTGGACCCGGACCGCAAGAAGATGTCAAAATCCAAGGGCAATGCGGTGACCCCGATGGCCCTGCTGGAACAGTACGGCTCGGACGCGGCCCGCTACTGGGCGGTCAGCGGCCGTCCGGGCACCGACACGGCGTTCGACACCGGACAGATGAAGGTCGGCCGCCGGCTGGCAACGAAGATCCTCAACGCGTCCCGGTTCGTCCTCGGCCTGGGAGCACCAGCGCCGCACGCGGTGGTGGCGCAGGCGTTGGACCGGGCCACGCTGGCCGAGTTGGCCGTCGTGGTCGACGACGCCACCGCGGCACTCGACGGTTACGACTACACCCGGGCGTTGGAACGCACGGAGCACTTCTTCTGGCGGTTCTGCGACGACTACGTCGAGTTGGCCAAGACCAGGGCCTACGGTGAACGCGGCACAGCCGCGGCCGAGTCGGCACGAGCCGCGCTCACCACGGCGTTGAGCGTGCTGCTGCGGTTGTTCGCGCCGTTCCTGCCGTACGTCACCGAGGAAGTGTGGTCCTGGTGGCAGGTGGGCAGCGTCCACCGAGCCTCCTGGCCGTCGAGCGAGGAACTGCGGATGCTGACCGGTGACGCCGACGGCACGGCGCTCGCCGTCGCCGGCGACGTCATCGCCACGATCCGCAAGGCCAAGTCGGAGGCACGATTGTCGATGCGGGCCGAGGTGTCGAAGGTGCTTGTATGCGGCAGTGCCGACCTGCTGGCCGTGCTGGACACCATCGCCGAGGACGTGCAGGCCGCCGGCCGGGTGGGTTGGCTGGATACCGAGAAGGCCGACGGCTCAGGGCTGACCACGCAGGTGACGCTCCAATAGGGCCGGGTGACGATGGACGATCCAGGCCAGCCGGGTGACGATCACCACGCGGAAACTCGCATGCCCGGTACACCGCCCGCCGCCTAATGTGTAAGGCACAGACCCTGCACTGCTCATTACTGCACGGGGGTAACCGATGTCGCGTGCGCGGGGATGGCTACAGCAGACCACCAGCGGCCTGCCCCGGGCCTTCTGGTACCTGTGGACCGGCAGTCTGATCAACCGGCTCGGCTCGTTCGTCGTGATCTTCCTGGCCATCTACCTGACCGCCGGGCGCGGCCTGTCCGGCTCCCAGGCCGGCCTGGTGCTCGGCGCCTGGGGCGCCGGCGGAGCCGTCGGCACCCTGCTCGGCGGGACGCTCGCCGACCGCTGGGGGCGACGCCCGACGCTGCTCACCGCGCACCTGGGCGCTGCCACCATGCTGATCGTCCTCGGGTTGGCCGACCGGTGGTGGCTGCTCCTGGTGGGCGCCGCACTGCTCGGCCTGTTCAACGAGGGCGCGCGGCCGGCGTACGGGGCGATGATGATCGACGTGGTCCCGGCCGCCGACCGGCTGCGGGCCTTCTCGCTCAACTACTGGGCCATCAACCTGGGGTACGCGTTCGCAGCGGTGCTCGCCGGACTCGCCGCGCAGGTCGACTACTTCCTGCTGTTCGCGGTGAACGCGAGCACCACCCTGGCCACCGCCGCGCTGGTCTTCGTCAAGGTCGGTGAGACCCGGCCGGCGACCCAGGCGGCGGCACCGCTCGGCGCAGCCGTGGTCGCGGCCCGACCGGCCGGGTTGCTGGTTGTCGTCACCGACCGGGTCTTCCTCGGCTTCGTCGGGCTGAACGTGCTGCTGGCCATGGTGTTCATGCAGCACGGCTCGATGTTGCCGATCGCGATGGCCGACGACGGGCTGTCGCCCACCACGTTCGGCGCGGTGATGGCGCTCAACGGCGTACTCATCGTGATCGGGCAGCTCTTCGTCCCCCGGCTGATCACCGGCCGCAACCGCTCGCACGTGCTGGCTCTGGCGGCGGTGATCGTCGGGGTCGGCTTCGGCCTGACCGCCGTCGCCGACGTCGCCTGGTTGTACGCGGTGACAGTGCTGATCTGGACCGCTGGCGAAATGCTCAACTCGCCATCGAACGCGACGCTGATCGCCGAGCTGACCCCGGCCGCGCTGCGCGGCCGGTACCAGGGCGTCTTCTCGCTGTCCTGGTCGGTTGCCGCCTTCGCCGCGCCGATCACCGGCGGCTTCGTCTGGCAGTACGCGGGAAACACCGCGCTGTGGCTCGGCTGCGCCGCTATCGGCGGGGTGGTCGCGGTGGGTCAGCTGATCGCCGGACCGGCGCGCGAGCGGCGGGCCGCCGAGCTGCGGACGGGCGCGTCGGCCGTGACCCGGCCGACCCAGTCCCAGCTCACGACGCCGGAACGATCCCAGCAGCCGCTGGCACCGGCCCATCCGCAGTAGTTGCCAGGCCGGCAGAAACAAATAACCGGCGGCGGGGAGCGACACTCACCCCCGTAAGCGTCGCTCCCCCTCGCCGCCGGTTTCGGGTGGCGCCGTCCCCCAACGGCCCAATGCCACCGGTCCCCCGGCACCCAGCCCGGCAGTTCGGACCGAACCGGTCCGACGGCCCCCAGCCGATCCCGGGCTCGGAGCGTGGCTCAACCGTAGTTCCTGCCACTTCCGGTGGACAAGGCGATTCGGTTGTACCCCCAATCACACCATCGGACGTGCCGGGTGGGTTTAAGCCGCGACAACACCGGCGAGTGATGGCGAATACACACTCAGGCATCCTCGCGGTCGGGAGATTCGAGCCGGAAGAAATTGCTCTGCGTACCGTCCGTGCGCTGTTCCTGGTAGATGAAGTTCAACCGACGCTGATCAAACGTCCCAAACCACTCATCCCAGGAGATCTTTCGTAGATTACCGCCGCCGTAGCCGGGGAAGTCGATCCGCAGCACGCTCGGCCGGCCGTCACGAGGGGCGCTGACGGTCGCCGGTGCGCCGCCCCGGGCATCGGCCCACTGCCGGATGGTCCGGTGATCGGTGGTGACCAGGCTACGCCCGGCACGTTCGGCGTGCTGCTGCGGATCGTCGATACGCTGGGCGTACTTCAGTGAACTGGACGACTTGGCTCCAGACCGGATCTTGGCAGCACCCCCGCCGGACCGGTCACCGCCGCCCGCGCCAGCGGTGTTCCTACCCGCCGAACTGCTGCTCTTACGGGCCGAACTGCTGCTCTTACGGGCCGAACTGGTGCTCTTACGGGCCGAACTGGTGCTCTTACGGGCCGAACTGGTGCTCTTGCCGGCTGGTGCGGAACGTCGGGCAGTCGGCGAACCCGCCTTCGGCCGAGACGCCTGCTGCGCCCGCGCTGGCGTGCCACGGCGCATCGCTCGCGCCAACGACTTGATCAGATCGGGCTTGCGCAGGTTGGACGTCCCGGTCACCCCACGCTTGCGCAGCTGGTCTCGCAGTTCGTCGACGCGAAGGTCGGCAAGGTCGCTCTCCCGTACCGCGCCGCCGGCCCGGCCGATGGTCGCCGGGCTGGCCTTGCGGGCCGGGCTGGCCTTACGGGCCGTGGTGGAGCTACGGGCCGAGGTGGAGCTACGGCCGGCCTTGGACCGTCCGTCCGACGCCGGGCTGCGGCGCCGGGTGCTGGTCTGTTGAGGCATGGTCTGCTCACTCCCTTTGACAGTGTCCCTGCGGGGGGCAGTGGGCGACGATTACGCCACCATGCGAGCAGTACCCTGCTGGCTCCCTACAAACCTGGATCCTCCGGCGTCTTGTCGTCGAAAAGGTGCGCGAAGGCGCGCAGGTTCGCCAGCGATTCACCTCTCTTGACCCGCCATTCCCACTCGCGGCGGATCGCCGAACCGAAGCCGATCTCCAGCATCGCGTCGAATGACTCGTCGGCATAGGTGAGCACCGAGCCGAGTATCCGGTCCAGTTCGTCTTCGGTGATACCGGCCAGCCCGACACGACCGGTGAGGTAGATGTCGCCGACCGCGTCGATCGAAAAGGCGACACCGTACATCCGGGCGTTGCGTCGCAGCAGCCAGGTCCACAACTCGGTACGCCGTTCATCGGGCTGCCGCATCACGAATGCTTCTATTCGCAGCGCCTGCTCGCCGACGATCAGATTGCACACCGTCTTCAGCTTGTGGGTGCCCGGCAACGTCACCGCGTACGACAGGTCACCGGTCGGTTCCCAGCTCAGCTCGCGCTCGGCGCAGACCGCCTCGATCAGCGCCGCCACCTCGGCTCGTCCGCTCATCGCACTCCTGGTCAGCCCACGCTCGCCGACAGGGCGTCGGCGTCCCGGGACATCCCGGCGGCGGTCGCCGCGCGGTACGCCCGCACCGCCCCACCGTAGACGTCGAGCAGCCCGGCCGCAGTGCGTGCCCAGGAGAACTGCCGGGCGTGTTCCACCGCGCCCCGCCCGAGCCGGTCCCGCAACGCCGGGGCGGCCAGCAGATCGCCGATCGCCCGGCCCCAGTCCTCCGGGCGGTGCCCGGCGACCAGCACTCCGCTGCGCCCGTCGCGGACCGCGGTGACCAGTCCACCGACGGAGGCGGCCAGCACCGGCGTGCCGCAGGCCTGAGCCTCCAGGGCGACCAGACCGAACGATTCGTTGTACGACGGCACCGCGACCAGGTCGGCGGCCCGGAACAGGGCCGGCAGGTCGGTACGGGCCAGCGGCGGCATGAACTGCACCAGATCGTCCACTCCCAGCGATCTCGCCAGGTCGATCAGAGCCCGCGGCTGGTCCAGACCGGTTCCGCTGGGGCCACCGGCGACCACCACCGTGAGATCGGCGACCGCGCCCGGATCCCGCCGACGTAGTGCAGCCACCGCGCGCAGCAGTACGTCGGGTGCCTTCAGCGGCTGGATTCGGCCGACGAACGCCACCAGATGGCCGCGGACCGGCAGGCCGAACCGCCGTCGGGCGGCCGCCCTGGTGGCCTGTTCCCGTCCGGGTGGGCCGGGCCGGAACCGGTCCAGGTCGACGCCCGGTTCGACCACGGACACCCGGTCCGCCCCGGCGCCGTACCAGTCGATCAACTCGCCGGCCTCGGTCCTGGTGTTGGCCACCAGATGGTCCGCCTCGCTGACCACCTGTTCCTCGCCGATGATCCGGCAGGCCGGTTCAGGCCGGTCACCGGCTGCCAGCCGGGCGTTCTTGACCTTGGCGAGAGTGTGCGCGGTGTGCACCAGCGGCACCCCCCAGCGCTCCTTCGCCAGCCACCCGACCTGCCCGGAGAGCCAGTAGTGCGAGTGGATCAGGTCGTAGTAGCCGGGTGCCCGGGCGGCTTCCGCCCGCAGCACCCCGGCGGTGAACGCGCAGAGCTGCGCCGGCAGGTCCTCCTTCGGCAGCGGTTCCAGCGGGCCGGAGATCACCTGCCGCACCCGTACGCCGGGTGCCATCTCCACCACCGGCGGTACGCCGCCCGCCGTCGCCCGGGTGAAGATCTCGACCTCCACGCCGGCCTCGGCCAGCCGCCGGGACACCTCGACGATGTAGACGTTCATGCCGCCGGCGTCGCCGGTGCCCGGCGAGTCCAGCGGAGAGGTGTGCACCGACAGTGTCGCGACCCGACGGGGACGCGGCGGCGGCTGGTTGTCACCCTGCCCGGCCTGACCCACCTGCACCACGTCGCTCCCTCCGCTCGCCTGATCGCAGCCAACGCCACCAACCAGGACGACCCGTCACATCTTCCCGGTACTGGCAGCGACATGCCGCACTACAGCGGGTGGAGGTGATCCACCTCTCGCCGGCGGCGACGCCCGGGGCCGACCGGCGGCGATCGTCCCGAGCCGCCGAGCGGCGACAATGGCGGGATGACACCGATCGCCATCGTCACCGGAGCGTCCAGCGGGATCGGCGCGGCCACCGCCCGCCGGCTGGCCGCCGAGGGCTTCCACGTGGTCGCCGCCGCCCGCCGCGGCGACCGGCTCGCCGACCTGGTCGACTCGATTCGCGACAACGGCGGGGCCGCCACTGCGGTGACCTGCGACGTCACCGACGACGGGTCGGTGGCCGGGCTGGCGCAGGCGGTCAGCGGGTTGGCCCAGCAGGGTGACCCGCCCGGGCGGGTCACCCTGCTGGTGAACAACGCCGGCGGGGCGCGCGGGCTGGACCCGGTCGAGTCCGCACCGGTGGCCGACTGGCGGTGGATGTACGAGGTGAACGTGCTCGGCACGCTGCGGGTCACCCAGGCTCTGCTACCGGCGCTGACCGCCAGCGGGGCCGGCACCGTCGTGGTGATCGGCTCCACCGCCGGGCAGGTCGTCTACGAGGGCGGTGGCGGCTACACCGCAGCCAAGCACGGCCAGACCGCGCTTACCGAGACGCTACGGCTGGAGCTGTGCGGCCGGCCGGTCCGGGTGGTCGAGATCGATCCGGGCATGGTGCGTACCGACGAGTTCAGCGTGAACCGGTTTGGCGGGGACACCGCGCGGGCCGACGCGGTCTACGCCGGGGTGGCCGAGCCGCTGGTCGCCGACGACATCGCGGACTGCGTCGCCTGGTGCGTCACCCGCCCGCCGCACGTCAACGTGGACCGGCTGGTGGTCCGCCCGTTGGCCCAGGCAGCGCAGCACAAGGTGCATCGGGTGCTGCCCGGGTGAGCGGGGGGCGGGCGGCCCGGCCGGGCGGAGCCCGCGCGACCGACCCGGCACGGCCGGTCGGCGAGGTCACCCGGGGCACCACCGCACCGAACCGACTGCGCCGGGCCGACCGGTGGATCGCGTACCGCTGCGGGCCGGCGCTGACGGACTCGGCCGGTCCACCGCTGGTTGTCGACCTGGGTTTCGGTGCCCATCCGGTGACCACCGTCGAACTGGCCGCCCGGCTGCGGGCGGTGCGGCCGGACGTGCGGGTGGTCGGGCTGGAGATCGACCCGGACCGGGTCACGGCGGCGGCTCCGGCTGCCACGCCACCAGAACTGATCTTCGGCCGGGGTGGATTCGAGCTGGCCGGACTTCGGCCGGTGCTGGTCCGCGCGTTCAACGTGCTGCGCCAGTACGCCGAGTCCGACGTCGCAACGGCGTGGGCGACGATGCGCGCCGCGCTGGCCCCCGGCGGGTTGCTGGTCGAGGGGACCTGCGACGAGCCGGGCCGGGTCTGCTCCTGGGTGCTGCTCGACGCCACCGGGCCGGTCTCGCTGACCCTGGCCGGCCGGTTGGCCACCCTGGCCGGCCCGGCCGGCGGCGGGCCGGCGGTGCTCGCCGAACGGCTACCGAAGGCGCTGATCCACCGCAACGTGCCGGGCGAGCGGGTGCACGCGCTGCTGCGGGCGCTCGACGAGAGTTGGCGGGCGGCGGCCGGCTATAGGCCGTACGGGCCACGGCAGCGCTGGCTGCACACGGTGTCGGCGCTGCGGGACGGCGGCTGGCCGGTGCTGGACCGACCGGCGCGGTGGCGGCTCGGCGAGTTGACCGTGCCCTGGTCGGCGGTGGCCCCGACCGACGGCGCAACGGTCGAATCCTGCCGGCGGGTCAGCTAGACGAGTAGTTCCGAAGTCAGGGGTCGATGTCCGGGCATGAGGAGAGGGCATCCAAGATCATGTTGTGACGCAAGACCTGGACACCCTCTTGACCGCACTGTACGTGAAGATCGACGACAGCATCCGCACGCCCCGGTGGCGCGGCAGACCACCACTGCTGACCGACTCCGAACTGGTCTGCCTGGCCGTGGCGCAGGTCCTGCTCGGCGCCCGTTCCGAAGCCCACTGGATCCGCTACGCCCGGGTCCACCTGGCCGGCATGTTCCCCTACCTACCGCAGCGGCCCGGCTACAACAAACGGCTCCGCGCCGCCCTCCCGCTGATCAAGAAGACGATCCGGAACCTGGCCCGCGACAGCGACTTCTGGTTCGACAACCACTGGATCGTCGACTCCACCCCGGTGCCGTGCGGCATGTCCCGCCCCACCGTGCAACGTTCGGACCTGGCCGGCTGGGCCGGATACGGCTACTGCGCCTCCCACTCCCGGTTCTTCTGGGGACTGCGCCTGTACCTGGTCTGCACCCCGACCGGGATGCCGATCCTGTGGGCCCTGGCGAACCCGAAGATCGGCGAGCGGGAGGTCCTCGCCGCGATGCTGGAGGTCGAGGCCGGTGTCGTCGCCGAACACGACGGCATCCTGTTGATCAGCGACAAGGGCTTCGCGTCCGGACCACTCGAGCGGGAACTCGCCGACCAGGGCATCACCCTGCTACGCCCGTCACGCAAGCGGGAGAAGGCCCGCTACGGCGAACCGATGCTCAAGAAGGTCCGGCAGCTGATCGAGTCGGTCAACGACACCCTCAAGGGCCAGCTTGATCTTGAGGAACACGGTGGGCGGACCTTCGTCGGCGTCGCCGTACGGGTGGCCCAGCGACTCCTCGCGATGGCCGCCGCGATCTGGCACAACAACAAGACCGGCGCACCCGTCACCCGGTCCCTGATCGCCTACGACCACTGACGGGACTTCGGAACAACTCGTCTAGTCGAACGAGCAGTTGATCAGGACCGGCTCCGGGTGCAGTGCGACGCCGAACCGGTCGCGGACCCCGTCCCTGATGGTGCCGGCCAGGTCGAGCAGCGCGGCGGTGCTGCCGCCGCCCCGGTGGGTGAGTGCCAGGGTGTGCTTGCTGGAGATGGCGACCGGCGCGTCGCCACCCGGGTAGCCCTTGCCGTACCCGGCCTTGTCGATCAGCCACGCCGCGCTGACCTTGACCGCGTCGCCACCGGCGACCGGCCAGGTCGCCGGCTCGCCCGTCCCGGCGGCGGCGACCCGGGCGTGGAACCGCCGCGCGGCGGCGGCGTCCAGCACCGGGTTGGTGAAGAACGAGCCCACCGAGCGGGTGTCCGGGTCGGTGGCGTCGAGCACCATCCCCTTGCCGGCCCGTAGCCGCAGCACGGCGGCACGGGCGTCGGCCAGCGGCACCCGGTCACCGACGGCGACGCCGAGGCTGCGGGCAAGCTCGGCGTAGCGCACCGGGGTGGACAGTTCGCTGCGGGCCAGTTGGAAGTCCACCGCCAGCACCAGGTAGCGGTCGTTGCGTTTGAACAGGCTGTCGCGGTAGGCGAACCGGCAGTCGGCGGCAGGCAACGCGTACCGCTCGTCGGTGAGCCGGTCGTGCACGTGCACGGCCTGCACGGTCTCGGCGACCTCCTGACCGTAGGCGCCGACGTTCTGGATCGGGGTGGCGCCGGCAGCGCCCGGGATGCCGGACAGGCACTCCACCCCGGACCAGCCGGCGGCGACGGTCGCCGCGACCAGGTCGTCCCACGGCTCGCCAGCCTCGACCCGAATGGTGACGGTGGCCGGACCACCAGCCCTCGCCGGTTCCTCGGTGACCACCTGGAACCCGGTGGAGCGGACCAGGATCACCGTGCCGGGGAAGCCGTCGTCGCCGATGACCACGTTGCTGCCGCCGCTGAGCAGCAAGATCTGCTCCCCGCGCCGGCCGGCGTCACGGACCGCCTCGGTCAACTCGTCGGCGGTGGTCGCGGTGACCAGCCGGTCGGCCGGGCCGCCGAGGGCGAGCGTGGTATAGCGTGCCAACGGCGCAAGGGCCGTCGGGTCTTCAGCAGATGGCGCGTGGGCACTAACGTCAGGCACACCCCTCACCCTAGGCTGGATTCCACCCGCGCCACGCCACTGGCTGTCGGCTCGACCCGGAGGATCATGATGAGCAGGCTGCACGGCTCCAAGGACTTCTGGCTCGGCGCACTACGGGCGGACGGTCCGGCGTTCCGGGCCGCGATCGCCCAGGTGCCGCTGGACGCGCCGGTGCCGTCCTGCCCGGACTGGACGGTCGTCGACCTGGTGCACCATCTCGGCGTCGTGTACGTGTGGGTGCGGGAGACCGTGTCGCGCGGTGTCGCCGATCCGCGGGAGGAGCGGCCGCCGGTGGTTGCCAAACCCGACGGGGCCGAGGCGGTCGGCTGGTGGCAGCAGGAGTTCGACGCGCTGGTCACCCTGCTGGACGGGCTCGACCCGGAGATACCGGCATGGAACTGGGCGCCGCAAGCCAAGAAGGTGGGCTTCTGGGTCCGGCGGATGGCGCACGAGACCGCGGTGCACCGCTGGGACGCGCAGACGGCGATCGCCGGGGTGGAGCCGGTGGAGGCGAAGCTGGCCGCCGACGGGATCAGCGAGGTGCTGGACTCCTGGCTGCCGGCGGGCCGGCGGCGCAGGCGCCAGCCAGCGTACGGAGTGGCGCATCTGGTGGCGACCGACGCCGAACAGGAGTGGTACGTCCGGTTGCGGGGCGAGGGTATGGCGCTGCTGGACACCGACACGATCCTCGACTCCGATGATCACCACACCCGGACCCTGGCCACCGGCACCGCGAGTGACCTGCTCCTCGCACTCTGGGGTCGGGTGCAGTTCGACGTGCTGGACGTCTCCGGCGACGCAGCGCTGCTGGACGCGCTGCGGGTCGGCTGACCCACTGCCCGCTCTTCCGTCCGTCGGCTCCGGGGTAGGTAACGCGCCGGCAACGTTCTGAGAACGCTCTCTTGACAGGCAGTGATTGACCTCCCACTCTCGTGAGAGCGCTCTCACCGACCACGCCCGGCCAGTCGGTCAGGCCGCCAGGGTCGACAGAGAGCCAGCCAGCAAACACGCAGTTTCCGCACCCCACCATGCCTGGATCCGAGAGGGGTCAATCCATGGGCACCGATTCACGCCGCCGACTGGTCACCGCGACCGCCGCCGCGGTCACCGTGCTCGCCGCAGCTACCGGCTGCGGCGGCGACGAAGCCGCCGACGACGGCACCATCACCCTGACCGTCGACGTCTTCGGCCAGTTCGGCTATGAGGAGCTGTACAAGCAGTACGAGGCCGAGAACCCCGGGATCAAGATCGTCGAACGGGGCACCGGTACCAACCTTGACGAGTACTCCCCCAAGCTGACCCAGTGGCTGGCCGCCGGCAAGGGTGCAGGCGACGTCGTCGCCATCGAGGAGGGCCTGCTCATCGAGTACAAGGCCAATCCGCAGAACTTCGTGAACCTGCTCGACCACGGCGCCGCCGAGCTCGAAGGCAACTTCATGCCGTGGAAGTGGGACCAGGCGCTGACCGCCGACGGCAGCCAGTTGATCGGGCTCGGCACCGACGTCGGCGGCATGGCGATGTGCTACCGCACCGACCTGTTCGAGGCCGCCGGGCTGCCGACCGACCGCGACGAGGTCTCCGCGCTCTGGCCGACCTGGCAGGACTACATCTCCGTCGGCGGGCGGTTCATCGAGGCCGACACCGGCGCGTCGTTCCTGGACGCGGCGACCCAGACATTCAACACGATCGTGCTGCAGACCGCCGGTGCCGCCGAGGGTTACCACTACTACGACCTCGACGACAACCTCGTCGTCGACACCAACCCGGCCGTCAAGCAGGCCTGGGACATCACCATGGACATCATCGACTCCGATCTGAGCGGCAAGTACGGTGCCTGGTCCGACGAGTGGGTGGCCGCGTTCAAGCAGGCCAAGTTCGCCACCATCGCCTGCCCCGCCTGGATGACCGGGGTCATCGAGGGCAACGCCGGCCCGGAGGCGGCCGGCAAATGGGACATCGCCAAGGTGCCCGGTGACGGCGGCAACTGGGGCGGATCGCACCTGGCGGTGCCGGCGCAGAGCGAGCACCAGGAGGAAGCCGTCAAGCTGGTCAAGTTCCTGACCAGCCCGGAGGGGCACATCGGGGCGTTCAAGGCCAAGGGCCCGCTGCCGTCGTCGCCGCAGGCGCTCGACGATCCGGCGATCCTGGAGGCGACCAGCGAGTACTTCAACGACGCCCCGATCGGGCAGATCTTCGGTGAGGGCGCCAAGAACCTCAAGCCGGTCTACATGGGACCGAAGAACCAGGCGGTCCGCACCGAGGTGGAGAACGCCGTCCGTACGGTCGAGCTGGGTCAGCGTACGCCCGACGAGGGCTGGACCGACGCGGTGAACAACGCCAAGACGGCGGCCGAGAAGTGACCGCGGGCCGGGTGGCGCAGGTCGAGCCGGGGCAGCCGGCCGCCGACGCCACCCGGCCGGCCCGGCGACAGCCCGAGCCGCCGCACCGGCGGCCCCGGCTGTGGCTGGCCCGGCTGGACACCAAAGCATCCCCGTACCTGTACATCGCGCCGTTCTTCGTGCTGTTCGCGATCTTCGGCGCCTACCCGCTGGGCTACACGTTCTGGGTGTCGCTGCACGACTGGGACCTGCTCGCCGCCGAGCACCCGTTCGTCGGCTTCGACAACTACAGCCGGCTGCTCGGCGACGGCGACTTCTGGAACTCGGTGCTCAACACGTTGGGCATCTTCGTCATCTCCACCGTGCCGCAGCTGCTGCTGGCGCTCTGGCTGGCCCACCTGTTGAACCGGCAGCTGCGGGCCCGCACCTCGTTCCGGATGAGCATCCTGATCCCGAACATCACCTCGACGGCGGCCGTCGCGATCGTCTTCGGCCAGCTGTTCAGCCGCGAGTTCGGCATGATCAACTGGGCGCTGGACCTGGTCGGCGTCGACGCCGTCGACTGGCGTAACACCCGGTTCGGCGCCTGGGTGGCGATCTCGACGATGGTCGACTGGCGGTGGACCGGCTACAACGCGCTGATCTTCCTGGCCGCGATGCAGTCCATTCCGAAGGACCTGTACGAGTCGGCGGCGATCGACGGCGCGCGACCCGCCCGGCAGTTCTGGTCGATCACCGTGCCGATGCTGCGGCCGACGATCGTCTTCTGCGTCATCATCTCCACCATCGGCGGGCTGCAGTTGTTCACCGAGCCGCTGCTGTTCAACTCCGGCCCCAACCCGATCCGGGGTGGGCCGCTGCGCGAGTCGCAGACCATGACCATGTACATGTTCGAGAACGCGTTCGCGCCGCACTTCAACTTCGGCTACGGCTCGGCGATCGCCTGGATGCTGTTCGCCCTGATCGTCGTCATCTCGCTGATCAACGTGCTGGTGATCCGCCGGCTCGGCAACAGCACCCGGAAGCAGGGGTGAGCACCGTGAAAGCCAGTCAGCACCTGTGGAGCGCCAGCAAACTGACGTACGCGACGCTGATCGTCGCCGGGCTGATGTCGATCTTCCCGATCTACTGGATGTTCGTGGTCGCCACCCGGTCCAGCGACGCGATGGGGCAGATCCCGCCGCCGCTGACCCCGGGCGGCAACCTGCCGGGCAACATCGAGCGGCTGTTCAACAATCCGGACGCGTACTTCCTCACCGGCATGATCAACTCGGCGATCGTCGCCGGCACCGTCACCTTCTCCGTGGTGCTGTTCTCGTCGCTGGCCGGGTTCGCCTTCGCCAAACTGCGGTTCAAGGGCTCCAACGCCCTGCTGCTGGTGATCATCGCGACGATGATGGTGCCGACCCAGCTCGGCGTCATCCCGCTGTACATGCTGATGAGCCAGCTGGACTGGAACGACCGGCTCGCCGCGGTCATCGTGCCGGCGCTGGTCACCGGCTTCGGGGTGTTCCTGATGCGGCAGTACGCCAGCCAGGCGGTCAGCACCGAACTGATCGAGGCAGCCCGGGTCGACGGCTGCTCCACGCTACGGATCTACTGGAACGTGGTGCTGCCGGCGCTGCGCCCCGCCGCCGCCGTGCTCGGCCTGCTCACCTTCATGACCATGTGGAACGACTTCCTCTGGCCGTACGCGGTGCTCAACGACCCGGAGAACCCCACCGTGCAGTTGTCGCTGCGGGCGCTGTCGAACGGCTACTACAACGACATGTCGCAGGTCTTCACCGGTACGGCGCTCGCTACGCTGCCACTACTGATCGTGTTCATCATTTTCGGCCGTCAGATCATCGGCGGCATCATGGAAGGTGCTGTCAAGGCGTGACGAACTCCAACCAGCCCGTACGATTCCCCGACTCGTTCATCTGGGGCGCGGCGACCGCGTCGTACCAGATCGAAGGCGCCGCCCGGGAAGCCGGTCGCGGCCCGTCGATCTGGGACACGTTCAGCCGTACGCCGGGCAAGGTGCACGCCGGGCACACCGGGGACGTGGCCTGCGACCACTACCACCGCTACCGCGACGACGTGGCGCTGATGGCCGAACTGGGGCTGCACACCTACCGGTTCTCCATCGCCTGGCCGCGCGTACAGCCGGACGGCACCGGCCCGGTCAACCCGCACGGGCTGGACTTCTACGACCGGCTCGTCGACGAACTGCGCGGGCGCGGCATCGAGCCGATCGTCACCCTCTACCACTGGGACCTGCCGCAGACCCTGGAGGACCGGGGCGGCTGGACCAACCGGGAGACGGCCGAGGCCTTCGCCGAGTACGCGCGGGCCGTGTACGCCCGGCTCGGCGACCGGGTCCAGACCTGGACCACGCTCAACGAGCCGTGGTGCTCGGCGTACCTCGGTTACGGCGCCGGGGTGCACGCCCCGGGCCGCACCGACCCGGCCGCCACCTTCCAGACCGTGCACCACCTGCTGCTCGGCCACGGGCTGGCCAACCAGGCGCTGCGCGCCGCCGGCGCGTCCACCGTCGGGATCACGGTCAATCCGACCTCGGCGTTCCCCGCCGACCCGGCCAGCGAAGCCGACGCCAAGGCGGTCGAGCTGGTCGAGGACCTGCAAAACCGGATCTTCCTCGACCCGATCCTGCGCGGCGGCTACCCGCAGCGCATCCTCGACCACGTCAGCCGGTTCACCAGTCTGGACCACATCCGCGACGGCGACGAGAAGATCATCAGTGCGCCGATCGACCTGCTCGGTATCAACTACTACTCCCCCACCTACCTGGCCGCCCGCGACGGCGCACCCGGTGGTGGCGGGGCGTTCCCCGGCACCGAGGGCATCGAGTTCATCGCCCCGGAGCCGCCGCTGACCGACATGGGCTGGCAGATCCAGCCGTCCGGGCTGACCGCGCTGCTGAGTAAACTGGGGCGGGACTACCCGGGCGTACCGATGATCATCACGGAGAACGGCGCCGCGTTCCCCGACCAGCTGCATCCCGACGGCGACCGGGTCGACGACAGCGACCGGGTCGCCTACCTGGACGGGCATCTGCGGGCCGCGCACGCCGCGATCGCCGCCGGGGTCGATCTGCGCGGTTACCTCGTGTGGTCCCTACTGGACAACTTTGAGTGGTCGTACGGCTACGCCAAGCGATTCGGCATCGTGTACGTGGACTACCTGACCCAGCGGCGGGTGCCAAAGGCCAGCGCACGGTGGTACCAAGAGGTGATCCGCCGCAACGGCATCGGCTGAGCCGCTGGCGTTCACCGAGGTGGGGTGGCACCTTTCACAGACGGGGAGCACAGGTGTGAGCATGGCCAGGGAACGTCCGACGCTGGAGGCAGTGGCCCGCCGGGCCGGCGTGTCCCGGGCCACCGTGTCGCGCGTGGTGAACGGCTCCACCACAGTTGCCGAACCGATTCAGGACGCGGTTCGACGGGCGGTCCAGGAGCTGGGGTACGTCCCCAACCTGGCCGCCCGCAGCCTGGTCACCCAGCGCACCGACTCGATGGGGCTGATCCTGCCGGAGACCGCCACCCGGGTCTTCTCCGACGACCAGGTCTTCCCCGGCATCATCCACGGCGTCAGCCAGGAGCTGGAGGCGGCCGACAAGCAGCTGGTGCTGATGATGTCCGGCTCGGTCGGCAGCCACGACCGGGTCGAGCGCTACGCCCTGGGCCGACACGTCGACGGAGTCATGTTCGCCTCGATCCACGGCGTCGACCCGATGCCCGGCACCCTGGCCCGCAGCGGCCTGCCGGTGGTGTGCAGCGGCCGACCGATGGGCCAGGTCAGCGCCGGAGTGCCGTACGTGGACGTGGAGAACGAGGCCGGTGCCGAGCGGGCGGTCCGATACCTGCTCGAATCCGGCCGGCGGCGGGTGGCGACGATCGCCGGCCCGCAGGACATGATCGCCGGGGTGGACCGGCTCGCCGGCTACCGGACGGTGATCCGGGAGACCGGTGGCCGGTCGCTGGTCGCCGCCGGCGACTTCACCCGCGAGTCGGGTGCGGTCGCGATGCGTCAGCTCCTCGAGGACGACCCGGCGTTGGACGCCGTCTTCGTCGCCTCCGACCTGATGGCCCACGGTGCCATCCGTACGCTGCGGGAAGCCGGCCGCCGGGTGCCCGACGACGTCGCGATCATCGGTTTCGACGACATCGAGATGGCCGGCTACCTGGACCCGGCGCTGACCACCGTCCGCCAGCCGATCCAGGAGATCGGCCGGACGCTGGCCCGGCTGCTACTGCGGCTGGCCGACGGCGAGGCCGTCGGGCCGGCTGTGGTGCTGCCCACCGAACTCGTCCGGCGCGACTCCGCCTGAGGTCCGGCTCCCGGTCCGCTCCCGGTCCGCGCCCCGGTCCCGCTCTGACCCTGACTGACCTCGCCTGCCCTCGCCTGACTGGGTACGCGCGGTTTGCGAGATCATGCAGATAAACGCAGTTCACAAAACCACTGGTCAACCGCAATTCAATTTCGACTTTTCGTAGTTGTCGCAGGTCACCCCAGCCCCGCCGCCGCGAGCCGAATAACGACAAGGCATTGCCGAGCACGAATGCCACTGTTACCGTGAAATCAAATCCGCAACAGGAAGGGGACATCCGTGCGTACTCTCGCAAGAGTCGCCGTCACCGCGGCGATGGTCGTGGGCGCGATGGCCGCCACCGGGACCGCCGCGGTCGCCGCCGAGTCGTCGTCCAACGCCCAGGCCAGCACCACGTCCGCCAGCACGGCTGCGGTCGGCTACTACTACGGCTACGGCAGCGGAAGCAGCGCGAGCAGCGCAGTGTACAACGCCAGGTACCAGGCCGAGATCTGGGCGCAGATTGACGGCTACAACCCCTTCATCGACTGCTTTGTCGTCAACTCGTACGTGACCCAGATCAGCGACTACTACTACACTGCGAACGTCACCCTGCTCTGCTACTGACCAGCAATTCTTGAAGATCGGAACAATTGCGCCGGCCCACCTGGCAGTGGGCCGGCGCGCCCTTCCCGGCCCCGGACCTCGCGCCCCGGGCCTCGTGCTTCCTGCTTCCTGCTTGGGGCTTCGGGTCGGCGGGTCGGGCGGGTCGGCAAACTTCCGGTACCTCATGGTGCCTCCGACGACCTGATGCCACAGGTGCATCTTGATGCACCTGTGGCATCAGCTCAACCGGCATTCCCGACCCCGCAAGCGTGACATCTCGCACGCATGTCGTTACAAAAGGCCATCGTCAACCTGGCCAACTGGCTGGGCCGACCAGGCTCGCCCCTCAGCGGCCGCTACGGCGGGCAACATCCGAGGTTCCGGCCTCACGCCGACGGCGTACCGACCAGGTGTCTCATCGCTGCCAGGGTCTGGTCGATGGTGGCGGGGAGGTCGGGGTCGCCGTGCTGGTCGGGGTCGCCGTGCTGGTCGAGCCAGCGGGTCACCGCGGTCCGGAACGTGGTCACCGCGATCTCGGCGGCCAGCCGGGCGGTCAGATCGTCGATGCCGCGATCGCGGAAGCCCTGCTCCAGTGCCGCCGACAGCAGCGCAAACTTGCGTAGCTCGCGCTCGTGCAGAGCCGGTTCGGCGTCGATCACGGCCCGTCGGCGTAACAGGTAGTCGAGACTGCGGCAGGCAGGCACCGAGGTGTGGTGGCGGTCGGCCGCGACCGGGAGCGGCCGACCCGGACGGTTCCGGACCCCCGGGCGGTGACCGGCTCACTCGACGAGGTCTGTGCCCGGCTGGCCAGTGAGGCGCCGGCCGTCGTGATCAACACGGTGGGCCCGTTCGCGGCCACCGCGCCGCTGGTCGCGCGGGCCTGCCCGGCCGGCACCCACTACGTCGACGTCGGCAACGAACTGAGCGCGTTCGAGTCGCTGCACGCCATGCACCGGGAGGCGGCGGCGACCGGTCGCACGCTGGTCTACGGCGCGGGCTTCGGCGTGCTCGCGACCGAGAGCATCCTGCTGCATCTGCTGGCGGCCGAGGAGAAACCTTCCCGGGTACGCGTCGACGCAGTCGCGTCGGTCGAGGTCAAACCGGGTGCCCTCGGCAAAGCCCTCGCCGCCACCATCGTGCACGGGGTGCTCGACGGCGGCCGCAAGGTGCGGCAGGACCGATTGGTACGCACCCGGGCCGGTGGTGCCGCCGAGCGGTTGACCACCCCCGACGGCGACGTGGTCACCACCGCCGCCATGGCAGCGGCGAACTCTTCGCGGCCTGGCAGGCCAGCGGCGCCCCGTCGGTGATCGACGCCTCGGCTCTCGCCCCCGCCACCCCGGCCGCCAGGGCGGCGATGTCGGCGGTCGGTGGCCTGCTGCGGCTGTCCGGCCTGGCCGGCTACGCCGCCCGGCGGCTCGCCCGCGCCACCACGACCGCAGTCAGGTCGTACCGTCCGCTGGCGGTGAACCATAGACTGGAAGGCGCACTTCAGCAGCTGCGGGTTGACCACCTGATATAAGGCATGGTTTATACTCGGGGCATGTGGGACGTCGTGCTGGTCGCCCCGGTTGAGGAGTGGTACCTCAGGCTGTGCGAGTCGGACCCGACCTCCGCCAACCGGGTCATGGAGGCGATCGACCACCTGGCGGAGGAAGGCCCTGGGCTTGGCCGGCCGATGGTCGACCGGATCCACGGCAGTCGGTTGCACAATCTGAAGGAGCTGCGGCCGGGCTCTGCCGGGCGCTCGGAGATACGTCTGCAGTTCGCCTTCGATGTCGAACGGGACGCGGTGATCCTGGTCGCTGGCGACAAGGCGGGCCGATGGAACCAGTGGTACCGGGAGAACGTCCCGGTCGCGGAGGCGCGGTACGAGGAGTATCTGGTCGAGCGCAAGAGTGGGGAGGGGTCATGACGGCCCGTCGGTGGAGCGATGTGAAGGCTGAGGCGGTCACCCGACAGCCGTGGCTCGCCAGTGAGGAAGCACAGGCGCAGCGGGCCGCGATTCGCGGCGAGAATATCGGCCGCATCCGGGGACACGAGTTGGCCGAGATGCGTAAGTCTGCCGGGCTCACCCAGGCCGAAGTAGCTGTGGCACTCGGGGTGAGTCAGGCCAGGATCTCCCAGATCGAGCATGGCCAGGTCGACAGCCTGGACACACTGCGCGCGTACGCCGAGGCGCTGGGTGCCGAGGTTTCGATCGTAGTGTCCCGTGGTCCGCTCACCCTGCGGGTTGCCTGACCAGCCCACGAGACCCGGAGCAGAGTAGGCACCGAGCCGCTACAGACCTGCTGATGCGTGACGCGGAGGCTCTTTACCGCGCCCCGGCCAAGCCTGGCAGCGAGTCAACAGGCGCTGCCACGGAAACGGTCGAGTCGGTGTCGAGGCTGAGCTGGCCGCCCCAGGCGACCACATCATCACAGGTCCGCCAGCCGGACGAGATCACGTGACCGCGTGGCCACAAGCTCGATGTCGGCCTCGCCCGGGAACAGCCCGATCAGGTCGACGATGTTCCCTTGGTCTCCGGTCGACCGCTGATGGTCCTCGAACGTCGGCAGCACGTGCGCCGGACGGCCATGACGACGATCGTGGTGAGCAGCGGCAGCAGGTCAACGAGCCAACCGAACTCCCACCAGCCCGCCCGGTCGAACAGCAGTGTCATCACGAAGGCGAACGCGACCACGACGACAACGATCTGCTCCGTCGTGATCAGCAGAAACCGAACCGCCGGAGCCACATCGCCTCCTCAGATCCGGTCACGCCATCGTCAGCCAGTTGCCGAGCCGCGGAACTGAGGTCAGGGGTGGGTGGCGAGGTGGGTGACGAAGGTGGACCAGGCGGCGGGGGCGAAGGTGAGTACCGGGCCGGTCTGGTCCTTGCTGTCGCGTACCAGCACCGCGCCGGGCAGGTTGTCGGCGACCTCGACACACGCGCCGCCGGCACCGTTGGACCTGGTCGACTTGCGGAAGCGCGGGGTGCCGGTCAGCTCCATGTCAGCGCCGCTTTCTCGATCATCTCGCGGGACTCCGCGATGGGCAGGGCGTGGCTGCGGACATCCTCCCACACCTGTTCGAGCCGACGCACCCGTTGCGGATCGTCGATGGGCTCGCCGCCGAAGTGGGTGTCCAGGTAGCCCACTCTCCGGTCGTGCACCGTTCCCAGCACGAACGGACCGTTGAGCCCGGCGTACGCCCCGGCGGTCGCCGGCACGACGTGCACCCGCACGTTGGGCCGGTCACAGGCGGCGGCCAGCGCGGTCAACTGCTCCACCATCACGTCGGGCGAGCCGACCTGCCGATGCAGCACCGACCGGTCGAGCACCGCGACGAAGTGCGCCGGATTATCCGCCCGGGTGATGATCTCCTGCCGGGCCAGTCGGTTGGCCAGCGCCGTCTCGACATCGTCGACCGGGCCGACGTCGGTGAGCAACTGTCGGGCGTACGCCTCGGTCTGCAACAGCCCCGGCACGACGGAGAGTTCGAAGTAGCGCAGGATGCTCGCCTGCGCCTCGTTCTCGGCCCACGAGCGCAGGAACGGCGCGATCGACTGCCCGCGCGCATGGGCCGCCAGCCGCTGAATCCGGTCGCCGGTCTCGAAGACGCCGTCGAGTGCCTTGGCGATCGCCGGCACCGGGATGAGCCGCCCCGCCTCGTAGCTGCCGATCGACGACCCACTCACCCCGACCAGCGCGCCGAGCTGCTCCTGCGACAGCCCTCGCGCGGTCCGCTCCTTGCGGATGGCCTCCTGCAAGTCGATCATTATCGGCCCCCTTATCAGATTCGTAGGATCTCTCCGAGAACCCTCCGACTCCCACATCTTCCATTGCATGGGGTGGATAGTCCAGGGTAGAGGGGTAGGAAGATGAGAAAGCGAGATCCACGGAGGACCGAGCCCCCGGGGCGCGTGCGAGAAAACCATTTCACGGCCACGTCCGTCAACACCGGAACAGCCAGGAACCCCCGTGCCATGGCCGCTCCGGTGCTGGTCCGTGGCCACGACGCGGCCGACACCGCGTTCCCGCAAGTAACACCGAAATGGAGTACGCACGCGCCCCGGGCCCTTATCCGATCGATCCGCCGTGAATCGAAGACTGCCCTGGTTGCCGTACTGCCAAGGAGGGCTGCGGCGATTGGGGCGGGGTGGCCCGGCCGGTTCGGCAATGCGGCCGGGCCACCCCTTCCACACACCTGACACGCAAGGGGAGGAAAGCGCGATGCGAGAACTGTGGCGACGGTGGCGGATGCGACGGCAACGGCGTCGGATGGTGTCCCTGCCACCGCGCGACTGGCCCGGCGGCAACGGCGTGTACCGCGTACCCGGAAACAGCCGCAACCAGCGACCGACCGGGTACCGGCCGATCCGGCCCTGGCAGGTCCGCAGCCAGCACTTCCGCTCGGTCAGCGGCATCACCGGCCGGGGCGGGCTCGACCCGGCCGACGTCGCCGCGTTCCTCGACCGGGTAGCCCACGACCTGGCCATCGTGTACGCCGAGTTGGACCGCACCTGGGAGCAGAACGACCGGATCAAGGACGCGTTGCGCCGCTGGCAGAGTGGCCATGCCCCGACGGCCTCCCCGTCCGGCTACCGGTGACCGAGCGACACACCGGGCCGGGCTCGGCCGGCGACGGAGCACGGCGCGCCCAGTTGGTGCTCACGGTCGCCAACGTCGACACCGGTGCGGTCGTCTCGGCCGGCGTCGCCCACCTCTACGACCCGGAGGCCCCGGACGAGCCGGTTCTCGCCACCTGGCTGCAACTCCCCAGGCAGTGGCGGCCCGACCTGCCGGCCGACCAGCGGTACGCCCTGGAAGCCGAGGCGATCGCTGCCGAGTCGATCGACCCGTGGCGGTTGTGGCTCGGCCGGACAACGGGTCCACCGGACAGCACCCACCCACCGTCGCCGGCGACAGCAATCGCTGTGGCGCTCCGCCTCGGCCTGACGGTCACCGTCGGCGGTCGCCCCACCGGCGTGCTCACCCAGGACACCGTCGAACAGGCGGTCGCCGACTTGCTGAGCTCGCTGCCCGACGCTCTCGGCGATCTGATCCCCGCGGAGCCGGACACCCCCATCCCCGTACCGTTCGAGCGTCGGCTTCCGCGCCACGGCCGGCGGCACTCAGCTGCCGACGTCAACGAGCTGATGTCGATCAGCCGCGACTGGAGCGGAATCCTCGACGTCGATGGACGGTAGGGACAGGTCAGCCGATCAGGTCGGCGGATGACTCTGCGGGCTCACCGAGTAGCCGCCGCGCTGTATGCAGGGCAGCAGTTTCGTCCACCTCAGCACTGGCGGCAGCGCTCGCAACGAAGGCTTCGATCTGATCCAGGTGCGCTGGCTGAAGTCCACGATTCGGCAGCGGAGCGATCAGGAGCGCCCGCCCGCTGGCGGTGAGTTCTTCGTACACGGGGCCACCGGTCGGCGTCTCGGCGTCGTCGGTCCAGATCAGCGGCCGTCCCTGCGCGACGACCTCACGTGCGGCGCCAAGCTTCGCCCCCGCAGCGGTCGACGTGGACATCTCGTGGGTCCAGCTGCGTCCGAGTCGAGGCAGGCCGAAGAGACGTTCCACCTGGTCCGCCTCGACGCACCAGGTGCTGCACCAGCGGATCTCGACCGCGCCGGCCCGGTGCATCGCCCGGATCCGGTCGATGAGCGCCGGTGCCCACCGCAGCCGATACTCCACCGCGCCGACATGTGCGGTGCCGTTGCACGGTGCCGCGCCCCAGCCGGGGCGGGTCACGTTGACGACTCCGTCGACGTCGAGCAGCCAGACAGCTTGTCGCATCGCGTCACCTTCTTGGCGCGTCGCGCGGGTGTGACGGTATCGCCGGCACACGATGTGAGGCTGAGACACCCTAACTTGGCGGCGATAGGTATCTCAGCCTCACATCAGTGCAGAAGCGGGTTGCCGCGTCAGCGGGTCGCAGGGTTGGCGGCGAGCATGGCGCAGAACAGCGCGCCCTGCTCGATCGCGTCGTCCAGGGCGACATGCTCATGGTCGTGCTCGCCGAACCACTCGCGGGGCATGGTCCGCTTCGACGTCGTCCGGTAGCCCGTGCCCAGCAGCGCCATGGCGTACGTCTTTATGTCCAGCGCCGAGTGGGAGAACGGGCTCGATCCGGTGAAGCGGATCAGGTACCAGTAGACGAACATGAAGTCGTACGCCGCCGGGTAACCGATGAACACCGGCCGCCCCGGCAGCTGGGCGAGCCATTCGGTGTAGCGGGCCATCGCCGCCGCTGGCTCCTCCTGGTCTGCCCGGCACGCCGCCCACGCCTCCGGCTGTGTCTCCCACCACGCCATCGTCTGCGGCGCACCGCTGGCACCGGGCAGTGTGACCAGGTTGGCGCTGAACGTGCCGACCAGTTCCTTGCCTGCCGTGTACGCCGCCGAGGCGAAGCTCAACATCGAGTGCGGGCCGGGGATCGGCCCGTCCGCCTCGACGTCCGTGCTGACGTAGATCTCCGCTTGTGCCACCCCCGCACCGTACGCCCAGCTGGTGGCGCGCTGTCGTACGGTGCCGGGTGTTGGCGGTCGGGTCAGCTGACGGTGAAGGTGGCCGAGGCGCGGCCGGCGGCGTCCGGTACGGCTTCCAGGTAGAACAGGCCGTCGCGGTGGCGGACGTACTGGCCGGGGAAGTTGACCGACTCCAGCGACAGTTTGCCGGCGTCGGCCAGCCCGGCTCGCGCCATGAAGGTGGCGTCCTGCCGGAACAGGCTCGACCCGTCGTTGGCCTCCACCCAGATCTGGTGGTTGCGGTGCCGCAGGTAGTAGCCGGGGAAGTTGGTCGACTCCAGCGAGACACCGGCCGAGTTGGCCAGCCCGGGGACGACCCGGAACTGCGAATCGGCCAAATTCGTTACATTCGCCTCAAGGCGGACCCGGTACTCCCAGTGCCGCAGGTAGCGGTCCGGCTGGTCGTGGGCGCTGAGCCGGACCGGGGTGGCACCGTCCGGCACCGGTACGCCAAAGTTCGGTGTGCCGTCGGCGTTCCAGTAGACCTTCTGCACCCGGGTACGCCGGTTGGGGTCACTCAGCGGGTCGTAGCCGTTGCCGAGGTACCGCTCGTAGTTGCGGGAGTGGTAGACGATCACGTCGCTGCCGTCCTCGGCGACGGTGAACGAGTTGTGCCCCGGCCCCCACTGGCCGGTCCGGCTGTTGCTGGCCAGCACCGGGTTCGGGCTCTTGGTCCACGATGACGCGTTCAGCAGGTTGCTGCTCGCCGACGCGGTGAGCAGCCCGACGGCGTAGTTGGCGTCGGTGGCGCTGGCCGAGTAGGTCATGAAGACCCGGCCGTTGCGGATGATCACCGCCGGGCCTTCGTTGACCCGGTAGCCGCGGGTCTCCCACGCGTACGTCGGGGTGCTGATCATGACCGGGGTGCCGGTGTACGTCCACGGGTTGACCATCCGCGCCAGGTAGATGTTGGAGTTGCTGCCGGCGTACTCGGCCCAGGCCAGGTAGCGCACTCCGTTGTGGACGAACGTGGTGGCGTCCAGTGAGAAGCCGGGGCGCGAGGGCTGGATCTGGCCGCGTTCGGTCCACGGTCCGTCGAGCGGGTTGGCGGCAGAGGACTCCAGCACGTACGGGCGGATGGCCCAGATGTCCTCGGCCCGGCCGGCGGCGAAGTGGATGTACCACCTGCCGTCGATGAAGTGCAGCTCGGGTGCCCAGATGTGCGCGCCCATCTCGCCGGTCGAGTGCTTGCGCCAGATCACCCGCTCGGTGGCGGCGGCCAGGCCCTGCAGGGTGGTGGCCCGGCGCATGACGATCCGGTCGTACTCGGGGACGGTGGCGACGAAGTAGTAGTACCCGTCGGTGTGCCGGTGCACGTGCGGGTCGGCCCGCTGTTCGACGATCGGGTTGGTGAACTGGACGGCGGGCGGGACCGCCGCCGTGACAGCAGCCGGGGCGGCGGCGACCACGGCGGTGGTGGTGGCCGCAGTCACCAGGGCGGCGGTTGTCGCCGCCAGCCAGTTGACCGTGGATCGCGATCGCCTCATAACCGACACCCTTCGCAATCATCCTCTTCGATACGAACAGTGTTAGCGCTCACACAGCCAGGGTCAAGAGGGTTCGTCATCTATACGAAACAATCCGGCGGGGCAGTCGGCGGAAATCTCCCACCGCCCCGCCGGATACCGTCCGAACTCGCCCCAGCAACGCCCGTCGCTGGAGACTCGGCCGAGGCCGGCCGCTACGGCTACTCGCCGCCGAGATTCACCAGCGCCTGCGCGGTCCGGAAGTACGGGTTCCGCCCGAGGTCGCCGACGGTGACGATGCCGAAGGCATCCTTGAGCAGCTTGGCGTCGCTCTCACTGACGCCCTTCAGCGCGGCGACCGGCGCGGCGACGATCTCGGTCAGGGACTTGTCCTGGTAGGCCTTGTCGACCAGCGTGGTCAGGTCAGCGGTGACCGGCATCCTGTTTGTTCTCCTTACTCGGTGGGGGTATGACCCGGCCCACGGCGGGCCGAGCCGACGAGTCCAGCTGTCTGCAGCACTGACTCGGGGGTACGCGGGCCGGCGGCTACTCCTCGGACTCTTCTTCCTCGGGTTCGTCTTCCTCGTCGTCGCCGCCGATGACGTCGAAGACCTCCTCGGCGACCATGCCGGCGGCGAAACCGGCAACGGCGCCGCCGGCCGCACCGGCGAGTACGCCACCCATCCCAGAGCCACTGTCCTCGTGTCCACCGTGGTACCCGCCATGGGCGTGACCACCCCCGTAGCCGCCGAGCAGCGCGTGTCGCTGCTCCAGCGACTGCCGCAGCCAGGAGTCGACCAGGCTGATCCAGTCGATGCTCTCGGCGGCCGCGTGCTCGATCCGGTAGTGGCCGTACGCGTCGTGGCCGGGGGTGAACAACCCGGACTTCTTGTCGAACTCCAGGACCACGGTCACTCCGTACGGGTCGGCGACGAACGTCAGCTCAACCTGGCTGACCCCCGGGTACTGCGGTGCCGACGCGTACTCGATCTCCTGGTAGAACGGCATGGTCTGGGGCAGGCCGGCCAGCTGGCCGTGTTCCAGGTCGGCACCGGTGAACGGCAGTCCGAGCGCAGCGAACGCCTCCAGGATCCGCTCCTGCACCGGCAGCGGATAGACGTGCACGTCGTCGAGGTCACCCGGGTCGATGGCACCGCGGACCCAGATCTTGGTACGCAGGCCCATGGTCATGCCGGGCAGCCGCTGACCGTACATGTCGGTGACCGGCGTCTCCCACGGCACGTCGATCTCGAACGGCAGCGACAACTGCTGCCCGGCGGCAAGACGCAGCTCGCCGCAGACCGGAACCCGATGGAACTCGACCGTACCGTCGTACTCCTCGTCGTCGGTCTCCATCTCGACCCGGGTGACCAGCGCGACGGTGATCTGGTCGATCTCCACCTCGTGGTCGCCGCCGGTGATGTCGACCTGGCCGGCCAGGGTCAGGCCGGGGCGGGTGCTGGCGTTGGACAGGACGGTGTCGACAGTCGGTCCACCGACTCCGAAGGCTCGGAGCATCCGTTTGAAGACCACGTGGCTATCTCTCCCTGGCGGTACGCTGGCGCGATCCCCGGACGCGCCGCTCGTTGCCGCACAACATGATCAGATGTGTCTATTTTGGAACCGGGGTTGCCGAAGATGCTAGCTGGGCAGCCTGAGAGGTTGCTGAACAGCAGATATCAGGTACGCAAAGTAATTGTACGAGTACTTCTCGCTACTGTTCTCAGTGAACTCGAAGGTTGGCGCAGCGTCCGCCTGTCTATGCTGAGAACCATGCCCACCACCAGCGACCCTCCCAGTCCCGGCCGCCCCGTCACCGTCGAAGGAGTGACCGGGCGGTGATGGAGTGGGCGCTGCTGGGCGCCGCGGTGCTGCTGGTCGCCGCCAACGCCGTGTTCGTCGCCGCCGAGTTCGCCTTCGTGACGGTCGACCGGGCGACCGTGGAGCGGCAGGCCGCCGCCGGTGACCGCCGCTCGGCGGGCCTGCTGCGCGGCCTGCGGACGCTGTCCACCCAGCTGTCCGGCGCCCAGCTCGGCATCACCGTGACCAGCCTGGTCGTCGGCTTCCTCGCCGAGCCGTCACTGGCCACCCTGCTACGCGGCCCGCTCGGGCTCACCGGCCTGCCGGACGGCGCGACCACCGCACTTGCGCTGACGCTGGCGCTGGTCCTGGCCACCGGTTTCCAGATGACCTTCGGCGAGCTGGTGCCGAAGAACTGGGCAATCGCCGAACCGCTGCGGGTCGGCCGGGCGGTCGCCGGCGCGCAGCGCGGCTTCACCGCCGCCACCGGGCCCCTGATCCGGTTCCTCAATGGTACGGCCAACCGGATCCTGCGGGCCTTCGGCATCGAGCCAACCGAGGAACTGGCGTCCGCCCGTACGCCTCAGGAGCTGGCGTCGCTGGTCAGCCGATCCGGCGAGGAAGGGACCCTGGATGCGGAGACCGCCGAGCTGGTCTCCCGGTCGATCGACTTCGGCGAGCGGACCGCCGCCGACGTGATGACCCCCCGGCCCCGGGTCCGGTTCGTCACCACCGACGCACCGGTGGCCGAGGTGCTGCGGCTGGCCGCAGCCACCGGACACGCCCGCTTCCCGGTCACCGGCACCGGAGTCGACGAGGTGCTCGGCGCCGTCCATTTCAAGCATGCCCTCGCCGTACCGGCCGGGGAGCGCGACGACCGGCCCGTGCGGTCCGTGATGGTCGAGCTGCCCGAGGTCCCGGAGACCGCCGAGCTGGACCCGCTGCTCGGCACGCTGCGCAGCCGGGGACTGCAGATGGCGGTGGTGGTCGACGAGTACGGCGGCACCGCCGGCATCGTCACCCTGGAGGACCTGGTCGAGGAGATCGTCGGGGAGATCGCCGACGAGCAGGACCGGCCGACCGGCCGACACCAGCGCGCCGCCGACGGTTCGTGGCAGCTCTCCGGCCTGCTGCGGCCCGACGAGGCGGCCCGGCTGACCGGGCTCGACCTGCCGGAGGGCCGGATCTCCGACACCCTCGGTGGGGTGATCATCGAGGAGCTCGGCCGGCTGCCCCGGGTCGGTGACACTGTCACGGTCGTCGCCGACGACCGCGAACACCCGGACCCGGACGGGCTGCCCACGTCCGTACCGGTGGAACTGACCGTGACCCGGGTCGACGGCCGCCGCGCCGACCGGCTGCTGCTGCGCCGCGCCGACCCCACCGCGGCAGCCGGGTCTCCTGACGGACGCCGGAACGGCCACTCAGCCGGGCACCCGGAGGAGACCGCGTCATGAGTGACTGGTTGGCGATCCTCATCGGGGTGCTGCTGCTCGCCGGCAACGCGTTCTTCGTCGGTGCCGAGTTCGCACTGATCTCGGCCCGGCGGACGCAGATCGAGCCACGAGCCGCCGACGGGTCCCGGCTGGCCCGGGTCACCCTACGGGCCATGGAGAGCGTGTCACTGATGATGGCCGGTGCCCAGCTCGGCATCACCGTCTGTTCGCTCGGCCTGGGTGCCATCGGCGAGCCGGCCGTGGCGCACCTGATGGAGCCGGCCTTCGCCGCCGCCGGGGTGCCGGACGCGCTGGTGCACCCGATCGCGTTCGCCATCGCCCTGGCAATCGTGGTCTTCCTGCACATGGTGATTGGCGAGATGGTGCCGAAGAACATCGCCCTCGCCGGTCCGGAGCGGTCCGCGATGGTCCTGGGCCCGGTCCTGTACGGCGTCGTCACCGTGCTGCGGCCACTGATCTGGCTGCTCAACCAGCTCGCCAACATCGTCCTGCGCCTGCTGCGGGTGCAGCCGAAGGACGAGGTGACCTCCACCTTCACCCGGGAGGAGGTCTCCGGCTTCATCGCCCAGTCCCGCCGTGAGGGCCTGATCGACGAGCACGAGCACCGGCTGCTGACCGGGGCGCTGGCGTTCAGCGACCAGCCGACCGCCCGGGTGGCGATCCCGCTGGATTCGCTGGTCACGGTCTCCGCCACCAGCACGCCGGTCGAGCTGGAGAAGCGCTGCGCCGACACCGGCTACTCCCGCTTCCCGGTCGTCGACGGCGCCGCACAGGTCACCGGCTACCTGCACGTCAAGGACGTGCTCGGGGCCTCGGCGCAGGACCGGGACCGGGCGGTCGACTCCCGGCTGATCCGGCCACTGGTCACGGTTCGGGCCACCCAGCCGATGCGGGACACCCTGACGGTCATGCAGCAACGGGGCGCCCACCTGGCCCGGGTGGTGGACGCCGACGGCCGGTTGACCGGCCTGGCCGCGTTGGAGGACGTGATCGAGGAGCTGGTCGGTGAGGTCCGCGACGCCGCCCAGGCCGCCAGCCGCTAAACGCCGCACAGGCCGCCAGCCACTAAGCGGGCGGAGCAAGCTGCGGTGGCCCGTCGGTGGGCTGGTCGAGCGACTGGCGGGCGAGCAGCGTCGCGCCGGCCACCGCCGCCGGCATGACCAGTACCGCGCCGAACGGGATCAGGCAGCAGCAGAAGACCGCCACCCCGAAGCCGAGCGCCTTCGGCCGGTTGCTGCGCAGTGCCACCCGCCGGTCCGGCAGCCGCAGCCCACGGCGGTAGAACGCGGAACCGACCAGCTCAAGTGCGAGCCGCCAGCCGCCGAACAGGGCGGCGACCACCGGCACCACGGTCTGCCCGACGACCGGGATGAACCCGCAGAGGAACAGCGGTATCCCGATGACGATGCCAAACGCGATCAGCCGGGCCGAGTCGAGCAGGCTGTGCCACAGCGACCGCCACCACGGTACGTCGACCCCGTTCGGCACCCCGCCATGCTGCTCCTCCACCCGTTCGGAAATCTTCTCGTAGAACGGATCCCCGATGAACAGGGTCACGGCGGTGAAGGTGAGTACACCGATCAGCCCACCGAGGGCCAGCAACGCGACGGCGACCGCACCGCGTACCGCGTCCCGGGTGCCCGCCGACCAGTCGTCGGCGAACGGGGTGAGCCAGCCGGCGACGTCGACCACGACGGCTGTCCAACCGACGAACGCGGCCACGAACAGCACCCCGGCGATCACCGCCGGGATCAGCCCGAGCAGCACCATCTTCGGGTTGCGGGCGTAGGTGCCGAAGCCCCGCAGGAACAGCCGGACACCGTCGAGGAAGGCGCGGATCATCTCAGCCGGCCAGGCGCAGCCGTACCCGGCGGTTGGCCCGACCTTTGCTCTGCCACTCACGCAGGGTCGGGTCGTGCAGGTCGAGTCGGTCGGTACGGCCGTGACTGGTGACACCCACGGGTGGCAGGTTACCGCTGACCAGATGGAATCACCCAGCCAGCTGATTTGACGAGTGTCAAACTTGACCATCGTCGAAACAGCGGGCATCGTATGGTTGATTCGACGATCATCAAGACTGCAAACGCTCGCCAGCACGGAGGGATCCATGATCAACGAAGAGCAACCGGCCATCGTCATCGGGGCCGGACCGGTCGGCCTGGCCGCCGCCGCCCACCTGCACGAACGCGGCCTGCCCTGGGTCCTGCTGGAGGCTGGTGGCAACGCTGGCGCGGCGGTCGGCAGGTGGGGGCACGTTCAGCTCTTCTCCCCCTGGCGTTACAACATCGACACCGCCGCCCGCCGGCTGCTCGACGCCGCCGGCTGGGCCGCCCCCGATCCCGAGCACCTGCCGACCGGCGCCGAGTTGGTCGGCGACTACCTCGAACCGCTGGCCAAGCTGCCCGACTTGGCCGGTCGGATCCGGTACGGCGCGCGGGTCGTCGCACTGGGCCGCACCGGCATCGACCGGGTCCGCACCGACGGCCGCGAGCAGGCACCGTTCGTGGTCCGGCTCGCCGACGGTACGGAGCTCAGCGCCGGTGCCGTCATCGACGCCTCCGGCACCTGGGGTACGCCGAACGTCCTGGGCGTCAACGGGCTGCCCGCCCACGGCGAGCCGCAGGCAGCCCACTTGATCAGCACCGCTCTGCCGGACGTGCTCGGTGCCCACCGGGCCGACCACACCGGCCGGCACACCGTGGTCGTCGGTGCCGGCCACTCCGCCGCCAACACCCTGCTGGCCCTCGCCGAGCTGGCTGCTCAGGAGCCGGGCACCCAGGTCAGCTGGGTCACCCGGGGCGCGACCATCGACCGGGCGTTGGGCGGCGGCGATGCCGACGCTCTGCCTGGCCGCGGCAAGTTGGGCACCGGACTGCGGTTGCTGCTCGACTCCGGCCGAGTCGAGCTGGTCAGCGGATTCGGCGTGCACACCGTACGCGCCACCGCCAGCGGCCGGGCCGAACTGATCGCAACCGACGGCCGGACGCTGGCCGCCGACCGGATCGTGTCGGCCACCGGGTTCCGCCCCGACCACCGGATCGCCGACGAGCTACGACTGGACCTGGACCCGGCGCTGGGCTGCGCCCGGATGCTGGCCCCGCTGATCGACCCGAACGAGCATTCCTGTGGCACCGTCCCGCCGCACGGGGTGGACGAGCTCACCCAGCCGGAGCCGGGGTACTACGTCGTCGGCATGAAAAGCTACGGCCGGGCACCGACGTTCCTGCTGGCCACCGGCTACGAGCAGGTCCGCTCGGTCACGGCGGCGCTGGCCGGTGACTGGACCGCCGCCCGGGACGTACAGCTGGATCTGCCGGAGACCGGCGTCTGCTCGGTGACGCCCAGCGACCCGTCCACCACGCCGTCCGCCGCCTCCGGCGGCTGCTGCGGTTGACCGTCGTCGACCTGATCAGCGACGGGCGCCGTGGCGCCCGTCGCTGATCAGGTCGGCTCGTTGAGAAAGCCGGAGACCCGCTGCCGCAGATCGGTGCGCTGGTTCCAGAGCACACCGGGGCGGTCGTAGACGTGCAGGGCGGCGCCCGGGATGGCGGCGGCCAACCGCTCGGCGGTCTCGGCCGGGTGCAGGTCGTCGCCGACGCAGCCGATCACCAGGACCCGGGCGGTGACCGCGGCGAGCGCCGCCGGGTCGGGCACCGGCACTGCGTCGGCCAGGTCGACCAGTTCGGCTGCGAGGCCGTCGCGCAGCAGCTGGTCGATCCTGGTACGCAGGTACGCCCACGCGGCCGGGGTGTTGCGTACCGGCACCGGGGTCTCCGCCGCGATCAGCTCCGCCACCCCGGAGACGTCGCTGTCGTTGACCGCGGTGACCAGTTCGGCGACCCGCTGGCGGGCCGAGGTCGGCCGGGCCGTGTCGAAGGCCGACGGTAGGAAGAACACCGCCCGGTCGAACCGCTGCGGGCTGTCGGTCAGCAACCGGGCCAGCGCCCCGGCACCGAGGCTCATCCCGACCGCCCGGCCGGCACCGGTCAGATCGGCCACGGCCCGCAGGTCCCGGGCCAGATCGGGGTAGCCCCATGGGCCGGCCGGCGCGGCGGACCGGCCGTGCCCCCGGAACTGGAAGAACACCTTGCGCCCGGCTACTCCGCTACCCAGCGGCCGGGTGGTGGCGATGCCGTACGCGATGCCGTGCGCGAAGACGGTGGTCGGCTCACCGGACCCGGTGATCAGCCGTTCCAGCTCCACGCCGTGCGGCGTGGTGATCACCTCGGTCTCCGGTTCGGGCAGCGCGGGCCGGCCGGTACGGGGACCGGACGGGCCGGGTCCGTAGGTCCGCGGCCCGCCGTCCGGCGGCGGTGGCCAACGGAAATCTCTCACCAGGAGCCTCGGCCGTCGGCGATGTCCCGCAGCCCGACCCGCACGTCGAGCAGGTAGATCAGCCCGGCGGCGATCCCGATCAGGCCGAACAGGCTGACCTGGAACAGCAGGGTGAGCAGCAGGCAGACGCCGAGGATGGCCAGCCACGCGCCTTTCGGCAGGGTGCCGATCGCCGGGAACGCCTCGCCTTTCTGGGTGACGCAGTGCACCAGCGCGACCGCCTGCACGACGAGGGCGAACACGAACAGCGCCAGGTTGAGGATGTACCGGACGTCGGCATAGAACAGCGGCGCGGCAGAGTCCATGCCCAAAGCTTATGCCGCGGGCCCCGGACGGGTGCCACCTGCATCCGGGGCCCGCGGATCACCCGGACCCGCCGGAACTACTCGGCCTTGGCCTGGGTGGGCTTGGCCGGCTCGGTCGAGTCGGCTTCCGGTGCCGCGGTGACCTGGGCTGGAGCCTCGGTGGTCGCCATGTCGGCATTGACGGTGTCGGCGGCCCGGACCACCCCGGTGCCGACGACCCGCTCGCCGTGCGCCACCAGCGTGCCGTAGATCGCCACGGCCCGCTGCCCGGCCGACTGGGCACCGGCGAGCACCGCGTCGCGGTTGCGCACCGCGATCGCTCGCAGGCGCTCCAGGTCGGCACCGGTGTTGGCCCGCTCACGCAGCTCGGCCGTGCCCTGGGCGGCCTTCTCCCGCAGGCCGACGGTGCCGAGGGTGGCCTTGCCGGTCAGCTGGGTGACGGCCACCGGTAGCTTGCGCAGCTGCTGGTAGGCCAGGTCACCGGCGCCGGCGACGGCGTACAGAGGTGCTGGGATCCGCTTGGTCTTCGGCTGGCTCATCGTTGCTCCTCCTCGGCCGCTGCGGCGGCCTGCTCGGTTTCCCCGGCCCGGGGCGTACGACGCCGGGGGGTGGTCTTCTGCCGGGAAGTGGTCCTGGTCGGCGCGGTCGGCGGCGGGTCCTCGCCCGCCGGGCCAGGTGCGGCCCCGGCCTCGGTGACGGCGACCGACTGCAGGGTCTGCTCCTCAACTTCTTCGGCGGCTTCGGCGGCGGTAGCTGTGTCCGCGTCGGTGTCCGGTCCGGCGTGCCGGGCGTTCTCCCGGCGGAACGTCTCGTAGATCTGGCTCAGCGACTGCTTCTGCGCCATGGTGAGGTCGGGGTCCGAAGCGATCGCGGCAAGCACGCCCTGGCCGTCCTTGTCGTCGAGCAGCCCGGCCCGCAGGTACATCACCGGCGTGGAGACCCGCAGCGCGCTGGCCAACTGCTGGAGCACCTCCGCGCTCGGTTTGCGCAGGCCGCGCTCCACCTGACTGAGGTACGGGTTGCTGACGCCGGCCTGCTCGGCGAGCTGCCGCAGCGAGATGCGGGCGTTGTGCCGCAGGTCCCGGATGAAGCCCCCGATGTCGCGAGGCAGGTCCTTCGGTGTGGCCATGTCTCGACGGTAGCCCCGATCTGCTTGCAACTGCTAGCGAAACGCTAACGAAAGTTAGCGGAGTCACCCGGAAGAACCGTCGCAGGAGCAGCCGAGAAAGTCGTTGGCGGCCACCCGCCCCGTGTCGCTAGGCTGCCCGCCGATGACGACGATCCGGGTAGGCAACGCAACGATCAGCTACGACGACGTCGGCACCGGGCCACCCGTACTGCTGATCCACGCCGGCATCGCCGACCGCCGGATGTGGCGGGCGCAGGTCGCCGCGCTTCGTGACCGGCACCGGGTGATCGCCATGGATCTGCGCGGGTACGGCGAGTCCGACCTGCCGGCCACCGCGTTCGCCCACCACGACGACGTGATCGGCCTACTGGACGCGCTCGGAGTCGCCCGCGCCGCGCTGGTCGGCTGTTCGTTCGGCGGCGCGGTCGCCATCGACGTCGCCATCGCCCACCCCGACCGGGTCACCGCCCTCGCCCTGTTCGGGTCCGCCCTGGGCGGCCACGACTGGTCCGACGCCACCGAACAGCTCTGGGACGACCTGGTCGGCGCGGTGGACCCGGAGGATCTGGACGCGATGGCCGACGCCGAGGTGCGGTTCTGGGTCGTCGGCCCGCACCGGCAGCCCGCCGACGTCGACCCGGAGCTGATCGCCTTCGCCCGCGAAATGGACCGTCGGGCGCTCGCCGCCGAAGCCGCGCTCGGCGACGTCACCCACCGCGAACTCGATCCACCGGCGGCCCGCCGGCTCGGTGAGATCGGCGTGCCGGTGCTGGTCGGCGCCGGTGCGCTCGACGTGCCGGACATCCTTGCCCTGGCCGACCTGATCAGCACCGGCATCCCGACCGCCCGGCGGCTGCCGGACGTGCCCGACGCGGCCCACCTGCTGCCGCTGGAGTGCCCCGGGCCGGTCGACGCCGCGCTGCGTGAGTTCCTCGCCGACACCGTGCGATAGCCGATCACCGTGCGATAGCCAACTCGTCCGCCGGCCAGTCTCGTCAGGAGGGCCGGCACAGGGCGCGCAGCGTGCCGACCGGCTGGCCGCCACCGAGCACCGGCGGCTCACCGAGTTCGGCCAGAGCCGTCGGATCCAGGCCTTCGGCGTCGGCGCCAGTGCCGACGCCGAGCCGACGCAGCGCGGCGACCACCGGCGGCACCGTCGCCCGCTGCGCGCCGTCGTCGATCTTCACCGCGATCGCCCCGACGCCGGGCACCGCCACCGCCAGCACACCCTCCGCACCGACCTTGGCCAGCAGCCCGGGCACGGCCCGCATCAGTCGGGTGTCGGCCCGTCCGGTGCCGGCCACCAGCTCCGGGTACGCCCGCATCGCGTCCGCCACGGTCCGCTCCACCGACCCGGCGAGGCCGTGCACCAGCCGCAGGAACGCCCGCGCCACCGCGGTCAGCGACAGCGCCAGCACCGGCGCACCGCAGCCGTCCACCCCGACGGCGGCGGCCGGCTCACCGGCGTACTCCTCGACGGCGGCCCGGATCCGTTCCTGCAACGGATGCTCCGGATGCCAGTACTCCTCCACCGGCCAACCGGCCGCCCGGCAGGTCAGCAGCATCCCGGCGTGCTTGCCGGAGCAGTTCATCTGCAGCCGACTCGGCCCGCCACCGGCTCGCAGCACGTCGGCTGCGGCGGCCGCGCCGACCGGCAGCTCCGGCGGGCAGCGCAGCGCCGCCTCGGTGAGCCCGGCGGTACGCAGCAGCGCGGCCACCCGGGCCAGGTGGAAGTCTTCGCCACTGTGGCTGGCACAGACCAGCGCCAGGTCGGCTGGATCGGCCAGCCGCAGCCCGGCCCACAGCATGCCGATCGCCTGCAACGGCTTGTTCGCCGACCGGGGGAACACCGGCGACTCCACGTCGCCGAACCGCTCCCGCAGTCCGCCGTCAGCGGCCAGCACCACCAGTGAGCCGTGATGCCGGCTCTCCACGAAACCGGAGCGGGCCATCTCGACCAGCGGCACCCCGCCGGCGTACCTGGTCAACTCTGCGACATCCCGGCTCAGGGCTCGATCGCGGCGGTGAACTCACCGGCACGCAGATCGGCGTCGTCCGGCACGTTGCGTTTCACCACCGCCAGAGCGACCATGCCGAGCTCGTGGTGGCGCAGCGCGGTGCCGACGAAGCCGACCGTCCGGCCCTCCAGGGTCAGCGGGGTGCCGGCGTCCGGCGGGGTATCGCTGGTCACCCCGTCGAGGTGCAGCAGCACTAGCCGGCGCGGTGGCCGGCCCAGGTTGTGCACCCGGGCCACCGTCTCCTGCCCCCGGTAGCAGCCCTTGTCGAGGTGGACCGCCGGTCCGAGCAGGCCGACCTCCGCGGGGATCGCCCGGTGGTCGGTCTCCAGACCGACCCGGGGGGTACGCGAGGCGACCCGCATTGCCTCGTACGCCCACAGCCCGGCCGGGGCTGCACCGGCCGCACTCGCCTCGGCCACCAGTTGTGCCGTCGCGGCCCGGGGTACCAGCAGGTCGACGCCGAGTGGCACCCGGCGGGCCCAGCCACCCCGGTACGGCCCGTCGGTCGGCAGCGCGGCCACCGGGTAGAGCACGGTGGGCCGGTCGGGGATCGACCCGGCGGCGAACTTCGACGCGGGCACCGGCAGCAGGTCCGGGTCGGCCAGCCCGGTCACGCCCAGCGCCGCCGCCGCGTCGACCGCGGCCGGGCCGACCAGCGACAGCACCGCCCAGTCGGCGGTCACCTCCGCTGGGTCGACCTGGGTGAAGAACCGCATTTTCAGCAGGTACGTCAGCAGCTCGCCGGCCATCTGCGGCTCGGTGTCCAGCCAGGTGGTGGTGCCGTCCTCGGCGACCATCGCGTGCTGCTCCACGTGGCCGTGTGGGGAGAGCACCAGCAGCTCGGTGCCCTGACCGGCGCGCAGCGTCGCCAGATGCTGGGTGGTCAGGGTGTGCAGCCAGCCGATCCGTTCGGCCCCGGGCACCGCCAGCACTCCCCGGTTGCTCCGGTCGACCAGGCCGACCTCGGTGGCGAGCCGGCGCTGCTCGCGCATCGGGTCGCCGTAGTGGGCGGCGACCCCGGCGTCGGGGGATCCGGTGGCCACGTCGGCGATGTCCACCGCGCCGGGTATGTCGATCACTGTCTTCCTCCGCACCGCTCGCAGGTGCCGAACAACGCCATGTGGCCGATGTCCACCTGGAAGCCGCGCTGTTCGGCGAGCGCGGTGATCAGCGGCTCGGCCAGCGCCGGGTCCATCTCCGAGACCGACTTGCAGGACCGGCAGACCAGGTGGACGTGCTGGTCCTCGCCGACGGAGTGGAACGTCGGCGAACCGTGCGACAGGTGGGTGTGGGTGACCAGGCCCAGCTCTTCGAACAGCTCCAGAGTGCGGTAGATGGTGGTGATGTTGACCCCGGCGGCGACCTCGCGCACCGCGTTGAGCACCTGCTCCGGGGTGGCGTGTCCCAACTCGTGCACCGCTTCCAGGATCAGCTGACGCTGCGCGGTCAGCCGTAGCCCGCGCGAGCGCAGCATTTCTGCCAGGGAAGATTCAGCCACCGTCGCCATCCTATCGCCGCCGTCTCCGTGGCCGACCTGTCTCCGTGACCGACCTGTCTCCGTGACCGACCTGTCTCCGTGACCGACCTGTCTCCGGAGCCGATCTGGATCAGCCGCCGACCCGGATCAGCCGGGCGGACAGGTGCGGGGACAGCGGCTGACCGACGGCGGCCATTTCCTGGGCGTACAGCAGCGCCCCCTCCACGATGCCGAACAGCCGGTGGCCACCGGTGACCTCCTTGGCGGTACCGGTACGCACCACAGCGTCGGTGGCCAACTCGACCTGCACCCCGGTGACCCGACCCAGGTAGAGCTCCATCACCCCGGTCGGGGTCATCATCGTCGCCTCCAGCTCACCGGTGGCCCGGCCGTCGGCGTCGGTCACCGCCCGCCACCAGCCGAGTTCACGGCCGGCCGGGCGCACCGGGCGGGACTGCTCGTCGAGCAGCCAGGCCCGCGACTCGTACCGCAGGAACGGCCGGCCGTCGTGGCTGATCTGGATCTCCTGCGCGTAGTCGAAGTCCTCAATCGTCGGGTAGCCGCCGCGCCCCCGCCCACGCCACACCCCGATGTACGGCAGCAGCGCGTTCAACGCCGGGTGCAGCTTCGGGCCGACCCGCAGGTCGTGGCTCTCCTCGAACGGGTACGGGTCGACCGGCGGGGCGTCCAGCCATGGCGGCCGGACCGGGTTCTCCTCGGTGCTCGGCTGTCCCGCTCCGGACGCGCTGCTCGCGCTCATCGATCCTCCGCTTTCTCACCAGCGTCCACGGCAGATGCGGACCGCGAGGTAGACCAGGCCACCGGCGAGCGCGCCGAAGCCTGCCACCAGCAGGCTGACGAACCCGATCTCGGTAACCATGACAAGGCCATCCTATGCTGGCCGCATGGCTCGCACTCTCGTCGTGAAGGCGACCGCCGGCTCGGACGAGCCGGAGCGGTGCGCCCAGGCGTTCACCGTAGCGGGCACCGCCGCCGCGGCCGGCGTCGAGGTCTCCCTCTGGCTGACCGGTGAGTCGGCGTGGCTCGGGCTGCCCGGCCGGGCAGCCGAGTTCGACCTGCCGCATTCGGCTCCGCTGCCCGACCTGCTGGACGCGGTGCTGGCCGGTGGTGGTCGGGTGACGGTCTGTACGCAGTGCGCGGCCCGCCGTGGGTTCGGCCCGGACGATGTGCTGCCGGGGGTACGGATCGCCGGGGCGGCGGTCTTTGTCGAAGAGATCATGGCCGACGGCGTCCAGGCCCTCGTCTACTGACCGGGTGTCTAGCGGCCGGGTCGGCAGCCGACGACGGATCAGCGGTTGGACGACGGGATCAGCAGGTGAAGTCGGTGGCGGCGATCCAGACGTCGTCGCCGCCGAGCCGCACCACGGTGCCCTTGCTGCCGTACCGGTGGATGAACAGCGGTGCCTGATCGGAGACCACGGTGGCGCGCGGCATGGTGAAGCCGAGCGACGCCCACTCGTCGGACTCCGCGGTGCTGGCCGCAGTCAGCGCGTAGCTGCTGAGCTGTCCGTCTCCGTCGGGACAGGGCAGTTCCACCGACGATGCGGCCCGTACGTCGGCCACCCCGAAGGCGCCCGTCAGCACTTCGGCGTGGCTGCGCGGGGTCGGGCCGACGATGGCGCCCGGCCGGGGGTCGGCGGGCGCGGGCCGGGACCCGTCGGAGGCCGGTCGGCAGCCGGTGCTGATCCGCAACTGCACCACGCCGGCGCGGATCAGTTCGCCGCGGACCGCGACGAAATCACCGGCGTCGGCACCTAGCCGCGACCGGCCGGTGGCGGCGTCGTGCCGGGCTATCGCGGCGTAGCTGGCCGGGAGCCGGTGGGCGATCCGGTCGAGCAACGCCGGGCCGGAGTCGGGCGCCGTGTAGACGGTGAGCACCCGGGTCAGTTCGGCGCCGGGGCGCATCGGCGTGATCCGGCAGCCGGCGCTGATCTGTTCCTCGGCCAGCACCACCACGCCGGCGTCGCCGACCGCAGCGGTCAGGTCGATCGCCGCCCGGTCGGCGACTGGCCGCGCCTGTCCAATGTCGCGCTGCTCGCGGACGGTCGGGCTGTCGTCCCGCTGGGACTGCACGGCCAGGCCGAACAGCAGCACGCTCCAGGCGACTGCGGCGGCCGCCAGCGACCACCGCCACCACCGACGCACCGGGCCCTGACCAGCGGCGCTCGGCGGCATGGCGGCAGATGACGGCACCTCGGCAGATGACGGTCCCGACGACGACGGCGGCGGGGCTGCTGCTGCCGGGTGTGCCGGCGGGACGGCCGGGGTCGCGGGCGGGTCGTCAGTCACCCGGCCATGGTGCCAGGTACCGGCCAGGGCGGCCGGCCGGCCCGGCAGCCGTCAGCAGCCGACCTCGACCGGCCTGCCGATCCGCTGCTCCGGCAGCTCCCGATCCGACCCGTCCCAGCCGGGCTCGTCCGGTACCGCATCCTCGTGGACCAGTTCGTCGCGAGCCGCCACGTCGTCACGGACCGCCACATAGTCACGGACCGCGCCGTCGCCGGCCACGTCGTCCCGCTGGTACCCGACCCGGTCCGGTCCCGTCGCCGCCAGAGCGCCGAAGTTGTCCGGCGCGCTCGACGCGAGCCGGTAGCCGACGCCCCGTACGGTCTGGATCTCCAGGCCGCCGCCGGCGCCGCGCAACTTGCGGCGCAGCCGTTTCACGGCCGAGTGCAGGATGGCCGTGTCGCCGAGATAGGCCCCGCCCCAGACCGAGCCGAAGAGCCGTTCGTAGGTCCAGACCACCACCGGTGGGGTGGCCAGCCGGGCCAGCAACTCCCGCTCCAGCCGGGTCAGCGCCAACGGCTCACCCCGCCAGGTGACGAGATGGCCGGGCACGTCGACGACGAGGTCGCCGAGCACGACCGGCGCCGCCGGTTCCGGTTCTTCCGCCGGTACGGGCGGAAACAGCATCGCCCGTAACTCGGCCAGATCAGTACAGATGACTACCGTGCCGCAGTCGTCGAGGCGTCTCACGACGCGCTCACGGACGGCTACGTCAGCGGTGACACACACGACCAGTGGCACCTCACCGTTGACCACCGCGCACTCCTCCCCAGGTTGCTGCGTGTCATCAGACAACGCCGTTTAGTCGCCGGAGTCAACAGCGACAGTCACCGATACCACCGCGGCCCGACGCTCGACCACATGTTGCCCGGGTACTGCCTGAAAACTGCCCAACAGACCCCATTGATCACCAACGTCGCCCACTAAAGCATGACTCGTAGCCGCCGTGCGAGAACTATCCGTAGAGCACTGCCCGCACGCGACTTGGGCGGATTTCGGGCTTTCCGGTCCGCTGATCCCGCGGTCCGGCGAGTACGGACCGCCTACGAGCATGGGGGGACCGCGTGGTCGACCTGCCCCGCCGCCGAACCGGACGACACCATAGTGACCGCAGCACCGCCCGCCGCCGCGTCCACGGCGGCCAGGGCAGGCTGCTGCACCGGATATTCACCGCCGGGCTGATCACCCTGCTCGCGGTGACCGCCCAACCCGCCGCCGCGACCGCCGCACCCGGTGCCGGCCCGGCCGACGGGTCGGCCACCGCGCCGATCAGCGCCGAGCTCGCCGCCGAACTGGACCGCGACGGCACCATCGACTTCATGGTCTACCTGCGCGACCGCGCCGACCTGTCCGGTGCGGCCGACGCCGCCAGCGCCGGGCTGCCGACCGGTGACCGGCGCGCCGACGCCCGGGCCGAGGCCGTACACCACGAGCTGACCACCACCGCCCGGCGCAGCCAGCAGAGCCTGCGCAAACTGCTCGACGGGCGGAAGGCTGACTACACTGCGTACTGGATCGCCAACGCGGTCCGGGTCACCGGCGACCGGGACCTGGCCGACCGGATCGCCGCCCTGCCCGAGGTGCAGCAGCTCGAACCAGCTCGCAGCTACCCGCTGCTCACCCCGGAACCAGCCGAACCGGTGCCGCCGGTCGGCGACGACGCCGGCACCACCGCCGTCGAGTGGAACATCGACGACGTCCGGGCGCCACAGGTCTGGTCCGAATTCGGCACCAGCGGCGACGGAATCGTCGTGGCCACCATCGACAGCGGCGTCGAGTTCGACCACCCGGCCCTGGCCGCCAGCTACCGGGGAGCCGGCGCCGGCGGCTACGACCACGACTACAACTGGTTCGACCCGACCGGCATCTGCCCGACCGGGACCCCCTGTGACAACAACGGTCACGGCACCCACGTCACCGGCACCATGACCGGCGACGACGGCGGCGACAACCAGACCGGGGTGGCACCCGGTGCCCGCTGGATCGCCGCCAAGGGCTGCGAGGTCACCAACTGCTCCGACGCGTCGCTGCTGGCCGCCGGCCAGTGGGTGCTCGCCCCGACCGACACCTCGGGCGCGAACCCCCGGCCGGAGCTGCGCCCCGACGTGGTCAACAACTCGTGGGGCGGCGGACAGGCCGACCCGTGGTACCGGCAGACCGTCGACGCCTGGATCGCCGCCGGCATCTTCCCGGCCTTCGCCATCGGCAATGAGGGACCGGGCTGCGGCACCGCCAGCTCCCCCGGCGACTACCCGCAGGCGTACGCAACCGGCAACTACGACGTCAACCACCGGATCGCCGCCCGGTCCAGCCGGGGCGCCTCGTTGGTCGACGGATCGGTCAAGCCGAACATCGCCGCGCCCGGCACCGCGGTCCGCTCCAGCATCCCCGGTGGCGGGTACGCGGCGTACAGCGGCACCTCGATGGCCTCCCCGCACGTCGCCGCCACAGTCGCGCTGGCCTGGTCGGCGGCACCGACCCTGCACGGCGACATCGCCGCCACCCGGGCCCTGCTGGACGGCACCGCGATCGACACCGACGACACCAGCTGCGGCGGGACCGCAGCCAACAACAACAACTTCGGTGAGGGTCGGCTCGACGCGTACGCCGCCGTCGAGGCCGCCCCGCGCGGACCCGCCGGCCGGGTGACCGGCGTGGTCACCGGCGACGGCGACCCGCTGCCCGGGGCCACCGTCGCCGCCGGCGACCGCAGCGTCACCACCGGCACCGACGGCGGCTACTCGCTGACCCTGCCGACCGGTGAGTACACCGTCACCGCCAGCGCGTTCGGCTACCAGCCGGACAGCGCCACGGTCACGGTCGCCGAGGACGGCACCGTCGAGCAGGACTTCGACCTGGCCGCCACCACCCTGGTCACGCTCAGCGGCCGGGTCACCGACGCGGCCGGCCACGGCTGGCCGCTCTACGCCCGGGTCGAGGTCGACGGACGGCCGGAGACCGTCACCTACACCGACCCGGCGTCCGGCCGCTACACGCTGACCGTGCCCGGCGGCACCGCCGTGACGCTGGTCGCCACGGCGACGCTCGCCGGATACCAGCCGACCCGGGTGGAGGTGCCGGCCGGCGACACCGACCGGACCGTGCACCTGGCGGTGCCGGTCACCGCCGAGTGCGTGACCCCCGGGTACGTGGCCAGCTTCGGCGACCCGCTGCTCGCCGAGAGCTTCCCGACCGCCGACACCCCGGACGGCTGGTCGGTGGTCAACCGCACCGACGGCGGCGGTTGGGAGTTCTCCGACATCGGCTCGCGGGGCAACCTGACCGGCGGTGACGGCGGCTTCGCCAACATCGACAGTGACGCGCTCGGCGTCGGTGAGGTCCAGGACACCGACCTGGTCACCCCGATGCTGGACCTGTCCGGCGCGGACGCGCCCTACCTGCGGTTCGCCAGCGACTGGCGGGCGGTGGGGCTCAGCGACAGCGCCGAGATCGGTGTCTCGGTCGACGGCGGCGCCAGCTGGACCAACGTCTGGCGGTACACCACCAGCCGACGCGGGCCGCGCACCGAGGAGATCCCGCTGACCTCGGTGGCCGGTGCCGACGAAGTGCTGATCCGGTTCCACTTCCAGGGCAGCTACGCCTGGTGGTGGCAGGTCGACGACGTCGAGGTGGTCGACCGCAGCTGCACTCCGCTGCCCGGTGGCCTGCTGGTCGGCAACACCACCGACCACAACACCGGGGCCGCGCTGAACGGCGTCACGGTGACCAGCGCCACCGACCCGACGGTACGGGCGGTCTCCGCCGCCACGCCGGACGACCCGGCCCTGCCCGACGGCTTCTACCAGCTCTTCTCTCCACTGGTCGGCGAGCAGGAGTTCACCGCGACGCGAGCGCCGTACCAGGTGCGGAGCCGGACGGTGACGGTGGTCGCCGACCGGGCCCGCCGGGCCGACTTCTCGGTCAAGGCCGGCCGGTTGGCGATCAGCCCGACCAGCCCGGTCGTGTCCCACCAGCCGTACGGCAGCACCCGCAAGGCCAAGGTGACGGTGACCAACACCGGCAGCGCGCCGGCCGAAGTCGAGATGCTGACCGGCGACGGTGGGTTCAGCCTGCTGGCCGGCGACGGTGCCCCGCTGGCCGAACACAAGGTCAAGGGAATCAGCAAGGCCTGGCAGGGTCCGGCGTACGGCGCCCCGGCCGGTGCCGCGCCGACCCGGATCACCGCCGCGACGGAGGCGGCCGGAGCCGCGGCCGGGACGGCCGCCGATGCCTGGACGCGGGCCCCGGACCACCCGACGGCGGTCTTCGACAACGCGGCCGCCACGCTCGACGGCAAGGTCTACTCGGTCGGCGGGGGCAGCACCACCGGCACCGAGCGGGACGCCTGGGTCTACGACCCGGTCACCGACGTCTGGAGCGCCCTGCCCGACCTGCCGACGGCCCGCAGCAAGCCGGTGCTCGCCGCGGCCGGCGGCAAGCTGTACCTGTTCGGCGGATGGGGTGCCGGTGGGACTCCGGTGGCGAGCGTCGACGTGTTCGACCCGGCGACCGGGACGTGGGCCACGCTGTCCGGGGTGACCAGCCCCGCGCCGCGGGCCGCGGCCGGGTCCGCCGTCATCGGCGGCACGATCTACCTGATCGGCGGCTGCACCGACGGCACCTGCACCGACTCGCGTACGGTGCTGGCGTTCGACACCGGCACCGGCACGTTCCGGTCCCGGGCCGACTATCCGGTTGCCGCGTCCTGGTTGGCCTGTGGCGGGATTGGTGAGCTGGCGTACTGCGCCGGCGGCGCCGGCGCCGTCGAGTACCGGTCGACGTACGCCTACGACCCGGCCACCGACGCCTGGAGCCCGTTGCCGGACCTGCCGTTGGACCTGTGGGGCGGGCAGTACGCGGCGGCCGGTGGCCTGCTGGTGATCGCCGGCGGGGTGACCGGGGCGTCCACCACGGTGACGAACCGTACGGTCGGCTTCGACCCGGCCGCCGGGGTCTGGCGTGACCTGCCGAACACCGAGTTCGCCCGGTACCGGGGCGCCGGTGCCTGCGGGGCGTACAAGGTCGGCGGATCGCCGAGCTCGTTCGTCGGTTCGGCGCAGGTGGAGGTGCTCGCCGGGCTGGAGCTGTGCGACGCCGCGGCCGACCTGCCGTGGCTGGTCACCGACCCTGGCAGCTTCACCCTTGCCCCTGGTGCCTCCCGGACGGTCACCGTCACGCTGGCGGCGACCGCCGAGGCCGGCGTGGACCAGCCCGGCCGGTACGCGGCGACCCTCGGGTTGCGGTCCGACACCCCGTACCCGGTCGGCCAGGTGGACGTGCAGATGAACGTCTCGCCGCCGGCGTCCTGGGCGAAGGTGCAGGGCACCGTCACCGGGGTCAGCTGCGCCGGGGTCGAGGTCGGAGTAGCCGGGGCGACGATCCGGCTGAACTCGCTGACCGATCCGGGCACCGGCTACACGCTGCGCACCGGTGCCGATGGCGGGTACGCGTACTGGCTGCCACGCGGACAGTACGAGATCATCACCGCGAAGGACGGCTGGGTGCCGCAGGCCCGGCAGGAACGGCTGCCGGCCGGGATCGTCACCACGGTCGACAGCGTGCTCGAACCGGTCGATCCCTGCCCGGCCCGCCTCGGCGGGATCTGACCCGGGTGACCGGGTCGACCGACGGCGTGTCTGACCGATGGTGAGAACGGGTGCCGGGCCAGCCCAGCTCTGGCCCGGCACCCGCCGGCGGTCAACCCGGAATCGTCACGGGTTGACCGGGCATCGCACCCAGTCCCGGCCCTTCACATACGACCACGAGCAGGTGTGCACGGCGTGGCCCTTGCGGTTCCGCAGGAATGCCTTGTCACCTTCGACATCCCACACGAAACCAGCCGTGTTCCAGTACACGGTCCGTGCGGTGTCGTCGCCGGCACCGGAACGCAGCCATACCCGGCCGCCTTTTCCAGGAATGACGACGTCGCCGAACCGGTAAGTCCGGCCATTCTTGTTGTGCACCGTGTAGCCCCGCAGGTTGACCGCTTCCTTACCCCGGTTGACCAGTTGCAGCCATTCCCGGTTGGCGAACGTCCCACTGCCGTCGTTGACGCCGTTCGGGTGGTACTGGACGCTGTGCACCCGCAGGCTGGGTGCAGCACTCGCAGGTGCGGCGATGGTCATCGAGGTGACCAGCCCGAGCATCGCCGCAGTCAGGACACCGACAGTCTTTCGCATGATTCCCCCATGGGATGAGCAATTTTCGCAGGCATCGGAAGAACCGAAACCCGATTCGCCGTACGCCCGCTACCGCCACGAAGAATTGTGGGTGACGGGACGCCCAATTCACCAGAGAGTGACGTCATCAAGTCAGTTCGTACTGTGGCACCGTCCCGTCGGGCGCTGGTGCCTTGTCGGTGTGGCCACCGGCCGGAGCGACCAGGGTGACGCCGTCGGTCGGCCGTTTCCGCTGTCCACAGGGCGACAGCGGGAACCGGCGACGGGTGATCCGCCGCCAATGTCGGTCACGAAGCCGACAGGCCGCCGCCCCGGGAAAACTCCGGGGCGGCGGCCTGTCGTCGGGTCGGGCCGGGCGTCAGCTGCCGACGGTCACCGAGACCTCGTTGACTCCCTGGGCGGCGGTCACCGGGGTGTCGCCGTTGCCGTGCCGGGACAGGGCCCGCAGGGTCCAGCTGCCCGGTGCGGCGAAGAACCGGAACTGGCCGGCCGGCGAGGTGACCACCTCGGCGGTGAACTCGCCGGTGGCGTCCAGCAGCCGCACGTACGCGCCGGCCACGGCCTCGCCGCCGGCCGACCGCACGGTCCCGGTGATCACGGTCTCCTTGGCCAGGTCGACGCTGGCCGGCAGCGGTGCCGCCTGGTCCGGGGCGGCGCAGCCCGCCGCGGTCGGGGCATTCGGTGTGGTCGCAGCGGTCATCGTCACGCCTTTCCGGGCTCGTCGCCGAGCACAACCGGCACGCCGATCAGCGAGCCGTACTCGGTCCAGGACCCGTCGTAGTTCTTCACGTTGGAGTGCCCGAGCAGCTCCTTGAGCACGAACCAGGTGTGCGAGGAACGCTCGCCGATCCGGCAGTACGCGATGGTGTCCTTGCCGTCCTCGAGGCCGGCCTCGGCGTACAGGGCGCGCAGCTCGTCGTCGGACTTGAAGGTGCCGTCCTCGTTGGCCGCCTTGGACCACGGCACGTTGACCGCGGTCGGAATGTGCCCGGCCCGCTGCGCCTGCTCCTGCGGCAGGTGGGCGGGGGCGAGCAGCCGGCCGGCGAACTCGTCGGGCGAGCGGACGTCGACCAGGTTCTGGGTGCCGATCGCGGCCACCACCTCGTCACGGAATGCCCGGATGGAGCTGTCCGGCTCCTGGGCGACGTACTGGGTGGCCGGGCGGGCGACCACCTCGGTGGTCATCGGGCGGGCGTCCAGCTCCCACTTCTTGCGGCCGCCGTCGAGCAGCTTGACGTCGCGGTGGCCGTACAGCTTGAAGTACCAGTACGCGTACGCCGCGAACCAGTTGTTGTTGCCGCCGTAGAGGACCACGACGTCGTCGTTGCCGATGCCCCGCTCGGACAGCAGCGCCTCGAACTGCGACTTGTTGATGAAGTCGCGGCGTACCGGGTCCTGCAGGTCGGTCTTCCAGTCGATCTTGACCGCGCCGGCGATGTGCCCACCGTCGTACGCGGAGGTGTCCTCGTCGACCTCGACGAAGACGACGCCCGGGGCGTCGAGGTTCTTCTCGGCCCAGTCGGCCGAAACGAGTGCGGTGTCGCGACTCATCAGATCACTCCCTGGTTGGTCTCCCCCTGGCCCGGCGGGCCGCCGGTGTGGAGGAAGCGGATCGGTGGCGAGTCCACGCCGCAGGTGTCGCACCTGTGCGGGACCCTGGAGGACGGATCACGGACGTGCGACGGCGCCGCTGCCGGGCGATGGTGAGAATTCTTCGGCGCTGGTCACCGACCACAGAAAGGGTCGACGACAGCCCGCCGGGTCAGCCCGCCGTCAGAGGACCGGGCGACACAGGCAGGTGGCCACACGGCACAGGTCGACCGCGCGCCGCTTAGTGAGGAACTTCCCCATGGGGCCGAAGCTTACCAGCCTGTTTCCGGACGGTCACCGATCCGACCACGCAATGGGACATCCGGGCGCTGAGACCTGCGCCACCCTGCAGCCGGGTCCGCCACGCCGGTCCGCAACGCCGGTCCGCCGGAGATGGTCAGCCGAGTGCGCTCAGCGGCACGTCGGTGGCGGTGGCGGTGACGGCCAGGCCGGCCGGGGTCACGGCCACCTCCTGCAGGTCGAGCTGGAACGGCAGGGCGGGCAGCGGCACCGCGATGGACAATTGCTGGGCGTAGGCCTCAACGAACCCGCGGGCCGCCTCGTCGCCGGGCAGCCCTTCGGCGGCGAGTTCGTCGAAGCGCAGCAGCACCTCGCCCGGAGCGACCTCCAGGTCCGCGGTGCCGGTCAGGGTGACCTGCTGACCGAGGATGTCCACCGGGGCGGTGACGCCGAGCCGTCCATCCTGTTCGGACAACTCCACGCCGGGCTGGTCGATCAGCTGCACGATGCTGTCGTAGGAGACCGTGGCGGTCCCCTGCACGGTCTCCGCGATGACCTCACCCTGGCCGGTGCGCAGCGTCTCCAACGGCGCCTGTACGCCCCGCGCGTCGACGTCGAGGGTGGGCAGCCGCACGCTGTTGCCGTTGACCGCCGCCGACACGTCGCGCAGCACGATCGAGACTGACTGGTAGCGGCCGGTCGCGACCTGGCTGAGGAACGGGAACCCGCCGATCGAGACCTCCGGCTCGGAGGACTCGATGTTCTGACCGGCCACCTGCTGGCGGATCTGGTCGGCGACCGCCCGTTCGGCGTACGCGACGGCGACCCGGTCGGCGACGACCAGGACCAGCGCCAGGACGAGCAGCAGCACGGCGACGACGGTCAGTAGCCGGCGGGCTCGTCGGCCTGGTTGCCGCTGGGAACGCGACCGGTGGACCGGTTCCTCCTGGTACGCCGGATAGGTCGACACGGTGCCTCCTCGGCTGCGGACGGATGCGCCGTACCGTATCTACCCAACCTGAGTACGGCTCATCCGGCACCGGCCCGACCGGTCAGGTACCTCACCTGACCGACCCGGTGACCTGACCGACCCGGTGACTCAGTTGAAGATCAGCACACCGAGGGCGTAGGACAGCGGCGCGGCGAGGGCGAACCCGCCGAGCGGACCCTGCATGTGCCGGGCCACCCACATCGTCGGCGGATCCCCGGCCATCTGCCGGCTGGCCTCGGCGTAGCCGGTGGCGAGGTCGACCAGGACCGCCGCACTGGCGGCGACCAGGCCGACCAGGGCCGCAGTGACCGGGGTGAAGCCGACCACGTAGATGCCGAGCACTGCGCTGGCCAGCGTGCCCACCATGGCACCGAGCACCACGCCGGTGGCGCCCCGGGGCACCTGCGGGGCGAGCCGCGGCCGGGACACCACCGCGTCGGTGAGCCGGGCGGTCATCAGCGCGATGCCGGTGCCGGCCAGCGCCACCACGATGGTCTGGGTGCCACCGAGCTGCAGCCGGCTGAGCACGATCAGCGTGGCGAAGGCGACCACTCCGACGACGATCTGCAACGTGGCGCCGAGCGACTCGGTGACCCTGGTGCGGTCGGCCGGCCGGATCAGCTGGGCGAGGACCGCGACGACGAAGCCGCCTGCCGCCGCGTACCCGACCGGGGCCAGCGAGGCGACGGTCGGCAGCAACGCTCCGATGTCGGCGACGGCCGCGGCCAGCAGGCCCACCCCGCCGATGACCGGCATCGCCGGTGGCCGGATCGCCAACGTCCAGGAGATCACGAAGAGCAGTTGTACGCCGAAGACGACGATGGTGAACGGGGTCCGGGCCAGCCCTGGCCCGGCGGTCTGCCCACCGAAGATCAGCCCCAGGGCCAGCAGCACGGAGAACCCGGCCACGGTGAGCGAGATGGTCCGGCTGACCGGCACCGGCGCCGACGTGGACCGGCTGCTGACGGTTTCCTGCTCCCCGGTGCGGTCCGGCCGGTCCGCCGGCCGGCTGTCCGCCGCGCCCGACGGGCCGGTGGCCTCGCCACCCACAGCGGCCGCACCACCGGGAGCGGGCGCGTGACCCGGGGCCGGACCCGGACCCGGGGCAGGGCCGGGAGCGGGCGCCCGACCCGGCACCGGCGCGGCGGCTCGACCGGGACCGGGCGCGGGTACCCGGCCCGGGGCCGGTGCTCGACCCGGCACCGGTGGGCCGGGCTCCGGCGGCCCTGGGACGACGGCGCGACCGGGGCCGCCCCGCATGCCGCCGGGCCGCCCGCCGGGCGGTGGCCCGGGCGGTGACTCCCGGCTACCGTCAGGCCACTGTCCGCGACCGGTCTCGGATGGCGTGGAGGGATGCACGCCCTGATGGTGCCAGACGCGGCGGGTGGCCCGCTGGCGACGGCGCGGGGCGCTATGGCCGACTGCACAGATGAACAGCTCACCGCCCCGCTGTTTCCGGCACCTAATCGGTTAAGCTCATGGCTTAACCACCCGTCAGCGAAGCCGGGGTTCGACGCCACTGTCTGCGGTGACGGCCACGTGGCCGGCGTCCGCGGTCACCACGCGCGGCCAGGACAGGCCGCGAGGACGGAGGTGATGTGTGGAAATCCTGCTGCTGGTAACGGCCCGTGCGGGCGAGCCGTCGGCCGTACTGCCCGCACTCGACCTGCTCCCCCACTCGGTGCGGACCGCGCCCCGCGATGTCCGCACCCTGGTTTCCGGGCCGAGCCCGGACGCGGTCCTGGTCGACGCCCGGTCGGAGCTGTCCGAGGCCCGTGCGACCTGCCGGATGCTGCATGCCACTGGTCTGGGCGTCCCGCTGGTCGCGGTGGTCACCGAGGCCGGTCTGATCGCGCTGAACGCCGACTGGGGCGTCGACGACGTCATCCTGGCCAGCGCCGGCCCGGCCGAGGTGGAGGCGCGGCTGCGGTTGGCGGTAGGTCGGCTGACCAACGCCACGTCAGGCGCGGGCGGGCTGATCCGGGCCGGCGAGCTGACCATCGACCCGGACACCTACGCCGCCAAGCTCAAGGGCCGCCCGCTCGACCTGACCTACAAGGAGTTCGAGCTGCTCAAGTTCCTCGCCCAGCACCCGGGGCGGGTCTTCACCCGCGACCAGCTGCTGCGCGAGGTCTGGGGCTACGACTACTTCGGCGGTACGCGTACGGTCGACGTGCACGTGCGGCGGCTGCGGGCCAAGCTCGGCTCGGAGTACGAGTCGATGATCGGCACGGTCCGCCAGGTCGGCTACAAGTTCGTGGTGCCGCCGAGCCGCTCGTCGCTGCCGGACACCGAGCCCGCACCGCTGCCGGTCTAGCGGATTCCGCCACCTCACGGTGGCGCAACGCCGAAACATCAGCTGAGGCGCCATCCGGATCTGTCCGGACGGCGCCTCAGATTTTCGTCCGAATAGACCGTCTATATCGGTTATTCACCGTTTCATCTAAATCAGCCAGCTGCAACCTCCTAGCGTCGGGCCGACGACCGAACCGACGGCGGGAGGGCTGCAGTGACGGTGCTGGCGGGTCTACGCGGGCTGACCGTCGCCGCCGTGGCCGTGACGGCCGTCCTGACCGGCGCGTACCTTCTCGGTTCCAGCAGTGCACCGGCCGACCGGGCCGACCCCGACCCCACGCCCGCGCCGGCACCGGGCCCGACCCGCAGCGGACCCGACCCCGACCTGGTGCCACCACCGGCCCGGTCCACGGCGTCGCCGCCGTCACCCACCGGGGCACCGGACCCGGACCGTTCGGCGGCCCGGCTGCCGGCGTACGCCCCACTTGCCCCCGACCGCAGCGGACCGCACGGCACCCGGCAGACCAGCGGCAGCGCCGCGGTCGCCCTCACCTTCGACGACGGCCCGCACCCGGTGCACACCCAGCAGACCCTCGACGTGCTCCGCCAGTTCGGGGTGAAGGCGACCTTCTGCCTGGTCGGCCGGAACGTGGTCGCCCATCCGGAGCTGGTCCGGGCCATTGCCGCAGACGGGCACACCCTGTGCAACCACTCGTGGAGCCATGACTTCGGCCTCGGCAGCTACCCGCCGGCCGCGATCCGCACCGATCTGACCCGGACCTCCGAGGCGATCCGGGCCGCCGCCCCCGGCCACCCGGTCTCCTACTACCGCCAACCCGGTGGCTTTTGGACTCCCGCTGTGGTCGAGGTGGCGCGGGAACTGGGCATGACCTCGATCCACTGGACCATCGACCCGGCCGACTACTTCCAGCCCGGTGCGGGCAGCATCACCGCGACGGTGACCGCGCAGGCCGTACCCGGGTCGGTCGTACTGCTGCACGATGCCGGCGGCAACCGGTCCGGCACGGTGCTGGCACTGCGTACGATCCTGCCGAACCTGCGGCAACGTTTCCTGGTCGACGCGCTGCCGCCGATGGCCGAACCGGCCGACCAGCGCAGCCGCCGGCTGCACCTGCGCACCGGCCAGATCTGACCGCGACGATCCGCCGCGACGGGCGGACCGGACGGGAGATACGGTGGGGCACGTGGCTGAGTCGGCGACCCAAGCGAGCATGACCGTCGTTCGGTTCGACCAGCTCGACCCTGCCCAGGTCGACCGGGTGCTGAAGCTGGCGGCGGTCGCCGCCGACACCGACGGTGCCGACCCGCTGCCGGAGCAGGTCGTCATCGGACTGCGGGAGGCGGCCTCCGCCCGGCACCTCACGCTCGCCGACCCGGCCGGCGAGACCATCGGCTACGCGCATCTCGACCCGACCGATCCGGCCGGCCCGGTCGCCGAGCTGGTGGTCCACCCGGCACACCGGCGACGCGGGTACGGTCGTCGACTGCTCGCCGGGCTGCTCGACGCCGCCGGTCCGACGGCCGCATTGCGCGTCTGGGCGCACGGCGACCACCCGTCGGCCGCAGCCCTCGCCCTCGACCACGACTTCGTCCGCGACCGGGTGCTGTTGCAGCTGCGCCGCAAGCTGACCGACCCGCTGCCCGAGCCGCTGCCCGAGCCGGCCCTGCCAGCCGGGGTACGGATGAGGTCATTCGTACCGGGTCAGGACGACGCCGCCTGGGTGGCGCTCAACGCGAAGGCGTTCGCCGACCACCCCGAGCAGGGCCGCTGGGAGCTGCCGCAACTGCATGCCCGGATCACGCAGCCGTGGTTCGACCCAGCCGGTTTCCTGCTCGCCGAGGATCCGACCGGCCGGCTGCTCGGCTTCCACTGGACCAAGGTGCACGCCGACGCGGCGGTCGGCGAGGTCTACGTACTCGGGGTCGATCCGACCGCCCACGGCGGCGGTCTCGGCCGCGCGCTCACCCTCGCCGGGCTGCGGCATCTGGCCGCCGCCGGGCTGCACCGGGCGATGCTCTACGTCGACGAGTCGAACACCGCCGCGGTACGGCTCTACACCCGGCTCGGCTTCCTGCGCTGGTCGGCCGACGTGAGCTACCGCCGGCGCTGACCGGCCGGCCTCGGCCGACCGGCACCGGCCGGCCGGTCGGTGCCGGCACCGACCGCGGTCAGCCGAACCGGCCGGTGATGTAGTCCTCGGTCGCCTTGACCTTCGGGTTGCTGAAGATCCGCTGCGTGTCGTCCATCTCGATCAGCTTGCCGGGGTGGCCGGTGCCGGCGATGTTGAAAAAGCCGGTCCGGTCGCTGACCCGGGCCGCCTGCTGCATGTTGTGCGTGACGATGACGATGGTGAACTCGGTCTTCAGCTGGTGCATCAGGTCCTCGATGGCGAGGGTGGAGATCGGGTCCAGCGCGGAGCACGGCTCGTCCATCAGCAGCACCGCCGGCTTGACGGCGATTGCCCGGGCGATGCACAGCCGCTGCTGCTGCCCGCCGGAGAGGCTGGAGCCGGGCCGGCCCAGCCGGTCCTTGACCTCCTCCCACAGGTTGGCGCCGCGCAGCGTCTGCTCGACCAGTTCGTCGAGGTCGGCCTTGCGCATCCGACCGCCGTTGAGCTTCACCCCGGCCGCCACGTTGTCGTAGATCGACATCGTCGGGAACGGGTTGGGACGCTGGAACACCATGCCGACCTGCCGCCGTACCGCGACCGGGTCGACGCCGATGCCGTACAGGTCGTCGCCGTCCATGGCGACCTTGCCGGTCACCCGTCCACCGGGCACCACTTCGTGCATCCGATTCAGCGAGCGGAGGAAGGTCGACTTGCCGCAGCCGGACGGGCCGATCAACGCCGTCACGGAACGCGGCTCGATGGTCATGTCGACCTGCTCCACGGCCTTGAAGTTGCCGTAGAAGATGTCGAGGTCGGAGACTTCGATGCGCTTGGCCACTTGAGGGGTCCTTTCCGCGGTCAGCGGCTGGTCGGCAGGGAGAAGAAGCGGGAGATCAGCCGGGCCACCAGGTTGAGGCCCATGACGATGACGAACAGGGTGAGCGCCGCCGCCCACGCGCGCTCCACACCGAACTCCGGCCGGGCGCCGGGGATGCTGTACGAGTAGTAGGTGAAGATCGGCAGCGAGGACATCCGGCCGTCGAACAGGTTCCAGTTGGTTGCCGTGGTGCTGCCGGTGATGATCAGCAGCGGGGCGGTCTCGCCGATCACCCGGGCGATGGCGATGGTCACGCCGGTGGCGATGCCCGGAGCGGCGGTCCGCAGCACCACCCGTAGCACAGTGCGCCACTTCGGCACGCCGAGCGCGTACGACGCTTCGCGCAGCTCGTTCGGCACCAGCTTGAGCATCTCCTCGACCGAACGGACCACCACCGGCACCATCAGCACCGACAGGGCGACGGCACCGCCGAGGCCGAACCGGATGCTCGGGCCGAAGAAGATCGCGAAGAAGGCGAACGCGAACAGACCTGCCACGATGGACGGGATACCGGTCATCACGTCGACCAGCAGGGTGACCCACCGGGCCAGCCGGCCCTTGCCGTACTCGACCAGGTAGACGGCGCACATCACGCCGATCGGGACCGAGATCAGGGTGGCCGCGCCGGTGATCATCAGGGTGCCGACGATGGCGTGCAGCGCCCCGCCGCCTTCACCCAGCACGCCCCGCATGTCGCTGCTGAGGAAGGTCCCGTCGAACCGGTGGATGCCGTTCTGGGTGACGGTGATCATCAACGACAGCAGCGGCAGCATCGCGAGGGCGAAGGCGAGGCTGACCAGTACGGTGACGAACCGGTCCTTGGCCCGGCGGCCGCCTTCGACCTGCCAGGAGACCGCCGGCAGGGCCACCATGACGAGCAGTACGCCGATGGCCAACGAGAGCGGGATGGCCAGCCCGAGGCTGAGGCCGCCGACCAGGCCTACCGACAGGCTGCCGCTGACCACCGCCCACGGTGCCCACTTCGGCAGTACGCCGCTGGTCAGCGTGCTGGTGACGGGTGCCCGGGGCGGGGTGATGGTGGTCATGCGTTCGCTCCCGAGAAGTCGCGCCGACGGGCGACGACGGCCCGGGCGGCGAAGTTGACGACGAAGGTCAGCGCGAACAGCACCAGGCCGGTGGCGATCAGCGCGTTCACCGCGAGCCCGCTGGACTCGGGGAAGTCCAACGCGATGTTGGCGGCGATGGTGCTGCTGTTGACCGAGTCGATCAGGTTGATGGTGATCACGTCGGAGGCGGAGAGCACCATCGCGACGGCCAGCGTCTCACCGAGCGCCCGGCCCAGCCCGAGCATGCTGCCGCTGATGATCCCGGACCGGCCGAACGGCAGCACGGTCATCCGGATCATCTCCCAGCGGGTGGCGCCGAGCGCCAGGGAGGCTTCCTCCTGCAGCCGGGGGGTCTGCAGGAAGACCTCCCGGTTCACCGCGGTCATGATCGGCAGGATCATCACCGCCAGCACCAGACCGGCGGTCAGCATGGTCCGGCCGGTGGCTGAGGCAGGGCCGGCGAAGAACGGGATGAAGCCGAGGTGCTCCTCCAGCCAGCGGTAGACCGGGACGATGTTCGGGGCGAGGAAGAAGATGCCCCACAGTCCGTACACGACGCTGGGCACGGCGGCCAGCAGGTCGACCAGGTAGCCCAGACCGGCGGCGATCCTGCGCGGCGCGTAGTGCGAGATGAACAGCGCGATGCCGATCGCCAGCGGGGTGGCGACCACCAGCGCGATCACCGCGGCGAGGACCGTGCCGAACAGCAGCGGGGTGACGTACGCGATGAATCCTTCGCCGCCGGGCAGCTCCTCGGGGTCGGCGACCAGGGCGGGGAGGCCCTCGTAGAGCAGGAAGGCCGCGACCGCGGCGAGGGTGACCAGGATGAGCACACCGGCGCCGACGGCGGTGCCGGAGAAGATCTGGTCACCGATCCGCTTGCCGGACCGGCCCCGGCGACGCGTCTCCGCGTCCGGCGGCTCGCCCGTTGACGTGCCGCGCGGCGAGTCGCCGCCGGGCGGCGGATCACTCGATGGGGTACCGCTCTGCGCGGTGGCGGGCTTTGTCACGGATTACGCCTCCTCAGGCCGTGTCGTGACGGGCGGTACGGGATACGCCGCAGGTCCGGACGGCCACCGGGTGACCGTCCGGACCTGGGTCGCAGGGGCTGGACGTGGTGCTCGACTCAGCCGGCGACAGTGATCGCGTCCAGCGCGGACTGCGCCTGGCTGCGCAGCTCGTCGGAGATCGGCGCGGAGCCGGCGTTCTCGGCGGCGGCCTGCTGGCCTTCCTCGCTGATCACGTACGAGTAGAAGGCCTTCACCAGGTCAACCGTCTCCTGGCTGTCGTAGGTGACGCAGGCCAGCTGGTAGGAAACCAGCACGATCGGGTAGACGCCGGCCTCGGCGGTGTCCCGGGGCAGGTCGATGGCGAAGCTGAACTCCGGACGACCAGGAACGGTCTCGGCGGCGTCGACGACGGCGGCGGCCGCCTCGGCCGAGTACTCGACGAAGTCCTCGCCCACCTGGACCGCGGCGACGCCGAGATCGCCGGCGAGAGAGGCGTCAATGTAGCCGATGGTGCCCTCGCCACCGCGCAGCGCGGCGGCGACGCCCTGGTTCTGCGGGGCGGCCTCGCCGCCCGCTGCGGGCCAGTTGCCGTCAACCTCGTACGGCCAGTCGGCCGGCGCGGCCTTGGCCAGGTAGTCGACGAAGTTCTCGGTGGTGCCCGACTCGTCCGAGCGGTGCACCGTGGTGATCGCCAGGTCGGGCAGCGCGGCGTCCGGGTTGAGCTCGGCGATCGCCGGGTCGTTCCAGTTGGTGATCTTGACGTCGAAGATCCGGGCCATCACCGACGGCGACAGGTTCAGCGTCTCGACGCCCGGCAGGTTGTACGCCACGGCGATCGGGCTGATGTAGCCGGGGAACTCGATGAAGCCCTGCTCGCCGCAGGTCTCCAGGGCGGCGGCGATCTCTTCCTCGTCGAGGTACGCGTCGGTGCCGCCGAACTGGGTGCCGCCGCTGGTGAACTGCTCGCGGCCACCGCCGGAGCCGATCGGGTCGTAGGTGACGGTCGCGTCCGGAGCGACGGAGGTGAATCCGGCGATCCACGCCTCCATCGCGGCGCCCTGGGATGAGGCGCCGGCGCCAGCGAGGTTCCCGCTGACCGAGGTGTCGGAGCCGTTGCCAGACTCCGAGCCGTTGTCGCCGTCGTCGCCGCACGCGGCCACGCCGAGGGTAAGCATGACGGCGGCCGGCAGGGCGGCCAGCCGGAGGGACTTACGATTCACGGTGCGTTGCCTCTCTGAGGTCGGGTGGCGAGTCGCCGCCCAGGGGTCGCGGGGGCGAGTTCACCGTCTCGAACGCCGAGGACGGTACGAGCCGTGGCTAAACTGCCGACCGGACCATGGTGAACAGAAGGTGAACGGGGGTTGTATGGTCGCCGTCCGAGCCAAGCCCACGCTCGACTGTGACCGACGTCGCATCTCGGCCGACGCATTTCACCGGCCTGCGTCGGTGATCAGCTCCCAGGCCGACCGCGCCGCACCAGCCGCCAGCGGCGGGCCTGCTCGGCGGGAAGCTGGTAGCCGACCGCGTTGGACCTGCCGGTACCGGTCCGGGCCATCCGCTGCAACGGCAGCCCCCACTTCGGATAGTCGTGGTACGCCTTGACGATCCTGGTCAGCCCACCGAGCGCGCCGATCACCTTGTCGACCGGGCTGCCGAGCCGCGCCGCGAGGTCACCGACCGACATGGTCTCGCCGGGGTGCTCGGCGAGCAGGTCGAGGATCGCGAACACGGTCTGGTGCGTCCGGGACCGACCCTGGGCGAACCGGCGCAACTCCTCGACCGGCCACTCCTTGGCGGCGCGGGCGGTGGACCGGGCCCGCCGGGCTGGCTTCGGGATCGGCCTGGGTCGCCGGTCGAGCTCCTCGATCAGCCGGGCGATGTGCGAGACGTACTCGGCGGGCACGGCAAGATGCACGAGGTCGTCGGCGTCCGTCGGCGCACCCCGCGCGGCTGAGGTCCCTGGTCGTGGAGCCATCTGTCCCGTCCGGTAGCGGTGGCGGGCGAGGACCGCCCGGCACCCTGTCGCGTTCGTGCGCGCCAAAGTATCACCGCTTGGTAACGCAAGATCATCTATCCGGATCAGGGCTTGACAACCGCGAAACTGACCGTCCCGTCCGGATCGACGTACAGCTGAGGGGTGACCGGTACGGCCGGATCCCGGCTGGCGGCGGCCGCGAAGACGGCACCCGGGTCGGCGCAGCCGGCGACCTCGTCGAGCGTCACCCGGGTGGGTGGCAGCAGCTGCCAGTCGCCGGTCTCCGCCCGGTCCAGGGCGAGCCTCGGCCGGACCCACAGCGTCTCATCCGCCTCACCGGACACGTCCCGGGTCGCCTGCCCGACCGGCAGCCGGGCCACGAAGAAGTGGGCGTCGAACCGGCGTGGCTCGAAGTCCGGGGTGATCCACCTGCTCCACGCGGCCAGCAGGTCCGACCGCAGGGTCAGCCGCCGACGGCGCAGCAGCTCCGCGAAGCTCAACGTCCGGGCGAGCAGGGCCTGCCGGTCGACCTCCCACTCCGGACCGTCCACCGCGTCGACCACAGTGGTCTCGTCCGGGCCGGCCAGCAGCACCCCGGACTCCTCGAACACCTCCCGGGCGGCGGCGCAGACCACCGCCTGCGCCTGGTCCGGTGGACACCCCAGCCGCGCCGCCCAGTGCTCCGGGTCCGGCCCGGCCCAGTCCAGCTCGCCTGCGGCGTCGGAGGGATCCACCCCGCCGCCGGGGAACGCGTACACCCCGCCGAAGGCGACAGCCGCCACCCGCCGGATCAGGTAGACCTCGAACCCGGGGCCGCCGGGCGCCCCCGTCGGCCCCGGATCCGTCGTCGGGCGCAGCAGCAGCACGGTCGCGGCGACCCGCGGTCGTACCGGTTCCCGGCCGGCCGCGTAGAACCGGCTGGCCTGCTCGACCATCGCCTCGGGTACGGCGAACAGCATCGGATCGGGTGGCGCGGCGAAAGCCGTGACATCGTCGTCGGTGGGCACGCGCCGAGCGTAGGTCGTCGCCCGGCAGACCGGCCAGCACGCCCCGCCGTCGCCGCGCACGGACTCGCTGGCTAGCGTGCCTGGCATGACTCGTTGGGGAATCCTCGCCACCGGCGGCATCGCCGCCCGCTTCGTCGAAGACCTGCAGTTGCTGCCCGACGCCGAGGTGCTGGCGGTCGGTTCCCGCTCGGTTGCCAGCGCGCAGGCGTTCGCCGACCGCTACGGCATTCCCCGGGCGTACGGATCCTGGGACGAGCTCGCCGCGGACGGTGACGTCGACGTCGTCTACGTGGCGACGCCGCACTCGGCGCACCACGCCGCGACCATGACCTGTCTGGCCGCCGGCCGGGCGGTGCTGTGCGAGAAGCCGTTCACCCTCGACCTGGCCAGCAGCACCGAGCTGGTGGAGACCGCCCGGGCCCGGGACGTTTTCCTGATGGAGGCCATGTGGATGCGGTGCAACCCGACCGTACGCCGGGTGTGCGAGCTAATCGACGACGGCGCGATCGGTGAGGTCGTCTCGGTGCACGCCGACTTCGGCCTGGCCGGGCCGTTCGCGCCGGAGAGCCGGATGCGCGACCGCGCGCTCGGCGGCGGCGCCCTGCTCGACCTGGGCATCTACCCGGTGAGCCTGGCGCATCTGGTGCTCGGCCGGCCGGACTCGGTGCGCTCCTGGGCGAAACTCACCCCGGAGGGCGTGGACCAGAACACCGGCGTGCTGCTGGGCTACGAGTCGGGCGCGGTGGCCGCGTTGACCTGCGGCATCGTCGGGGCTACCCCGGTGACGGCGACGATCACCGGTAGCACCGGCCGGATCTCGCTGCCCGACCCGTTCATCTGCCCGAGCGAGTTCACGCTCCGCCGGGGCACCGGCGACCCCGAGGTGGTGCGGGTGGTCGAGCCGGCCGGCAACGGTTACCAGTACGAGGCGGCCGAGGTGCACCGCTGCCTGGCCGCCGGTCTGCGGGAGAGTCCGCTGGTGCCGCATGCGGTGTCCCTCGAGGTCATGGAGCTGCTGGACACGATCCGTGGCCAGATCGGCGTCAGCTACGACTGATTCCGGTCGGGAGTTGGCTGATCCGGTCTGCCGGCCGGGTCACAACGCTCGCCCGGCTTGACTCCGCCGAATACCTCAGCAATCATTGAGTCAATGAACGCTGAGGCAAGTCACCGTGCCGATGACCGGCCGCCACCCGCCCGCCCGCTGGAGCGGCGCGCCCGGGTGCACGCCGGGCAGTTGGAGCGGCGCGCCCGGGTGCACGCCGCGCTCGGCGACCCGGCCCGGCTGGCCATGGTCGACCTGCTGCACCTCGGCGACGCCGCCCCCGGCGAGCTGGGCCGACGGCTCGGGCTGCCGAGCAACCTGGTCGCCCACCACGTCAAGGTCCTGCAGGAAGCAGGCCTGCTGCGCCGCGCCCGGTCCGAGGGCGACCGCCGCCGCAGCTACCTGCAACTGGTGCCGGACGTCCTCGCCGGGCTGGCCCCACCGCCGCTGGCCGGCGTCGACCGGGTGGTCTTCGTCTGCACCCACAACTCGGCCCGTTCCCAGCTCGCCGCAGCACTCTGGCAGCGCACCGGCCCGACCCCGGCCGCCTCGGCCGGCACCCGACCGGCGACCCGGGTGCACCCCCGGGCGGTGGCGCTGGCCCGCCGGCTCGAGCTCGACCTCGACCCGGCCCGCACCGCACACGTGTCGGCCGTCATCGGCGACGGCGACCTGGTCGTCGCCGTCTGCGACAACGCCCACGAGGAGCTCACCGGGGCCGGCGCGCCCGACCTGCACTGGTCGGTGCCGGACCCGGTCCGGGTGGACACCGACGCCGCCTTCGAAGCCGCGTACGCCGACCTCGCCGGCCGGGTCCACCGGCTGGCACCCGCCATCACCAGCCGGGCCACCGCCCCCACGTCCACCGGAGCCCACCATGTCTGACGTCACCGATGCCGTCCGCCCCGACCTGTCCATCGACCAGCAGGTGGCGCTGCGTACCGCAGCGACCCGGCTGGCCCGGGAGTTCGACGGCACCTACAACACCGAGACGATCGAACGGTTCCTGGCGTCCAGCTACGACCAGTTCGCCACCGGCAGCACCATCCCCAACTATCTGCCGCTGCTCGCCGAGCGGTTCGCCCGGCAACGGCTGCAGGCCCTGGCCCGGGTCGAGGGCCTGCACTCCGACGGCCGCCCGGTGGTGCTCTTCCTGTGCACCCACAACGCCGGCCGCAGCCAGATGGCGCTCGGGTTCCTCACCCACCTGGCCGGGGACACGGTGGTCGCCTGGTCCGGCGGCAGCGAGCCGGGCCACGAGGTCAACCGGGCGGCGATCGCGGCGATGGCCGAACGCGGCATCGACATCTCCGGCGAGTACCCGAAGCCGTGGACCGACGAGGTGGTCCGCGCCGCCGACGTGGTGGTCACCATGGGCTGCGGTGACGCCTGCCCGGTCTTCCCCGGCACCCGGTACGAGAACTGGGAGCTGGACGACCCGGCCGGGCAGGACGTCAACGGCGTACGGCCGATCCGCGACGAGATCGAGCGCCGGGTCCGCCGGCTGCTGGACGACCTACAGAAAGTGGAGAACGCGTGAACCCGATCGCACTCTGGCGACGGCTGCTGGCCGAGTTCGCCGGCACCGCCCTGCTGGTCACCTCGGTGGTCGGTTCCGGGGTGATGGCCCAGACGTTGTCGCCGGACGACGTCGGGCTGCAGCTGCTGCAGAACTCGATCGCCACCGCCTTCGCGCTCGGCGCGCTGATCCTGATCTTCGGGCCGGTCTCCGGCGGGCACTTCAACCCGGTCGTCTCGACCGCCGACTGGTTCCTCGGACGACGCAGCCGCACCGGTCTGACCCTGCCGGATCTGACCGGCTACGTCGCCGCGCAGGTGACCGGCGGCATCGCCGGGGCGATCCTGGCCAACCTGATGTTCGCCCTGCCGGCGGTGACCTGGTCCACCAAGGAGCGGTCGGCGGGCAACCTGTGGCTCGGCGAGGTGGTCGCCACCGCCGGCCTGGTCCTGCTGGTCTTCGCGCTGGCCCGGTCGGGCCGGGCCGGCGCAGCACCGGCTGCGGTCGGTGCCTACATCGGTGCCGCCTACTGGTTCACCTCGTCGACGTCGTTCGCCAACCCGGCGGTGACGATCGGCCGGGGCTTCACCGACACCTTCGCCGGCATCCAGCCCGCCTCGATCCCGGCGTTCCTGGTCGCCCAGGTCGTCGGGCTCGCCATCGGAGTCGCCCTGCTGCTGGCGCTCTACCCGGGGGTGGGACACGCCGCCGACCAGGTCGTGGTGCCGGCCGAGCCCGCCCAGCCGACAGATCCCGCTCTGGCGACCACCCGACGCTGACCCGTTGCCCCACACCCCTCGAAGGAGACACCGTGAGCAAGCCCAGTGTGCTGTTCGTCTGCGTACACAATGCGGGCCGGTCCCAGATGGCCGCCGGCTGGCTGCGTCACCTCGGCGGCGACGCGGTCGAGGTCCGCTCGGCCGGCTCCGCGCCGGCCGAGTCGGTCAACCCGGCGGCGGTCGAGGCGATGCGCGAGGTCGGCATCGACATCACCGACCAGACCCCGAAGCGGCTGGAGTGGTCCACCGCCGAGTCCTCCGACGTGATCGTCACGATGGGCTGCGGCGACGCCTGCCCGGTCTTCCCCGGCAAGCGGTACGAGGACTGGCAGTTGCCCGACCCGGCCGGTAAGGGCGTCGAGGCGGTCCGGCCGATCCGCGACGAGATCCGCCGTCGGATCGAGGCGCTGCTCGCCGACCTGGTCCCAACGACCCGGGTCAGCTGAACAGCGGGCGGACGACGAAGTACATCACCGCGCCGATGCTGCCGGCGGCGGGGAAGGTCAGAATCCAGGCGCCGACGATGTTGCCGGCGACGTTCCACCGTACGGCGGACAGCCGCTTGGTCACCCCGACGCCCATGATGGCCGAGGTGATGGTGTGGGTAGTGGAGATCGGCGCGCCGAGCACCAGGGCGTTGAAGTAGAGCACCGAGCTGGCGACGGTCTCGGCGGCGAACCCCTCCGGCGGCCGCAGGTCGATGATCTTGCGACCGAGGGTACGGATGATCCGCCAGCCACCGGCGTAGGTGCCCAGCGCCAGCACGGTCGCCGAGGTCCAGAAGACCCATTCCGGGATGGTCTCGGCGTCCGACTGGAACCCGCCGACGAACAGCGCCAGCACCACGATGCCGATGGTCTTCGCGGCGTCCTGCATGCCGTGCCCGACCGACATCGCCGCCGCCGAGACCGACTGGGCGATCCGGAAGCCCCGGTTCAGCTTGCCGGGCTGCCCGTTGCGGAAGATCCACTGCACGGCGAGCATGACCAGGAAGCCGAGGCCGAAGCCGACCAGCGGGGAGAGCACCATCGGCAGTACCACGTCGCCGGCGATGCCGCCCCACAGCACGGTGCCGGAGGCGGCGATGGTGGCGCCGACCAGGCCGCCGATCAGCGCATGGGACGACGACGAGGGCAGCCCGAAGTACCAGGTGATCAGGTTCCAGGTGATCGCGCCGACCACGCCGGCGAAGACGATTCCGAGGCTGGAGACGCCGGCCGGCAGCTCGACCAGGCCGCTGCCGACGGTCTTGGCCACCTCGGCGCCGAAGTGGGCGCCGATGAAGTTGCCGACCGCGGCCATGATCAGGGCGACCCGTGGGGTGAGTGCCCGGGTGGAGATGCTGGTGGCGATGGCGTTTGCCGCGTCGTGGAACCCGTTGGTGTAGTCGAAGACCATGGCAACGGTGATCACCGCGAGGACGGCGATGAGTTCGGCGCTCACCCGGCTCAGGACTCCTTGACCGCGATGGTCTCGACTGTGTTGGCCACGTGCTCGAAGGCGTCGCAGGCGGCCTCCAGCTCGTCGGCGACCTCCTTCATCTTCAGCACGGTGAGCGCGTCGTACTCGCCGGAGAAGAGGCGGACCAGCAGCATCCGGTACGACCGGTCGCCCTCGTTCTCCAGCCGGTTGCACTCGATCCAGTAGTCGTCGAGGTCCTTCATCGCCCGCAGCCGGGGCATCGCGTCGGCGGTCACCCGGGCCTGCTGGTCGAGCACCGCGATCAGCTCGTGCATCTCCCGGGGCAGCGACGGCAGCTGGGTCAGCCCGTAGAGGTAGAGCAGGTTGCCGACCGCCTCCAGGTGGTCCATCACGTCGTCGAGCTGGCTGCCCAGCCGGTAGATGTCCTCCCGGTCGAATGGGGTGATGAACGCCGAGTTGATCTTCTTGTAGAGGTCGTGGGTGATCTGGTCGCTGTCATGCTCGACCTCGGTGAGCCGCTCACTGACCGACTGGACGTCGACTCCGGGCAGGGCGAGTTCGTTGAGCAGCTCGGTGCCCCGCACGAGGTTCTGCGCGGCCTTGGTGAACAGTTCATAGAAGGCGCCCTCGACCGGGCGGAAGGAGAACTTCACAGCGCAGACCTCGTCGGAGACGGTGGGGAACAGGGGCTGGCCACGGGAAACGCCCGCGCGCTCTGCAGGGAATGCTAGGTAACAGCGAATCGCGTCTGCTCGCGGCCCACCCCTGTACACCCACAGGTCAGTCTTTGTTCATCCACCGTTCACTTTCAGTCCGTCCCCGGCGAGCAGCCGGGCGTGCTCCTTGCGCAGGTCGAAACGAGCTGGCGGGTAGCTCAGGTCCAGATCCGCGAAGTGCTCCCGGAGCAGGTGCGCCAGCGCCCAGTCCCGGTACCACTTGCGGTCGGCCGGCACCACGAACCAGGGCGCGGCGTCCGTGGCGCACCGGCTCAACGCCTCCGTGTACGCGGCCTGGTAGTCCGGCCACTTGCTGCGCGCGTCCACATCCCCCGGGTGGTACTTCCAGTGCTTGGTCGGATCGGTCAACCGGGACAACAGCCGCTCCCGCTGCTCCGCGTACGAGATGTGCAGGAACACCTTGATCAGCACGAACCCCTCGTCGACCAGCCCGGCCTCGAATTCGTTGATCTCGTCGTAGCGGGCCCGCCAGGTCTCCTCCGGCACCAGCGACTCGACCCGTACGACCAGCACGTCCTCGTAGTGTGACCGATCGAACACCCCGACCTGGCCGGCGTCCGGCAACGCCCGGCGGATCCGCCACAGGAAGTGGTGCGCCAGCTCCTCCTCGGTAGGCGGCCCGAAGGCCCGGATCTGCAGGCCGAGCGGGTTCATCGCGCCGGCCACCCGCTTCACCGCGCCGCCCTTGCCGCCGCAGTCCATCGCCTGCAGCACCAGCAGCACCCGCCGGCCGGCCGCGTCGCCGGCGACCGCCTGGGCGTGCAGCATCTCCTGCTGCTCGGCCAGTTCGTCGCCGATGCGGCGGACCTCGGCGCGGGCCCACGACTTGCGGTCCGGCCCGGTCACCGACAGCGCCGGCAGCCCCGGCGTCGACCTCGGGTCGATCGCGGACAGGTCGAGCGGCCGGCCGGCGCCGACCCGTAGCAGTTCCCGGACAGGTGGCTCGTACAGGTCAGCAGTCATCAGCCGATCATCGCCCAGCCGGCCCCCGGCCGACCAGCCGACCGCTACCCGGCCGACCACCGGACCGGCCGGCCGACCAGCCGGTCGGGTCAGCAGACCAGCGCCAGCCACTTCCGGTAGGCCGAGGCGAACGGCTCGGTGCCGTCGCCGAGCGCGTCCTGCAACCAGCGGGCGGCGGCCCAGGCCGACTCCACCACGTCCTCCGGGTAGCCGTACCGCACCCGGTGCTCGGCGAACTCGTCCTCGTCGCGCAGCTCCACGAGGCCGGTCGCCCGACGCCGCACCACATCAAGATCAAGATCAATGAGGTGTACGGTGGACTCGTCCTCCCAGCGGGCCGGGCTGGCGATGTCGCAGTAGACCTCACTGGTGCGCGGCGGCGGGTTGAACATGCAGGTCCACCACTGCTCACGCGGCACCAGCAGGACGAACGGGATCTGCTCCACCGACGGGCGACCGTGGTAGATCGACTCGGTGCCCCGGGGCACGCCGAGCCACACGCCGACCTCGTCCTCAGTCAACCGGCGGGCCGGATAGTCCCGGTGGGCCGAACCGTCGTACTTGCGATAGACCACCCGTACGACATCGCTGGACATGTGTCGCACCTTAACGGATGGCCGCCCACCGGAAGGCAACGTGCAGGTGACGCCCCAGTGCCGGCGCCAGCGCCCGGGCGTCACCGGGCGTCACCGGGCAACACCGGCCGGCACGCTGTGGATGACCGCCGAGGACGACGGTGGTGATCGGTACTGTCACCGGGTGACCCCTGCGACGACCACCAGCACCGCGTCCGCTCCGGCGGCCCCGCCGCGCCCGGCCGGCCGCTCCGGCACCGGTCGGCCGAGCGCCGCCCAGTTGCTCGCCGCCGCGGTCGGCGCGGTCCCCGGCGGCGCGGCTAGGCCCGGCCAGCAGGAGATGACGGCGGCGATCGCCGACGCCATCCGCACCCGGCACCACCTGCTCGTGCAGGCCGGCACCGGCACCGGCAAATCGCTGGCCTACCTGGCACCAGCGCTGACCGTCGACGGCCCGGTGGTGGTCTCCACCGCCACCCTGGCGCTGCAGTCCCAGCTGGTCGAGCACGACCTGCCCCGGCTCGCCGACGCGGTCGAGCCGATCCTGCGCCGCCGGCCCACCTTCGCCGTCCTCAAGGGCCGGCACCACTACCTGTGCCTGGCCCGGCTGGAGGACTCGGCCGAGGAGGAGCCGACCGACCTGTTCGACGCCGCCGGCGACAACGGCGGCGACGCTGGCGGCGGCAGCGGCAGCGGCACCCGCTGGTTGGGTGCCGCGAACCGGCTAGGCAAGCAGGTGCAACGGTTGCGCGACTGGGCGATGGAGACCGACACCGGCGACCGCGACGAGCTGGATCCCGGCGTCGACGACCAGGTGTGGCGGCAGGTGTCGATGCCGGCCCGGGAATGCGTCGGGGCGGCCCGCTGCCCGTACGGCGAGGAATGCTTCGCCGAGGCGTCCCGGTTCCGGGCCCGCGAGGCCGATGTGGTCGTCACCAACCACAGCCTGCTCGCCGTCGACATGCTCGCCGGCCGGCACATCGTGCCGCCGCACAAGCTGCTGATCGTCGACGAGGCCCACGAGCTGGCCGACCGGGTCTCGTCGGCCGCCCAGGCCGAGCTCACCCCGGACGTGATCGACCGGGCCGCCCGGCGGGCCCGGCCGCTGCTGCCGCCGGAGACCGCCGAGCAGCTCACCGAGGCCGGTGACGCCCTCGCCGTCGGGCTGGGCGAGTCGCCGGCCGGGCGGCTGACCAGCGGTCTGCCGCCAGCACTGCACGAGGCGTGCACCCTGCTGGAGTCGGCGACCCGGGCCGCGCTGGACAAGATCGGCGACATCAAGGCCGACGACCCGGACCCGGTGCGCAAACAGCAGGCCAAGTCGGTGCTGGACGAGCTCTCCACGACCGCCCAACGGCTGCTCGACGAGGCCGAACACGACGTCGCCTGGGTGGAGAAGCCGGACGGCCCGGCCGCCAACCGCCGGGCGCTGGTGGTGGCTCCGCTGTCGGTGGCCGGCACCCTGTCCAGCCACCTCTACGAGGAGCGGACCGTGGTGGCCACCTCCGCCACCCTGACCCTCGGCGGGCGGTTCGACACGGTGGCCCGGTCGCTGGGTCTGGAGACCGCTACCCCGGCCACCGACAAGGCCGAGGCGGTCACGGCCGACGATCTCAGCTGGCGTTCACTCGACGTCGGTTCCCCGTTCGACTACCCCAAGCAGGGCATCCTGTACGTCGCCGCGCACCTGCCCCGGCCGACCGTCTCCGGGCTGCCCGCCCAGGCCGGCGAGGAGCTGCTGTCGCTGATCGGCACACTCGGCGGCCGTACCCTCGGATTGTTCTCGTCCCGGCGGGCCGCGCAGCAGGCCGCGGAGCTGGTCCGGGCCCGGACCGGGCTGACCGTGCACGTGCAGGGCGAGCAGGCGTTGCCGCTGCTGGTCCGCCGGTTCCGGGAGGACCGGGCGAGCTGCCTGTTCGGCGTGATGTCGCTGTGGCAGGGGGTGGACGTGCCCGGCGACGCCTGCCAGCTGGTGGTGATCGACCGGCTGCCGTTCCCTCGGCCGGACGAGCCGCTGGCCGCCGCCCGCGCCGCCGCTGTGGACGCCGCCGGCGGCTCCGGGTTCTCGGCGGTCAGCGTGCCGATCGCGGCGGTACGCCTGGCGCAGGGCGCCGGGCGGCTGATCCGGTCCACCGGTGACCGGGGCGTCGTGGCGGTACTGGACTCCCGGCTGGAGACCGCCCGTGGCTACGGTGCGTTCCTGCGCCGCTCGCTGCCGCCGTTCTGGTACACCACCCGGCCCGAGGTGGTGCAGGGCGCGCTGCGCCGACTCGCCGCCAGCTGACCCGCCGCGAGGTGGGCGGGTCAGCAGCCGGGCGGCTGTGGTCGGGTCACGGTGGGCTGGTGCCGATCACCACGGACTCCGGCGGTGGCGGCGGCGGGACGTGGCGGCGGCGGGCCAGCCGGCGTACCGCCGTGTTCAGCACCGCGATCAGCGGTACGGCGACCAGCGCGCCGACGATGCCGGCCAGCACCACACCGGAGGTCACCGCGAGCACCACGGCCAGCGGGTGGATCGCCACCGCCCGCCCCATGATCAACGGCTGCAGGACGTTGCCCTCCAGCTGCTGAACCGCGATCACCGCACCCAGGATGATCAACGCGGTGACCCAGCCGCTGTCCACCAGGGCCACCAGGATGGCCACCGCGCCGGAGAGGGTCGCGCCGACGATCGGGATGAACGCCCCCAGGAACACCAGCGCGGCCAACGCGAACGCGAACGGGATGTCGAACAGCACCAGGAAGATCCCGATGCCCACGGCATCAATGAACGCCACCAGCACGGTCGCCCGGACATAGGCGACCAGGGTCGTCCAGGCCGCGCTACCGGCGTCGTCCACCCGCCAGCGCGCGGCGACCGGGAACATGCCGACGATGAACCGCCAGATCCGCTGCCCGTCCCGGAGAAAGAAGAACGTCGAGAACAGCACCAGCAGCGCACCGGTGAACAGCTCCACGACCGTACCGGCGGTGGAGACCGCGCCGCTGGTCAACGTCTGGGTGTTCTCGGTAATCCAGTTCTGACCGGCCTCGACGTACTGGTCGAGCTGGCCGTCGTCGAGCTTCAGCGGCCCGGTGCGCAGCCACTGCTGGATCTCCCCGATGCCGCTGGACGCCTTCTCGCTCAGGTCCGGCAGTCCGGTGATGAACTCGTTGACCACCAGGGTCAGCGTGCCGACCACCCCGGCCAGCCCGGTGATCAGCACCACCGCCGTGGCCAGGGTGCGGGGCACATGGGCCCGCAGCAGCCAGCCGACCGCCGGGGCGAGCAGCGCGGCGAGCAACAACGCCACCAGCACCGGGATGATGACGATCCGGACGTTGCCGATGACCCGCAGCAAGGCCCAACCGACGATCCCGATCACGATCAACCGCCACGACCAGGCGGCGGCGATCCGTAGCGCGTGCGGCACGTCCGCGTCGTCGCGGCTCGTGGTCGACAGATGTCCGTCGCCCGGCGGCGGGGTCTCCGCGCCCGGGTCGGCACCCGCGCCGGCCAGCTCGTCGGCGGCACCGGCCGCGGCGGCCCGGCGGGACCGTTCCCGCTCCCGGGCGGCCCGCACCGACTCCCGCCCGGCCTCGTACGCCTGGCGTAGCCGCCCTCTCATTTGTTGCAGCCGGCTCAAGCGAACCCCCGGAGTCGAGTATCGGTGCGTACACGGTAGCGGGCACATGTGCGTCGTTGCTGCCGCTACCTCCCTGGACTCTCCCCGATGTGCCCCGTACGGGCATCGGGCAACCATCCGGCCGACCCACCCGCGACCGGCCGGCACACGCACGCGGTACGGTTCGGTCGTGACCGCCGACCCACCACACGACAACGGTTTGCCGATCCGCCTGCTGCACGACCGGGTGCTGGTCAAACTCGAAGGCGGCGAGGGCGAACGCCGCTCCACCGCCGGCATCGTGATCCCGGCCACCGCGTCGGTGGGCCGGCGACTGTCCTGGGCGACCACGGTCGGGGTCGGACCGAACGTACGCTCGATCGTCACCGGCGACCGGGTGCTGTTCGACCCGGAGGACCGCTCCGAGGTCGAGCTGCACGGCCGGGGCTACGTCCTGCTCCGCGAACGCGACGTGCACGCGGTGGCCGCCCAGCGGGTCGAGGAAGACTCCACCGGCCTCTACCTGTAGCTCAACGGCCCCACGCCGGTGCGGTCATTGTGACTCACCAGCCACCCTCGCTCGAATCGCCACCAGCTACGCACCCGTCACCGCACCGGCTGCCGTTGCGATGCTCGGCTTCCGCACCGCCGCTCAGATCGCCGCCAACGCCCAGCCCCGACCTACGCTGACCAAAGCCGACGTCACCCACGGCCCCGGCGTTGTTCCGGCTTGAGTCGTTATGTCCGTGTTGGAAATCGGACGTCGGCTGAGTTGCGGGACGAGCGCGACTCCTGATGATCTTGCGGGTGACTAGCCTCGAAGTTCATCGCTGGAGCCGCGCTCGTGACGACATCTTCCCTGACCGACCCCGTTGTTGACCACCTCGCCGATCTGGCGCTGTGGGAAGCCGAACTCTCCACCGGCCCGGCCGATCCCTTGTCGATGGCGTCGCCCCTGGTAGCACGCCTGGCCCGGGTGCCGGACCCCCGCCGGCCGCGCGGACGGCGCCATCCGCTGCTGGTGATCCTGGTCCTGACCGCGTGTGCCACCCTCGTCGCCGGCAACGACAGCCTGACCGCGATCCGGCAGTGGGCAGCCCGGACCCCACAGGACGTCCTGCACCGCCTCGGCGCCCGCCGTGACCCACTGACCAGCCGCTACCTCGTCCCGAGCGAACGGACCTTCCGGCGGGTCCTGGCCGCCGTCGACGGCGACGCCCTCGACACGGCGACCTGCGGCTACGCCGCGGACGTGGCACGCGGCGACGCCCCGGCCCCACGGATCCCCACCAGCGTCGACGAACCCACCGAACGCGAACAACGCCGCGCCGCCACCCGGACGCGCACCCACCCGGCACCGGCCGGACTGCTGCCCGCCGCCGCGATCGACGGGAAACTGCTGCACGGCACCCGCACCCCCACCGGACAGGTGTTCCTGGTCGCCGCCGTCACCCACGACCGTGCCGTGATCCTGGGCCAACGCCAGGTCGCCGACAAACGCGGCGAGGCCACCGCGACCGAGGACCTACTCACACAGCTCGACGTCGCCGGCATGCTCCTCACCCTGGACGCCCTGCACACCACCAGGAAAACCGCCCGGCTGATCACCGACACCCTGAACGCCCACTACATGCTGATCCTGAAGGGCAACCAGCCGCTCGCCCTGCGCGCCGCCCACACGTTGCTGTCCGGCACCGACACCGAGTTCGCCGACCGGACCGACGTCGACGCCGATCGCGGACACGGACGCACCGAACGCCGCACGATCCGCGTCACCGGCTGCGACGACACCCTGTTCCCCCGAAGTACCGGCGCAGGATCCTCGTGCGGGTCGACGGCGCTGGAGCCACCCACGACCTGCTACACCACCTGGAGCAGATGAACCGGCTGTGGCGCACGGTGCGCTTCACCGTCGGATGGACAATCACCGACGCCGACGAGATCGCGATCGCCGCCCTGCCCGAGCGGGCCTGGGACAGCAGCCTGCGTCAGGACGGGACCGCCACCGACACCGCGCAGGTCGCCGAACTGACCGGCCTCAACACCCGCCTCGGCGGCTGGCCCGCCGGGCTGCGGCTGCTCGCGCGGCGCACCCGCCCGGCCGCCCGGCACGCCAAGAAACTCACCGACCTGGAGAAGAAGACCGGCTGGCGGTACGCGATCGTGGCCACCAACATCGGTCGGATCGGCGGCGTGCCCGGCTCGCACCACCCGCAGTGGCTCGACGCCCCGCACCGCTCCCACGCCGGCGTGGAAGACCAGGTACGAACGAACAAGGCCATGGGCCTGCGGAACTTGCCCAGCAAGTCCTGGACCGTCAACCGCGGCTGGATCCTCGCCGCGAACATCGCCGCCGACCTGGCCGCCTGGACCCGGCTACTCGGCCTGCACGACCAACCCGATCTCGCCCACGCCGAACCCGACACCCTGCGCTACCGGCTACTGCACCTACCCGCGAAACTCACCACCCACGCCCGCCGCCGAACACTGTCCATCCCCGACACCTGGCCCTGGGCCGACGCGTTCCTGATCGGCTGGCAACGCCTGCACCTGCCGCTGACCACCTGACCCACCCAACCTGCCCCTACCAGCAGAAAGGCAAGCCCCGGGACCGGAGACCCGGCGCGCCCGCAGCGAGCCGCGGCCGGCCCGTACACCCACAAGAGGACAAAACAGTCAAGCCGAAACGGTCAGGCAGGGACCAAACCCCTCTGACGAATCGAGGTTGATGCCGCCCTTCGCGCAACAGTCAACATTGCCCATCACACGAAGGACTCCCTTGACCACATCAGCACCATACCGCTTCCCAGTCGACGTTCTCGTGTTCCTGTAGCGCGAGGACGGCCGAGGAAGCATTGGTTTGCGGTGGCAATTTGCACGATTGCCCTCCAGGCGGATTATAACCAACGGCACCCTTGTCGCATCGGATCATTTCGTGTTAGCGGCTAAAACCCACGTCCGCCAGGCGTCTTGCCAGGTCCTGCTGGTAGCGGCGTGGGAAGTCACCTCCCCGTAATTTCCCGGCAGCGAGCCGACCTGAAGGTCGCGCCACGCGCGCTGTGCCCGACTGCTGGCCACTTCCGTGTCGAGTTGAGTCCAGTACAGGAGCGTCTCCGACGTAGCCCTCTCACGCAGTCGCGGGTCGTCCCGGAACCATTCAACATTGTGATAAAGGTTGTTCAACTGCGCCACGATCGTCGTCACCACGGCCAGAGCCTCGGCTTCGGATTGGTTGGTGAGGGTCATCTGCCGGTGTGCGGCCGCTTGCCACAATGCTGAGAGCTGAGGAATCTGTTCTGGAGCGTCCCCACCGTCCGTCAACCATCGGTACGTCTGGCTGCTGAGCGCCAGGTTCACATCCACGAGCGCGCGATGCGGGTCCTGCCTCAGCGTGTCTGACGGCACAACCTCTTCTGCAGGTGTCGGTGACATTGACGGCGGCAGGGCGGGGAGGGCTAGCGCAAGGAAGGCTGGCACATCAGCTACCGCCTCGATCTTGATCGTACCGGGATGCCAGTCGCGGGCGGTGACGCTGATCTCGAGATCGCCGTGCTGGCACCGGACAGCCCATCGGCGGCTCCCTGCGCGTAGCATGTGGGACGCGACGGCTCGGCCGTCCACGACGACTTCGGTGTCGGCCTCGGCCCACTCCACCGCGGAGATCCGCTCGCCATCCTGGCGCAAATGGTGCTCGAGCAGCGAGCGCAGAGATTCGCCCTCTGCTAGAGTCCCATCCCGCCGGGACGTCGCCACTACCACTGCCGGATTCTCGTCGCCCCGCTGGCCCAAGTCGTGAAGGACTCGTACAGAGGTGACGACCCCTTCGGCACCGGCCCAGCTGGTCACCTGCGCGGGTGTCGACTGAACGACCTCGGATAACACAAAGATGGGTAGGTCGGCGGCGATGATCTGGGTTCGGGCGGCTTCGTGGTGATCGGCTGCCAGTACTCGGACAAGCCACGGATTCCGTCTATCCATACCTCACAGTATGGCAGACGTAGTCCTCAAGACCGTCGATCTCGTGGTGACTGCCGGCTCGGGCGGGAGCTGTCGACTGAGTGAGCCCCCTCATCCAGGGCCTTCTTGAGGTGCGTGACGGCAGGTAGTTATCGGCTTCATCCGGGTAGTGGGCGGGGCTGCCTGGCAGGGTGATGGTCCTGTCTGGTCGAGGCCGCTGTGGCGGACTCGGCTGCTGATCCAGGTGAGGTTGGCCAGGCCGAGCGGTCCGATGAACAATATTGGTGGTTATGTCACGCTGCGTGCTGCGGAGGACGCGCGTCCTGCCGCCCTCGCGGAGGACGGCAGAACGTTGCCTTGCGCCGCAGTATCGCTCCAACGGCAACAACGTAAAGTCCATCAATCGCTCTATACTGAGCAGAGATTATGAGATGAACTCTGTAACCTGTGGCCCAGCCGAGAAACAGATCCAGCCATGTGTCGTTATGGTGAAACTCCCGGTAGTCACCTTAGCGGTGGCGTAGCCGCGAGTGAGGCCAAGCACCCGGGTGTGACCAATCCAGGCGACGCCGGCCAGGTGGCCACCTCCTTCACTGTAGTTTTGCTGCGAAGAGCCGCCATTGTCCACGATAGCCACATGCCAGCTCACCTGCCAAGGAAGGCCAGCCCCAGAGTTACTGATAAAGAATCCCGTGCCCAGATTTGCTTTCTGATTTCCCGTCGAATTCAGGGAGACGTATGAGCTTCCGCACTCACCGGGGAGTTCCTGGTAGTCGTTTGTCGACGGGCCGGAAGAGTTCTTTACAGGCTCAAGGATTCCGCTAACCGGAACGTAGGTGCCGGCTCGTGCGGCAGCAGCTTTCGCCACCGGCACGGATGCAAGGGATCCGTCGGGTAGGGTCACGACTTCGTAGCCGTGCGCACGCGCAACTTTTGCATCAAAGCCTACCAGGCCGAACGGAGATTCAATTACCTTCCGCGAATGAGCCGAAGCAACAGATGGATCAATAGCGACAATAAGTGTTGCCGTAACTAACAATGCCAACGCGGCGGCCATCGGCCAGAAATTCGATTTCCAGATAGCACGGAAACTCATTCTCTGTGCCCTCCCAACATCGACGCCTGACACTGAAGGTACTGCACCTTTGACCGCAACGCAATGCCTGTCGAGACTTCGACCAGTACGGCAGCCGTCCATTCGGGCTGTGACCAGGAAGGACGGGTCAGCAGAAGTGGTACAACATAGACGTAGCCGCTATTGATCATGTCTCTGTGAAAACTACAAGATCGAAGACAGCTGCTGCTCCCAGGGTAGCGGCTGACCGGGCGGTGCGCGCACGGGGCAAGCTGTTGGAGCAAGGGATCAAGTTGATCTCGGAGACGGCTATCGGCGGTTCTGGAAGGGTGTCGGAGGTACGGAGTACCGTCTGGTGTGGTGGTATGCCGGGGATCGTGGGCTGGTGTGCCACTGTCCAGACCGTTGACGGGGAAGGGCTACCCGATGGCCACCATCGGCGACAACATCGCGCAGGTCAGGCGCCGGCAGTCGATCACTCAGGAACAGCTCGCGGCAGCGGCCGGAGTGAGCACCGAGACGATCCGCAAGCTGGAGACGAATCAGCGTACGACGCCTCGGATCGCGACGTTGCATGCGATCGCGCGGGCGCTGGGCGTGCCGACGACGACTCTGCTCGGGGATGCGAGCACCGGGGCAGCCCGCCGGGAACGCGGTCATCGTCCGCTCGCGTTGCTCGACCTGCGTCGGGTGTTGATCCCGGCCCGTGGACCAGCCGGGCTCATCGCTGACGAGGTGCCGGCGTTGCCTGCAGCGGGTGTCCCGGGACGGCTCGCCGAGGCGGACCGCGCCTACCACCAGGGCGACTACGCCGCAGCGTTGGCCGTGCTGCCACCACTCATCGCCGGAGCCCGGCACGCCGTCGAGAACGCCGACGACGCCAACAGGCCTGCCGCATACCGGACCCTGGCCCGCACCTATGACCTGACCAGCAGCCTGTTGATCCAGGTACGCGCGGTCGACCTCGCCTACCAGGCGGTGAACGCCGCCCAGGACGCTGCCGCATCTGCCGGCGACGAGCTGCTCAGCGCGACGACGGTCAAGCGCATGTCATGGCTGTTGCTGCGCCAGGGCCGGCTGACCGACGCGGAGCGGCTGGCGATCGCCACCGCTGACAGCGTCGAGCCACGGATCTCCCGAGCCACACCAGATGAACTCGCGGTGTGGGGCTGGCTGATGATGGCGGCAGCCGCCGCTTCCGCGCGGGACAACCGGCCGGACGACGCGGTCGCCCAACTCGACGCGGCGGCGGCTGCGGCGGCCCGGCTGGGCAGCCGGCCGGTCAGTGCTGGTCACCTGACGATCGTTGGTGGAATGCGGTCAACCAAAGTCGACATGATGCGGGCCGAGGCGGCGGCGGTCGCTGGCGAGCCGCGCCGGGTTCTTGACCTGGCGACCAATGTCCGCCGTGGTGGTGCTGAGAAGACTTCGTGGCGGCGACACCGGCTCGACGTCGCCCGCGCGCACGCTGAGTTGCGGGACTGGTCGGAGGCAACGGCGGTGCTCAGCGAGCTGGCCGCCGACGCTCCAGTGTGGCTGCGACACCAGCGGTACGCCCGCGACACCGTCCGCATGATCACCACCAGTCGCCGTCGGGCGATGGGCCAGGAGCTGGCGAAGCTCGCCGCACTGATGGACGGCCAGGCCGCCTGACCTGCACAACCGGCACCGGGAGTACCGGTTTTGGGGTCTGTCGGACAACGGGCACAACCCATGCATTCACTCTCAGTGATCAACTCGGCATCCTTCTACGTAGGACGGCGGTGCCGGGTCACGCACCATCACACAGCGGAACACCGCCCGGCCCGCCGTCCGCTCAGCTGGGCCCGACGCCGTACCCGCGATCGCCCTTTTCGCGCGTCGGGCCCGCCCGCTGGGCGGCGGCCCGGGGTCGACACGGAGAGCCACCTCGGGTCGCCGCCCTCCACGCTCTGTGCCGAGAGGAGCCTGTGTGGTGATGGATACGCGGAGTAACGTCTGGTGTGGCGGCAAGAGCCGGAAGTACTTCGGTCGGTGCCACCCGGCAGCTGACAAGGTGGTGACGCGCATGACCCGCATCATCGACCCGCGATGGCCGTCGACCTTGCGCCGGTTGCGTCAGCAGGCCGGGCTCTCGCTGCGTGATCTCGCCGCTAAGGCGCACTACGCCAAGTCATATCTGCACGATCTGGAAACCGGTCGCAAGACACCGCGGCCCGAGGTCGCCGATCGGCTCGACGACGTGCTTGAAGCCGGAGGTGTGCTCTCCGCGATGCTCACCGACGACGGCGCACACGATTCCACCGAACTGGCCCGCCGGGTCGCGGCCACCGACATCAGCAGCAGCAGCCTCGCTGGTCTGGAAGCGGCCGTCGACGAACTTGCCGTCGCCTACCCCGTCACCGCGTCGCACGTCCTCCTGCCACGCGTCCGCCGACACCTGACCTACGTCACCACCCTGATCGGTTCCGGCCGCCGGATGACCCTGGACCAGCACCGACGGATCCTCGTCGCCGGCGGATGGCTGTCGCTGCTCACCGCTACCGTGCTGATCGACCTACGGCGAAACGGTGCCGCTGCCGGTCATCTGCACACCGCCAGCGAAATGGCCGCCCACACCGAGCACGCCGAGATCCGTGCATGGTGCCTGGAAACCCACGCTTGGGAGGCGCTCACCGCCGGCGACCCCGCGACGGCGCTTGCCCTGGCCGAAGGGGCGCAGACCGTCGCTCCGACCGGCAGCAGCGCCAAGCTGCAGGCGACCGCACAGACCGGGCGGGCGCTGGCGCTGCTCGGCGACCGACCTGCCACCGGGCGACGACTGGCCCAGCTGGAGCGGATGGTGTCGCCGCTGAGCCAGCCGGACCGGCCCGAGCACCACTACCGCTACGACCCGGGCAAAGCCCGAGCGTACGTGGCGACCACCTTGGCGTGGGTAGGTGATCCGGCCGCCGCCACCGAGGCCGGCGATGTCCTGGCCCGGCTACTCGCCGAGGGCAGCCGCCCCCGGCGGATCGCGTCGGCCCGGTTGGATCTCGGCCAGGCCGTACTGTCGATGGACCCGCACGAGTCGATAGCGCAGGTCACGGCGGCGGTCACCTCGGGCCGGGTCGCGGCGTCGAACTGGTGGCGGGTCGACCGGGTACGCCGAGGTCTGGCCCGGGTCGGGGTGCCGGCCGCCGAGTTGGATGAGCTGTGCGCGATACATCAGCCGTCAATGTGACGGCGGACAGTAGCCAGCGCTGGCGGACGGCGACACTGTAGACCGTCGCCCAAGCGCCGGCCAGGCTAAGACCAGGTCGCATCACCTGTGGATCAGCGACCTGCCAGCTGGGCCCGACGCCGTACCCGCGATCGCCCTTTTCGCGCGTCGGGCCCGCCCACTGGGCGGCGGCCCGGGGTCGACACGGAGAGCCACCTCGGGTCGCCGCCCTCCACACTCGTCGAGGGGGACGTTGTGTTCGGAAAATGGTTTCAGCGTGCGAACATACCGGTCGATGTGGTGTATCCGGTGCCGGGTCGGCGGCGGTACGCCGACCGGACGGTGCCGCCGCCGGACCGTCGGCCGGCGACGCGGACCGATCGCGCGGAGCGGCGGGGCGGTAACGCCGGCCGGCACTACCTGCGGTGAGAAAGCCCCAGGCCGGTGGCGGTGGGCCGGTGCACGAGCCGGTGCGTCCGTCGTGGTGCTGTGCGGTGTGCCCGGAGGGGACGCCGTGGCCGTGCCCACCCGGCCGTGAGCGGTGAGTGTGGTGGTCGGGCGTCGGGTGGCCCTGTGGCGGGTCCGGCGGCGGATGACCCAGCAGGTGCTCGCCGACCGGATCGGCCGGTCGAAGAGCTGGGTGGAGAAGGTGGAGCGCGGGGTCCGCACCCTGGACCGGTTCTCGCTGATCCAGCAGGTCGCCGACGTGCTGCGGGTCGACCCGACGGAGTTGCTGGGCGACACCGGCCAGCCGCAGTCCGGCAGCGCGGTGGTCGGTGTCGACGCGGTCCGGGCGGCACTCGCGCGATATGAGGTGTTCGCCGCCGGGCCGGCCGGGCCGGCACCCGATGCCGGGGAGGTGTCGCAGCGGGTGGCGCACGCCTGGTCGACGTACCGGCACGGGGACCATCCTCGGCTGCTGCGGACGGTGCCGGAGCTGCTGGACGCCACACGGCGACTGCACAGCGCGCGACCGGAACATGGTACGGGTCTGCTGGTGCAGGCGTACCGGGTCACTTCGCTCGTGCTGGTCAAAATCGGCGAGGCGGACCTGGCCTGGCTGGCCGCCGACCGGGCACTCGCCACCGCGGGAAGCGATCCGATCCTGGCCGGGTCGGCGGCGGTGCCGCTCGCCCAGGCGCTGCGCGGGCTGAGCCAGAGCCGGCTGGCGATGACCACGGCGATCGACGCCGCCGAGCGAGTCGCCGCATCCACCGATGGGCAGGCGAGACCGGGTTCCCGGGCGGTGTACGGGACGTTGCTGCTGCAGGCCGGGTTGGCCGCCGCCGGCTGCGGCGACACCGCCAACGCCAGTGAGCTGCTCGGTCGGGCTACCCACGTCGCCGGGCAAGTTGGCGACGGGCAGGACTACCGTACGGCGAGCTTCAGCCCGGCGGCCGTCGAACTGGCGCACACCTCGACGTCGGCGACTTCACGGCGGCGGGACGGTGGGTGGTCGAGGCGGACCGCGTCGCACCGGCTGAAATCCGCTCCCGACCTTCCGCCCGTACCCTCGTGGCTGAGATTTCCCGCCACGGACCGCAGGTCGCCGGCGTCGCCCGGCTGGCGACGGCGCTCGGGCTGACCCGCTGCTGACCTCCCGCTAGCCCGGGGGTGGGCCGTAGCCGGGCGGCGGACCGTACCCCGGCGGAGGCGGTGCGCCATAGCCGGAGTACGGGGGCGGTGGACCGTAACCGGGGGGCGGGGGGCCGTAGCCGGAGAACGGGGGTGGGCCGTAACCGGGCGGGGTGCCCGGACCGGCTCCGGGCCAGCCCGGGTAGCCGGCGAACGTCGGTGGCGGAGGCGGCGGTGGCGGCGGTGGCGCGGTGAGCACCACCGGGATCGGCACCACCGGCTCATCCGGCGCGGGCACCTGCCGCTGGCTGCCGTCCGGGAAGGCGATCTGGTAGTCCACCCCGTTCCACAGCGCGTGCGGCGCCTGCGGGTCCCGGCCGACGAACGCCTGCCGGTAGCCGGCCAACGCGCTCAGCAGCCGCTGCTCCTCCTTGGCGTGCCGGGCCAGCTCCTTCGGTTTGCTCTCCAGGCCGCGCAGCAGCCCGTCGCGCAGCAGCGCCAGCTTGGTGGCGGCGGCCTGGAAGTCGCGCATCGCCCGTACGCCCGGCTCGCCGGCCACCCGGCTGGCCCAGCGGCGCGCCGAGTGCCGCCGGCCCAGGCTGCCCAACGCCGCTACCTCCGGCGGGGTGAACCAGCCGGCCCGGACGTAGTCGGGCAGCACCCGCTCGGTCAGCCGCCCTTCCCAGCTGCGCAGCCACACCGCCAGGCCGACCATGCCGAAGAAGATCGGCACCATCAGCCCGATGTAGCCGTACAGCAGGATCAGGGTCTGTCCGGTCGCCTCGACCAGCGTCGGGATCAGGTTCCAGGCCCCGTGCAGCATCATCGCCAGCAGCAGCCCGGCGGTCGGCGCGAGCACCCGGATGCGTCGGTCGGCGGTACGGGCGGCGATGCCCAGCCCCACACCGGCCATCGAGGTGAACAGCGGGTGGGCGAACCCGGTGAACAGGATCCGGACGATGAAGATGGCGAAGACGTTCTGCGCGCCGGTCGCCGGACCGTACTGGTCGGCGCCGGCCGCGTAGCCGTATCCGCCGAGGTAGAGGATGTTCTCCACCATCGCGAAGCCGATCGCCGACATGCCACAGTAGACCAGACCGTCGGTGATGCCGGACCACTCCCGGCGGCGGGTCAGCAGCAGCAGGATCGGCCCGAGTGTCTTGGTCAGCTCCTCGATGAACGGCGCCACCAGCACCGCCACCAGCGCTTCCGAGTAACCCAGGTTGTAGAGCAGATCCGCCGAGAAGTTGTTCACGTTCAGCGAGGCGTACGTGGAGACGAACGCCCCCCAGGCGAAGCAGAAGGCGAGGTAGCGCACCGGCTCCGGTTCGTACCGGTCCAGCCACAGGAAACAGGCGACCAGCACCGGTACGGGCAGCACCGCCGCGATGACGCCGACGGTCAACGCGACCGGGCCGAGCGCGGTGCCGAGGTAGACCAGGATGGCGACGCCGCAGCCGGCGATCAGCACCACGATGCCGGCCAACGCCAGCCAGCGCAGCCAGACGCTACGCCGCAGCCGACCGGCCGGCACGACCCCGTCCACCGACGCCGCCGCGGTTGGCGGGTCGGCCGGAGACACCGGCTCCGCCGACGTCTCCGGAGCTGGCTGCTCGGGCGGAGACACCGCATCCACCGGTTCGGTCGGATCGCTCGAATCCGCCGCAGGGCGGGAGCCGGATGGACCACCGGGGACAGTGTCGGACATTGGGCTAGCGTAGCCAGCACCAACCAACGGCGGGCAGCGTGTCGCCCGGCCGGTCATTCCGGGCCGTCGCGCCCGAACGCCTCACTGACCATCTCCTCGACCGTGCCAGCCTCGATCCCGCTGGCCCGGACCAGGTCGCTCGCGGTAGCCCTGACCTGGGCTACCACCACGCTGCCGTTGAACCCCACCCCGGCGTCGTACGCCGCACCGGCGCACCGGGCGGCATCCAGCGCCCGCCGCCGGGTGTGCACCGGGTCGGTACCCGTGTCGAGTTCGTGGCGCAGGATGCGCACCGCGTCGCCGAGGTGACAGACCGCCTCCGGCAGGGCGGACGGCACCGGCTCGTCCTCGGTCAGCAGGGAGACCACCCGCCGGGTGAGCACCCGCGAGTTACGCAGCCCTCGGGTGACGTACTCGGCGCTCTCGGCGTACTGGGCCAGCGGGCCGCGGGCCCGCCAGCGCGCCGGCGCCAGGACCGCCGTCTCGTGTCCCGCCTCGACCGCCTCCCGGAACTCGGACAACTCCTTCTCCGCATCGTGCAGCCGCTTCGATGCGGCCTCGGCCCGACGGCGGTCCCGCCCGGCCAGTGCCTTGCCGCTGAGGATCAGCATGTCGGACAGCACGTCCAACGCCGGGTCGGCGGCGCGGCGCACGATGACCAGCGGGTTGAGCGGCAGCAGCAGGATCAGCACCACCAGCCCGATCAGCCCGCCGACCAGGGCGTCGATGAACCGGTCCGGGTAGAGGCTCTCTGTCTGCGGGGTGAGGGTGGCGACCAGCACCCCGGACGACGCGGCCTGGGTGACCAGCGCGGCACCGCTGCCCAGGAAGACGGCGACCATCACCGCGAGCGGCACGATCAGCAGCAGCTGCCAGGTGCCGGTGCCGATGGTGATGATGATCAGATCGCCGATGGCGATCCCGACCGCGACGCCGACCACCAGTTCGGCGGCACGTTTCAGCCGTTGCCCGATCGAGGCGCTGAGGATGATCACCGCTGAGATCGGGGCGAAGAAGGGCAGCGGGTGGCCGATCACCCGACGGGCGATGAACCAGGCCAGCGCCGCCGCCAGGCCGGCCTGCAGGGCGAGTACGAGGTTGGCGCGGACCCGTTCCGACCGCTCCCGGACCTCGATGGAGACCCGGCTACGGGTCAGCGTGAGCAGCCCGGTGAGGCGGGGTGCCGCCGCCGCGCGTGGTGGCTTCCCGGCGTCGGCCATGCGGGCAGCGTACCGAGCAATTTGCGGCTTATGGCGTTATTGCCCATCCGGTCACGCCCGAGGTGGCCGGTCCGGTGCCGCGCTGGCTAGCCTGCGAAGATGTCCGACCTCATCGAGGCCCTCCGTGCGGCGCTGCCCGACGGCGCGGTGCTCACCGACCCCGACCTGCTGCGCGGCCACCAGCGCGACGAGGCCGACCTGTGCGCCGCCGGCACCCCGGCCGTCGTGGTCCGACCCCGCAGGACCGCCGAGGTGGTCGCCACCGTCGGCGTCGCCAACCGGTACGGCGTACCGGTGGTGCCGCAGGGTGCCCGGACCGGGCTGGCCGGCGCGGCGAACGCGGTCGACGGCGCGGTGGTGCTCTCCACCGCCGCGATGGACCGGATCGTCGACGTCGACCCGGTCAACCGCACCGCCGTCGTCCAGCCCGGCGTGGTCAATGCCACCCTTGCCGCCGAGGTGGGCCGGCACGGGCTGCGCTACCCGCCGGATCCCGGCTCGTGGGAGTCGTCCACCATCGGCGGCAACGTGGCCACCAACGCCGGCGGCATGTGCTGCGTCAAGTACGGCGTGACCGGCGAATACGTCATCGGGCTCGAAGTGGTGCTGGCCAGCGGCGAGGTGCTGCGCACCGGCCGGCGTACCGCCAAGGGGGTCGCCGGCTACGACCTGACCCGGCTGTTCGTCGGCTCCGAAGGCACCCTCGGGGTGATCACCGAGGTGACCGTCGCGTTGCGGCCGGCCGCCGACACCTCGCTCACCCTGGTCGCCGTCTTCGACTCCACCGCCGCAGCCGGCACCGCCGTCGCCGGCATCGCCTCCGGCGGACTCAGCCCCAGCCTGCTGGAACTGCTGGACCGTACCCATCTGCAGGCGATCGAGGCGTACCGGCCGATGGGGTTACGCACCGACGCGGCCGCGCTGCTGCTCGCCTCGGTCGACACCGGCACCGCCGCCGGCACCGACCTGGACCGGATCGCGCAGGTGTGCACCGCCGCCGGCGCAGCCGAGGTGTACGCCGCCAGCGACGCGGTCGAGGGCGCCGCCCTGCTGCAGGCCCGCCGGCTGGCCCACCCGGCGATGGAACGCCTCGCCGCGCGGACCTTCCCGGCCGGCAACGGCGGGCTGATCATCGACGACGTGGCGGTGCCCCGCTCGACGCTGGCCCGGATGCTCGACGGCGTCGAGGCGATCGCCGCCGAACACGCCGTACCGATCGGCGTCGTCGGGCACGCGGGCGACGGCAACCTGCACCCGAACATCGTGGTCGACCGGGCCGACCCGGACAGCCTGACGCGCGGCCGGGCGGCCTTCGACGCGATCATGCGGCTCGGGCTGGACCTGGGCGGCACCTGCACCGGCGAGCACGGCGTCGGCCTCCTCAAACGCGACTGGCTGGCCGAGGAGATCGGCCCGGTCGGCATGCGGGTGCACCGCGCCATCAAGCAGGCGCTGGACCCGACGAATCTGCTGAACCCCGGCAAACTGCTCTGGCCTTCAGCCGGCTAGCGGGCTCAGCCGGCCAGCCGGATGTTCAGCCGGCGGTGATGTCGGAGTCGGTCGGCCAGTCCACGCCCCGGTCGGCGGCGAAGCCGCGGACATCCGCCGCGCCGAGGCGCGCCGCGTCGGCGGTCGCGTCGTCCGGCATCCGCTGCGACTGCAGCTCCGCCGCCACCCGGGCCCGGTAGTGCTCCACCTCACGGTCCCGCACCGCGTCGTCCCAGCCAAGCACCCGGCCCATCACCTCGGCGGCGTGCCCGGCCGACTCGTTGCCCCGGTGCGGTGTCTCGATCGAGATGCGGGTCCGCCGGGTCAGCACGTCGTCCAGGTGCAACGCGCCCTCGGCGCGGGCCGCGTACGCGATCTCGGCAGCCAGGTACTCCGGTGCGCCGGGCACCGGACTGGCCAGCAACGGATCGTCGCCGATCAACGCCAGCAGCTCCACCGCCAGGGTGCCGTACCGCTCCAGCAGATGCTCCAGCACCCCGACCGGGACGCCATGCCGGCGGGCCACGTCAGCCCGGTCCCGCCACATCGCGGGGAACCCGTCGGCACCGAGCAGCGGCAGGTCGGCGGTCCGCGACGGCCGGTTCACCCCGAGCCGGGCCGCCGCCCGGTCCACCACGTCCGCGGCCATCACCCGGTACGTCGTGTACTTGCCACCGGCCACCAGCAGCAGACCCAGCATCGGCTCCACCACGGCGTGCTCCCGGGACAGCCGCGACGTCGAGTCCGCCTCACCGGACAGCAGCGGCCGCAGCCCGGCGTACACCCCTTCGATGTCGCGCGGCGTCAACGGCCGGTCCAGCACCGTGTTCACCTGGTCGAGCAGGTAGCCGATGTCGCGCTCGGAGGCGGCCGGGTGGGCGCGGTCGAGCCGCCAGTCGGTGTCCGTGGTGCCGATGATCCAGTGCCCGCCCCAGGGCAGCACGAACAGCACCGAGGTGGCGGTACGCAGGATCAGCCCGGCCTCACCGGTGATCGCCGACCGGGGCACCACCAGATGCACGCCCTTCGACGCGCGTACCCGCAGGCCGGGCCGGACCCCGACGTCGCCGAGCATCCGCGACACGTCGTCGCTCCACACGCCGGTGGCCGCGATCACGGTACGGGCGCGTACCTCGAACTCGGCGTCCGGATCGCCGGGCCGGGCCTCCATGTCCCGGACCCGCACCCCGGTCACCTCGCGGGCCTGGCGCAGCAGGCCGACGGCGCGGGCGCTGGTCACCACGGCCGCGCCGAGGCTGGCCGCGGTCCGCGCCAGGGTGACCACCAGCCGGGCGTCGTCGACCTGACCGTCGTGGTAGCGGATGGCGCCGGCGACGACGTCCGACCGCAGGCTGGGGAAGAGCCGCCGGGTGCCTTCGCGGGACAGGTGCCGGTGCAGCGGCATCCCCCGGCCGCCGCCAAACACCCCGGCGAACGCGTCGTACGCGGCGACCCCGGTGCCGTAGTAGGCCCGCCGCCAGAGCCGGCCGGGCAGCGCCCGTGGCCCGCTGGCGCCACCCTGCGGCAGCGGAACCAGGATCGGCACCGGCCGGACCAGGTGCGGGGCGATCCGGGTGGCCAGCAGCCCACGCTCGGTCAACGCCTCGTGCACCAGCCCGAACTCGAGCTGCTCCAGATAGCGCAGCCCGCCGTGGATCAGTTTGCTGGACCGGCTGGACGTGCCGGCGGCGTAGTCGCGGGCCTCGACCAGCGCCACCTTGAGACCGCGCGACGCGGCGTCGAGGGCGGCGCCGACGCCGGTCACCCCACCCCCGATCACCAGTACGTCGAACCGCTCGCCACGTAGGCGGCGCAGATCGGCGGCGCGGCGGGTCACGGACAGTTGGCCGGCGGCGTACCGGGAGACGGCAGGGTCACGCACCTCTCCACCGTATCCGGCCGCCTAGGGTGACGGACATGACGCAGCCGCCCGGTCATCCCGGCTACCCGTACCCCGGTCAGCCCTACCCGATGCAGCCGCCGTACCCGATGCAGCCGTCCGCCGCCGCCGGGCCGCCGCCGGCCAGCGTGTGGCCGACGGTCGCCGCGGTGGCGATCGCGATCTGGTCGGTCGGTGTAACGGTGTTCGCGCAGGCCGGCGGCTGGCTGACCGATCAGGTCCTGCTGGCCAGTGGGCTGCCTACCCCGGCGGTGGTCTGGCCGCTGATCGCGTTCGGCAACGCACTGCTGGTCGGCGTACCCACCATGCTGCTGGCGCTGGTGCCCCGGTCACCGGCGGTACGGGCGACCGGCCGGGCCTGGCTGGTCGCCGCGTTCGCCCTCGGCGGTTTCGGGCTGCTGCGGGCCGTACCGACCGTCCACCATGAGCTGTACCTGGCAACGCTCACCGTGCTCGCCGCCGGCGGCGCCGCCGGGCTGCGGGCGCTACGGCGCCGGGCCGAACCGAGCGAGGCCGAACCAGGTCCGGCCGAACCAGGTCAGCTTCAGTCAGCTCAGGCCGAGCCAGCTCACGCTCAGTCCGGCAAGGCGGACCGGATGGTCGCTGTCCTGCTCGCCGTCGCGGCCGGGCTGGTCATGCTGCTGCCCTGGTGGTGGGTCGGCGCGCTGGGCGGCGCGGTGGAGACGGCACTCGCCGTCGCCGCAGCGGCCGCGATCGGCTGGTACGCCGCCGAACTGCTGCCCCGCCGGTTCTGGACGGCGATCGGTGCCGGCCCGCAGGGGCGCTCGGCGGTGCGCACCATCCTGCTCGGCGGGACGGTCGCCGGGGTCGGGCTGCTGCTGCTCGCCGCCGGCATCGGCCAACCCGGCGGGCACCTGGCCGCGATCCTGGTGCTGCCGCCGATCGGGTACGCGGCTGCGGCGATCGGCTGGGCCGCCGACCGGTCCAGCGCGCCGGTCGGCGTACTGGCCGGGCTGTCCGCCGCCGGACCGCTGGCCCTGCTCGACCCGGAAGAGGTCTCGCTGCTCCTGGCCATCGGCCGTGACGTGCCGTTCTGGGCGGCGGTCGGTGCCGGCGTCGGGCTGGCGCTGGCGCTCGCGTTGGGTGTCGGCCTCGGCTTCGGTCTCGGTTGGCGGCGGGCGGGTCGACCACCACGGCTGGCGGGTCGACCGCTGCGGTGGGTGGCGGTGGCCATCGTCGCGGTGCTGGCGGTGGCCGGTGCCGCCGTGCACCTCGCCGTCGGGCAGCCGGGACTGCACGGCGAACGGCTGTTCGTGGTGCTGCGGGAGCAGGCCGACCTGTCCGACGTGCCGCGCGGCACCGGACCGCAGGCCCGCGACGAACGGGTCCGTACGGTCTTTCAACGGCTGGTCGACACCGCCGAGGCCAGCCAGGCCGACCTGCGCGACGATCTGGACGGGTGGGGGCTGTCCTACACGCCGTACTACCTGGTCAACGCGATAGAGGTGGACGCCGGGCCGGCGCTGCGGCCCTGGCTGACCCGGCGGGACGACGTCGACCGGGTGCTGATCAGTCAGCAGCTGCGGCCGCTGCCGGCCACGGTCGAGCCCGAACGGGGCGACCAGCCCGCTCCGCGTACCCCGCCGTGGAACATCACCATGCTCGGTGCCGAACGGGTCTGGACGGAGCTTGGTGTCGAGGGCGCCGGCATCGTGGTCGGCGCCTCGGACTCCGGGGTGGACGGCGACCACCCGGCGCTCGCGGACGGGTTCCGGGGCGGCGGCGACTCCTGGTTCGACCCGTGGAACGGCACCGGTACGCCGACCGACAACAACGGGCACGGCACCCACACGCTCGGCTCGGCTGTCGGCGACACCTCGATCGGGGTCGCGCCGGGCGCGTCCTGGGTCGGCTGTGTCAACCTGGACCGCAACCTCGGCAACCCGGCACGCTACCTGGACTGCCTGCAGTTCATGCTGGCCCCATTCCCGACCGGGGGCGACCCGTTCGCCGACGGGCGACCGGAGCGCGCCCCGCACGTGCTGACCAACTCCTGGGGCTGCCCGGAGCTGGAAGGCTGTGACCTGGGTTCGTTGCGGCCGGCCACCGAGGCGCTGGCCGCCGCCGGGCTGATGATGGTGGCCGCCGCCGGCAACACCGGCCCGTTCTGCAGCTCGGTCGACGACCCACCGGCCCCGTACACCGATGTGCTGACCGTCGGCGCGGTGGACGCCGACCGGGAGGTCACCGACTTCTCCAGCCGGGGCCCGGCACCGGACGGCACCGTCAAGCCGGACCTGGTGGCGCCGGGCGCCGACGTCCTGTCGGCGATGCCGGGCGGCGGGTACGCGGCGCTGGACGGTACGTCGATGGCGACCCCGCAGGTGGCCGGGGTGGTGGCGCTGCTGTGGTCGGCGCAACCGGAGCTGATCGGTGATCTGGACGGCACGGCGCGGATCCTGCGGCAGACCGCCGCCGAGGCCGGCACCGGGGGCGGTGACACCTGCGGTGACCCGGCGAACCTCACCGGCGCCGGCCTGGTCGACGCGTACGCGGCGGTGCAGGCCGCCCGGTCCAACGCCTGATCGGCGCTCGGCCGGTCTGCGCACCGGTCGGCTGACCGGCGGGAGCAGAGACGCCGCAGGGCGGTTACCGGGAAGCTGCCCGGTAACCGCCCTGCGGTCTTGTCGCTACCTTCTTGTCGCTACTGCGGCGTGGCTGGACTCAGAAGTCCATCTCGCCGCCGCCCGGCGCACCCGCCGGAGCCGGGGTCTTCTCCGGCTTGTCCGCCACCACGGCCTCGGTGGTCAGGAACAGCGCCGCGATCGACGAGGCGTTCTGCAGCGCCGACCGGGTCACCTTGGCCGGGTCGATGATGCCCGCCTGCAGCAGGTCCACGTAGTCGCCGTTGGCGGCGTTGAGGCCGTGGCCGGCCTCCAGGTTGCGGACCTTCTCCACCACGACGCCGCCTTCGAGGCCGGCGTTGACGGCGATCTGCCGCAGCGGGGCGTCCAGCGCGATCTTCACGATCTGCGCGCCGGTCGCCTCGTCGCCGACCAGGTCGAGCTTGTCGAAGGCGGTCTTGCCGGCCTGCACCAGGGCGACGCCACCACCAGGGACGATGCCCTCCTCGACGGCTGCCTTGGCGTTGCGCACCGCGTCCTCGATGCGGTGCTTGCGCTCCTTGAGCTCCACCTCGGTGGCCGCGCCGACCTTGATCACCGCGACGCCACCGGCCAGCTTGGCCAGCCGCTCCTGCAGCTTCTCACGGTCGTAGTCGGAGTCGCTCTTCTCGATCTCGGCCCGGATCTGGTTGACCCGGCCCTGGATCTGCTCGGCGTCGCCGGCACCGTCGACGACCGTGGTCTCGTCCTTGGTCACCTGGACCTTGCGGGCCCGGCCCAGCATGTCGATGGTCACCGCGTCGAGCTTCAGGCCGAGCTCCTCGCTGACGACCTGGCCGCCGGTGAGGATCGAGATGTCGGTCAGCATCGCCTTGCGGCGGTCACCGAAGCCGGGAGCCTTGACGGCAACCGACTTGAAGGTGCCGCGCACCTTGTTGACGATCAGGGTGGCCAGCGCCTCGCCCTCGACGTCCTCGGCGATGATCAGCAGCGGCTTGCCCGACTGCATGATCTTCTCCAGGATCGGGAGCAGATCCTTGACCGAGGAGATCTTGCTGTTGACGATCAGGATGTAGGGGTCGTCGAGGACGGCCTCCATCCGCTCCGGGTCGGTCCAGAAGTAGGGCGAGATGTAGCCCTTGTCGAAGCGCATACCCTCGGTGAGCTCGAGCTCCAGGCCGAAGGTGTTGCTCTCCTCGACGGTGATGACGCCTTCCTTGCCGACCTTGTCCATCGCCTCGGCGATGATCTCGCCGACGCTGGAGTCACCGGCGGAGATCGACGCGGTGGACGCGATCTGCTCCTTGGTCTCCACGTCCTTGGCGAGCTTGCTCAGCTCCTCCGCGACGCTGGACACGGCGGCCTCGATGCCCCGCTTCAGGGCCATCGGGTTCGCGCCGGCCGCGACGTTGCGCAGGCCCTCGCGGACCAGGGCCTGGGCCAGGACGGTCGCCGTCGTCGTGCCGTCACCGGCCACGTCGTCGGTCTTCTTGGCGACCTCCTTGACCAGCTCGGCGCCGATCTTCTCGTACGGGTCCTCGAGCTCGATCTCCTTGGCGATGCTCACACCATCGTTGGTGATGGTGGGGGCGCCCCACTTCTTTTCGAGCACGACGTTGCGGCCCTTCGGGCCCAGCGTCACCTTGACGGCGTCGGCGAGGGTGTTCATACCCCGCTCGAGACCGCGGCGCGCCTCTTCGTCGAACGCGATCATCTTGGCCATACGGCGTTGTCCTCCTGGACGCTCGCAGCACCGGAGCCGGTCAGCTCCGCCATGCCGCCTGCTCTACGCACCTTCGGACGTCGCTACCTGACGACAGTGACGTCCGCCGGCCGGGCCGGATAGCCCGCGACGACCGGCCATCTCCGCCACCCCGCGAAGCGGGACGACGGCGGTGGCCCCACCGCCCCGACCTTTGGCACTCCCGGTTGGCGAGTGCCAATCCTTGTTTAGCACTCTCCCCTGTCGAGTGCAAGCGAACAGCAACTTGCCGGCCCGACGTACCCCTTCGGGCCGCACGGCCGCCGACAGCGGTCGCGGTCAGGATCAGGTGAGCAGGATCGCCGGGCGGCGAGACGATGAAAGGCGCCGGCTCCACCAGGAGAACCGACGCCTTGCGGGTACGCAGACTGTGTCGACTAGGCGATGACCCGGACCCTCTCCGCCTGAGGACCCTTCTGCCCCTGAGCGATCTCGAACTCGACGCGCTGCCCGTCGTCGAGCGCCTTGTAGCCGTCCATCTCGATCGCGGAGAAGTGGACGAAGACGTCCTGCCCCCCGTCGACCGCGATGAAACCGTAGCCCTTCTCGCTGTTGAACCACTTCACGGTGCCCTGCGCCACGGTGCACTTCCTCACTTCTGTCGTGCCGGGCCTCTGCCGGCCCTCTGGTCGGCGCGTTCGCCGACCGAAGCCACCGATCGGGACTCCAGTGCGGGTGCCCGAATACAGCAGCCGAAATCGCACGCTACACGAGGTCCGACGGCACCGCACTACCCCAAAAGGGGACATTAACCCCCAGTCAAGTCTCTCTGGCACCACATCTCGTTGACCACGTGTGTCCCGTACACCGCAGAACGTGAAGTCCGGACGGCATCGCGCGCCTGGCAGCCGGGCCGTCCGACGGCCGGACCGCACCGCGCCCCGACATGACCGCGCCCGCCAACGCCACCCGGTGGCCGCCGCCGTCGGGCTACTCATCGTGCTGTCGGCGTTCACCGGCGGCCTGCCCGGGGACGCCGGCAAACCACCGCCGCGCGAGCCGGGCTGGACCGTCGCCGACCAGGACCACGACCATCAGCGCAGCGTGTTGCTGCGCGCCGGGCCGGTGCCGACACCGACCGACGGATTCTTCTCCTGGGCGGCGCTGAACCGGCGTACCGGGCTGATCACCGGGTCACCGAACTTCACCGCACAGAGCGACACCATGTCGTTGATCAAGGTGTGGTTGGCCGCCGACGACCTGCGCCGCGCCGACGAACAGGGCCACATGCTCCGGACACCTCAGCTCGCCCAGCTGTCGTCGATCATCCGGGACAGCGACAATCCCGGCGCGGACGCCACCTACGACCGGGTCGGTGGCCAGGAGTCCATCGAGCGGATGGTACGGATCTGCGGACTGACCGACTCGGCCCCGGAGCGCGACCGGTGGAGCAACACGATCGTCTCCGCCCGCGATGTGACCAGGCTGGGGCGCTGCCTCGCCGACGGGCGGGCGGCCGGGCCGCAGTGGACACCGTGGCTGCTGTCCGAGATGCGCGCCGTCCGCGGTGCGGGCGACTTCGGCCCGCGGGACGCGCTCACCGCCGAGTACGCGGCCACCATCGCGATCAAGAATGGCTGGCTGCTGCGCGACGAGGACGGGCTCTGGCACGTCAGCTGCCTCGCGATCGGGGAGACCTGGGTGATCGGCGCGCTGGCCCGCTACCCCGGGCGGCACGGGCTCGACCACGGCATCGACTACTGCCGGCAACTCGGCACCGCCCTGCTGCTGGTGGCGTGACCCCGTTGCCGGCGAGGGCATGACCGTGGCGGCTGGTGGCGTGACCGGTACGGGCCGGGCCGAAGGCGGGATTCCGGTTGTCCGCCGGGCCGCGCCGGGCAAGCATGCCGGCATGGGAACTGGGACCGACACCGACCACGTCGTACCGCCGGTAGCCGCAGTCCGGCGGATCCGGGCCGACGACGCCGCCCGGATGCGCGCGCTGCGGCTGGAGATGCTCGCCGATTCGCCGCTGGCGTTCATCGAACGGCTCGCCGACGCGGCGGCCCGCCCGCTGCACGAGTACGCCGAGCGGGCAGCCCGGTCCGCCGTCGGTGACCTGATCGCCCAGTTCGTGGCCGAGACCGGACCGACATCGTTCGTGGCGCACGCGGGAGCACACGTCTGGCGCGACGACCCGTCGGTGTCCGTCCTGTTCGCCGTCTACATCAGCCCGGCCTGGCGCGGCCGGAGCCTGCTCGCCGAACTGGTAGACGCGGTCGCTGCCTGGTCACGTGCGGCCGGGCGGCCGGAGCTGCTGCTGGAGGTGGTGGTCGGCAACGACCGGGCGGTACGGGCGTACCAGCGGCTCGGCTTCGCCGACACCGGCGTACGCCTGCCGCACCCGACCCGGCCGGACCTGACCGAGTTGCAGATGCGCCGGCCGGCGTGACCGGCGGGCCGGCACGGGAGCCGACCCGACACCGGGCCGGCACGGGAGCCGACCCGGCTCCCGTGCTGCGCCGGGTCAGACGTGCCGGCGGGACTGGACGATCCGGAACCGGCCGGCGACGTACGCGCCGTCGGTCAACGCCGAGTTCGCCGCGGCGTTGGCACCGCTGGCGTGGAAGTCGGAGAAGGCCGCCGACTGGTTGACGAACACGCCGCCGGTGAGGTTCGCCGACAGGTGCACACCGACGTCCAGCGCGGCGGTCTCCACGTCGGCGAGCACCCGCTGGTCGGTCGAGTACACACCGGCGGTGAGCGCACCGCGGGCTGTGACCGTACGCCGGAATATCTCGACGCTGTGCGCGGTGGACGCGGTGGCGACGACGAAAGTGACCGGCCCGAACCACTCCCGGCCGTAGACGTCGTCGGCGTCCGCGTCGAGCTTGACGACCAGCGGGGTACGCACCACCGCGTCCGGGTAAGCCGGGTGGCTGATCTCCCGCGACTCCAGCACCGGTTCGCCGAGCTTGGCCGCTGCGGCGAGCCGGTCGAGGACCGCGTCGTCGACGATCGCGCCGATGAGCTCGACCGCCCGTGCCGGGTCGCCGGTCAGTTTGCCGATCGCGGCGGCGATGCCGTCGGCCACCTCGTCCGGGCTCTTGTGCCCCTGATCGGTCTCGATGCCGCCGGCCGGCACCAGGATGTTCTGCGGGGTGGTGCACATCTGGCCGCTGTAGAGCGAGAGGGAAAAGGCAATGTTGCGGCACATGCCGGCGAAGTCCGCCGTGGAGTCGACGATGATCGTGTTGACACCGGCCTTCTCGGTGTAGACGGTGGCCTGACGGGCGTTGGCCTCCAGCCAGTCGCCGTACTCGGTGGAGCCGGTGAAGTCGATGATCCGCACCTCGGGGCGGCCGGCGAGGACGGTCGCCAGCCGCTCGCCCGGCGCCTCGGCCGCGAGCTGCACCAGGTTCGGGTCGAAGCCGGCCTCGCTGAGCACCTCGCGGGCGTAGCGGACGGTGATCGCCAGCGGCAGCACCGCGCCCGGGTGCGGCTTGACCAGCACCGGGTTCCCGGTGACCAGGGAGGCGAACAGCCCCGGGTAGGAATTCCAGGTCGGGAAGGTGTGGCAGCCGATGACCAGCGCGACGCCGCGCGGCACCACATGGAACGTCTTGGCCATCCGCAGCGGCTCGCCCCGACCGGTCGGCTTCTCCCAACCGGCGGTCCGTGGGTGGCGGGTCATCTCGGCGTACGCGTAGGCGATGGCTTCCAGCGCGCGGTCCAGCGCGTGCGCCCCGCCGGCCTGGAACGCCATCACGAACGCCTGACCGGTGGTGAACTGCACCGCGTTGGCCAGCTCGAAACTGTGCTCGTGCAGCCGGGCGAGGATCTCCAGGCAGACGCCGGCCCGGCTGCGCGGGCCGGCGTCGCGCCAGGCGGGCAGCGCGGCTCGGGCGGCGGTGATCAGCTGGTCGGCGTCGGCGCGGGGGTACCGGGTGCCGAGGTCGATGCCGAACGGGCTGTCGTCGGTGGCGACCGGTTCGCCGGTGGCGGTGGGCTGGTCGAGGGGGAAATCCCTGCCCAGGTAGGCGCGGAAAGCCGCCGCGCCCTCGGCGGCGGCGTGTTCGCCGTAGATCCGAGGGCTCGGCGACTCGGGGTAGGCCGACCAGTAGTCGCGTTCGACGATCGCGGTCAGCGCGCGGGCCAGGGTGTCGGCGTGCGTGACGTACAGCGGGTGCGGGGTCTCCGTCATGCCGTCATCATGCCTCAGATGGTCTGCTGCCAGTTCTGCCAGATGTCGACCGCCCGGAAGCCGAGCGCCTCGTTGATCGCGATCATGTGCTGGTTGCTGTCGGCGTTCCAGGTGTCGATCACCCGCAGCGCCGGTTCGTGGCGCAACGTGAACCGCAGGTTCTCGATCTTGACGATGGTGCCCAGCCGGTGACCGCGATGATCCGGGTCGACGATGGTGATCTGTTGATAGGCGTGCCAGTCCGGTTCGGCCTGCCGGGTGATGTTGCTCCAGGCGACGATCCGGCCGCTGTCCAGATGTCGGGTCACCGTGTGGTAGCTGCGGGTGCCGGCCGCCTCCCGGGCCAGATCCGCTTCGTGGATCCGGTCGGCGTCGACCTTTTCCGGCTCCCACTCCAGGTCACCCATTGGCGAGTCGGTCACCATCCGCCCGTCCAGGTAGGCGAGATCGGCGCGGTAGTCCTCAGGGCAGGGTCCGACCCAGGTCAGCAACTCGTAGCCGGGGGCGCGGCGCCAGTCCTCGGCGAGCATCACGTCGAGCGCCGGCTGGTCGACCGCGTCGATTTCGAGCCGACGGCGCGCCTCGACCAGGGCCGATTTGACCCCCACGGCGAGGGCGAAGGCGGTCGGCGCCGGGTCGCGGGCGACGCCGCCGGGCATGGTGTCCGCCGAGTGCCCCATGATCCGGGTGCGGCCGGTCTCCCGGGCCCGCCGCACGGCGTACGCGTACAGTGCGCGACCGATGCCGCGCCGCCGGTGCCCGGGGGCCACCTGGATGTCCACGCCGACGTTGTCGAGGTTGTCGAGCAACGGGAACTCCATGGCGACCAACCCGACCGGTACGCCGTCCACACTGGCCAACGCGGCCTCGAACCGTACGCTGTGCCGCTGATGCCGCAGCAGGGCCTCGAACCACTGCCGGGGCGTCGGCGGTATGTCCGGGACGGAGGTGGCCGACCGCTTGATCTGGTACGCCTGCTCGAAGGCGGCCTCGTCGGCCGGATCCAGCGGGGTGATGGTGATGTCCATGCCGTCGAGCGTGACGGGGCGGGACCACCAGCGCGACCGAATTACCGGTCGGGGGATGTTGGTCGGGAGGACGCTCGCACGGCGCCTCCGGCGCCGTCGGTCGTTGGGACCCGGGGTTGAGATTGTTGCCAAGCTCGGTCGGGGCCCTTACGGCGAGTCGTCCTCCCGCACGGAGCATCCTGCGCCGTGCAAGTGCAGCCGTCAAGACCCCACCGGCGTATTTTCTCGACCTCTGGCAAAACTCTGACTACGGACCGCACACGAACATCGGCTGATCAGCGTAGGCCGATCAGCCGATTCAGTGGAGGGTGCGCTGGTCAGAAGGTCAGCCGAGCAGCCCTGCCTCACGAACCGAACGCAACGACGGTTTCACCCGATGAGTAGGGCCGACCTGCCCGGCGACCGCGTCGATGGTTTTCAGGCCTTCGCCGGTGTTGTAGACGACCGTCTCGGCGGCCGGGTCCAGCCGTCCGCTGTCGACCAGCTTCTTCAGCACCGCCGTGGTCACCCCGCCGGCCGTCTCGGCGAACACCCCGGTGGTCCGGGCCAGCAGCCGGATCCCCTCCCGGATCTCGTCGTCGTCGGCGTAGTCCATCCAGCCACCGGTGCGCCGCACCGCCTCCAACGCGTACAGACCGGCGGCCGGGTCGCCGATGTTGAGCGACTTGGCGATCCCGGTCGGCTTCACCGGCACGATCTGGTCGGTGTCGCGGTGCAGCGCGGTCGCGATCGGGTTGCAACCGGCGGACTGAGCGCCGAACACCCGCCAGCCGTTCGCTGGCGCGTCGACCAGACCGATCTCGACCAGCTCGGTGAACGCCTTGTCCACCTTGGTGAGCAGTTCACCGCTGGCCATCGGGATCACCACCTGCTCGGGGATCCGCCAGCCGAGCTGCTCGGCCACCTCGTAGCCGAGCGTCTTGGACCCCTCCGCGTAGTACGGCCGCACGTTGACGTTGACGAACGCGGTGTCCTCGAACTCGTCGGTCTCCACCAGTTCGCTGCACAGCCGGTTCACGTCGTCGTAGGAGCCCTCGATCGCGACCAGTTCACCGCCGTACACCGCAGTTGTGACGATCTTGCCGGGCTCCAGGTCGCCGGGGATGAAGACGATCGACGGTACGCCGGCGCGGGCGGCGTGCGCAGCGACCGAGTTGGCCAGGTTACCAGTGGAGGCGCAGGCAAACCGGGAGAAACCGAGCGTACGGGCAGCGGTGAGCGCCACCGAAACGACCCGGTCCTTGAACGAGTGGGTCGGGTTGGCGCTGTCGTCCTTGACCCACAGCGGCGCCCGGATGCCGAGCTCGGCGGCGAGCGCGGCGGCCGGGACGAGGGGGGTGAAGCCGGGATCCAGGCTGACCCGGGTGGCCGGGTCCTGACCGGCGGGCAGCAGCGGGGCGTACCGCCAGATGTTGGCCGGGCCCGCCTCGATGTCGGCCCGGGTGACGCGGGCGAGAGCCGCTGGGTCGTAGCCGACCTCCAGCGGCCCGAAACACTCGTAACAGGCGTGCTGCGCGGCGAGCGGGTATTCGGCACCACAGCCGCGACAGACCAGGACACGGGCCGGGCTGGTGGTGCTCACCGGGGCGGAGTCAGGGCTGGTGGTGCTCGCGTCGATCAGCGACGTCATGGCGGCTGTCCTCTCATCTTTCCCTGCGCCGCGCGGTGCGACGGGGACGGAATTGGCACCTGCCCCGGCTGGCCGATTGCGACCGGCGCGACGGGTGGGGGTGGTTGCCGGGGCTTCATCGGGCCGTGTCCCTCTGCCCCTCTGGATGAGGTATGAAGTTGTGTTTCCAGCGAGTGTACGGGCGCTGGTCGGACCGGGCACCCGGCGATCCCAGGGTGTGAGCAAGCCCGCACCGGCCGCCACCGAACGTCGACCGGGCGCGACCGGGCGCGACCGGCCGTCACACCGGGCGGGCTCGACGCAACCAGTCCCAGGCCTGCTGCTCCGCGCCGGCGTGGAAGTGCCGCAGCTCGATCGGCGTCATCGCGTCCGAGGCCCGGGTCACCCACTCGGCCACCCGGTTGCCGCCGACCACCGCAGCCCGGTCGATGTCGGTCAGATGCTCCCGGGCAAACCGCAACCGGTCATCGATCGCCGACAGCTCCATACCCGGCAGTCCGTCGTCCGGCAGCCGGCCGAGGACCGAGACCGAGCCGTACTCGGCGATCGCCGCCCGCAGCTCCCGGTACAGGTCCTGGTACTCCTGCTCGGTCAGCTTCCCGGCCACTTCGTAACCGAGCACGTTCCCTTCCTGCCCGATCCTGGTAATCATCCCCGTTCCTTCCCTGCCGCCGTCCGGGTCCCGGATGCCGCCCGGGTCGACGACCCGGCACGGCCGTCCACTGCCGTTCCCGGCAGGCGACCTTGCACACCTACGAGCCCGCCGTCGTCAGGTGAGCCCGCCGTCGTCAGCCGCCGCCCGCACCTGCGCGAGGACCTCGTCGAGCAGCTGCGGAGCCGCAGCGATCGTCGCGAACGAGTCGAGGCTGTGCGGCGTACCGTCGATGTCGACGACGGCGGCACCCGCCTCTCGGGCGATCAACGTGCCGGCGGCCATGTCCCACGGCTTGTTCGACAGGGCGATCGACACATCGGTACGACCGTCGGCCACCCAGACCAGGTCGATCGCGGCGGAGCCGAGCATCCGCACCCGCAGCGCGCCCCGGGCCATCCGCTGGGTGAGCGCGAACCGGGCGGCGTTGCGCTCCGCGGCTTCGTCGCCCACCGCGAAGTCGCCGAGATTGACCAACGCGTCGGGCAGCCGCGTCGTGCCCCGCACCCGGATCGGCCGGTCGTCGCGCCACGCGCCCCCGCCGAGAGTCGCGGTGTACCGGCCGCCCAGTAACGGCAACTCGATCACCCCGACCACCGGACGCCGGTCCCGGACCAGGGCCAACGACACCCCGCACAGCGGTACGCCGTGCGCGAAGTTGACCGTGCCGTCGACCGGATCCAGCACCCACTGAGGCCCGTCGCCGACCCCGGAGACGCCTTCCTCCTCGCCGAGGAACCCGACGTGCGGGGTGGCGTCGGCCAGGAAGGCACGCAGCTCCCGTTCGACAGCGAGATCCACCTCGGACGCGTAGTCCCGGTCACCCTTGCCGGCCAGGTGTCCGGGCTCACGGGTACGGATCAGCTCGGCACCGCGTGCGGTGGCCTGTGTCGCGATCGTGAGCAGGTCGTCCAGGGCAAGCGGATCGTCAGCCATGCCGCCAACCCTAGACAGGCCACCAGCCCTGCAACCCTAGACACACCACCAACCGGGACACACCACCAACCGGGACAGCCGGTCGACCGCTGGTCAGAAGCTCGACGCGTACCTGCGGCTCGACTCGATCGCGCTCTGCGCGAGGGCGGCCGCTTCGGCCAGCTTCTGCTTGGCCTGCTCGACCTTGGCGATCGTCTCGGCCACCTGCGAGTGGCTGGACCCGCTGGTGATCGCCCGCAGCGCGGCTCCGCTGGTGCTCAGCGCCTCCGCACTCGCCCGGATCGCCCCCACCTGCTGGCCGAGCTCGTCACCGAACCGGGCGACTCCCGCCTTGACCTCTTCAACCGAGCTCACGCCTGAACCCTCCCCATCGGACGACCACCGGACCGGTACGACGCTACCGGAGCTGAGCCACTGTCGAAGTCCACCGACCAGACGACACAATCACGGAGGGTGGTCGCAGCAAGTCAAGATGTAGCAACGGTGAAGGCGTAGTAACAGCCGGTGGGCGCTGGTCCCGGCCACCCATCCGACCCGTCGGTACACCATTCGATGATCACCGACGGCAACGGTAGGGTAGGCCCGGCCGTGTGGGGCAGACCACGCTCAAAGGTCACACTCGAAGGTATGGAGTCGCTGTGGGACAGGGTCACAGTCAGGTATCCGCGCTGATCGAGTCGGATCACCGACGCCCGGTCGGGCCGGTCCGTCCAGTCGGGCCGGTGCTGCGCAGGCGCGACGTCGCCAGCGGGTACACCGGGGCGACTGTCGAACACGCGCTGCGGCGGTTCATGCAGCTGGGCTCGGTCGAGATCGACGACCACGACACCGGCCCGGGACTGTCCCGGGTCGGCCGCCGCTGACGAGCACCGGAGCCGGCCCAGCCGGCCCGGCTCCGGGGCGACCGCCATGACGGCGGCCGTCTGGGCCCGCGCGGACCTGCGCCGACGCGCCGTCCTGTTGCTGCGGTTCGGCTGGACCGAGGCGAAGTCGTGCGGCTTCGCGGTCGCGGTCTTCACCTGTCTGGCGCTGACATCGGTGGTCCCGCTGCCGGTCCCCCGCTACGACGCGCTGCTGATCTGTATGGTCGCGCTGACGATCGGGGTTGTGGCGCATCGGCTGGGTCGTACCCGGAGGATGCGCTGACCCAGGTCGCCGGGGTGCCGCTCTACTCCGTTTCATGTACGGGGCGGTCGGCTCCTATATCTGTCAGGCGTGGCGCCGCTTCGACCTACGGGTGACCCGCTACCCGGCGATGGCGGTGACCGGGCTCGCCGTCGCGGTCTACGTCAACTTCTTCACCCACCACGTCCTGCCCGACGCCCGCTGGGTGATCGCGGTGCTGCTGCTGATCGCGCTCCGCCGGACCTGGGTGCACTACACCGTCGGCGACGCCCGGCTACGGATGCCACTGGCTCTGGCGTTCGTGCTGATCGGCTTCTTCCTGTGGGTCGCCGAGAACATCGCCACGTTCCTCGGCGCCTGGACCTACCCGGACCAGCAGCACGTCTGGACGTTCGTGCACGCTGGCAAGTTCGGCTCCTGGGCGCTGCTGGTGACGCTGTCGTTCGTCCTGGTCGCGTCGGTGAAGGCGACCGAGGGGCGGCTGTACGGCGACCGCCCTCGGCCAAGCGTCACGACCCGGTCGGACTGACCGGCACCCGGTCGCAGGTCACCGGCAGACCCGCCGGCATCCAACAGCCACCCGGCGAGTGTTCCCGTGCCCGACAGCATCTCCACACAGGAACACCCGCGCGGTCCGGGTCGACTACCGGGTCACTCCCAGCGAATCTTGACGCAGTTGCCGGTGGTGTAGCTGCCGTTGTCGTGCTGCGCCAGTTCGTGGGCCGAGTTCGCGATCCGGGCACACACCTTCGGCTGTTCGCCGATCGCGTTGATGAACGCCCGGTCGTTCGTCCAGACCACCGACGGGTTCTGGTCCTCGACGTACCAGGATCCCCGCTGGCCGTCGGGGACGTGGCTGCCCATCACGTGGTCCGGCGGGGTGGTGCCGTCGCTGCCGTAGATGTGCAGGTGCCATCCGCCGTTGGTGGACGGCTGGTTCCCGCCGAACTCGGCCTCGTACTCCACGGTCAGTTTGCCGCCGGCGACCCGCGCCGAGGTGAGACAGACCCAGGTCCAGTTGCTCTTGATCTCGTCGGTGCACTGCTCGTCGGCCGGGATCTGCGGCGTTTCCGGCTCCGGCTCACCGGTCTGCTCCGGCTGCTGGTCCTGCGGCTGTTCCGCTCCGGTGTCCTGACCAGGATCGTCCACGCCGTTGGCCACCGGCTGGCCGTCGTCGCCCTGTCCGCTGGTCAGCGCGTAGGTGACCCCGCCGCCGGTGAACAGCACCACCAACACGGCGGCGGCCACGATCAGCGGCCCCCGGCCACGCTTCGCCGACGGTTTCTCCCCACCGCGCCGCCCCGGGGAGTCTTCAGTGCCGATGGAGTTCGCCGAAGCGAAGGTCTCGGTACGGGACGGATAGCCGCTGCCGGCGTCCGGGCTGCCGCGTCCGACGGAGGCGACGCCAGTGACGCCAGCCGGCGGCGACGACGTGCGGTAGCCCGCCGCGGAGACCGGCGCGGTCGGCGCGGTCGGCGGGACCGGCGCGGTCGGCGGCACCCGGTAGGTGCCGGTCGCCGCGGCCGCCGCAGCCGGCGGAGCCGGGGTCGGGGTCGGGGCGGGCCCGGCCGGCATCGTCTGGCCGGTCAGCTCCGCGGCGGCCAGCCAGGCGGCGCCGAGCGAGACCGAGTACTTGGGGTGCGCGTCGACCGCCACCGGCCGGCCCAGCTCGGAGCCGACCAGCTGGGAGACGATCGGCATCCGCGACGAGCCACCGACCAGCAGCACCGAGTGCACCTGTTCCGGCGAGCAGCCGGCGGACCGTACGGCCCGGTGCAGCGCCTCGATCGAGCCGTGCAGTACCGGGCGGACCATCGCCTCGAGCTCGGCTCGGGTGAGCCGGATCTCGGTGGAGATGTTGGGCAGCAGCACCGGGATCGAGGTGTCGGTGTCCGACGACAGCGCCTCCTTGGCCTGGATGCACTCGTCGCGCAGCCGGGCGACGGCGGCGATCGCCGCCGGATCCTCCTCGTCGAGCTCTTCGAGTTTCCCGCCGAGCGTTGCCCGGACATGGTTGAACACCGCTGCGTCGAAGTCGATGCCGCCGAGGCGTTCGATGCCCTCCGGCTGGCCCATGATCTCGAAGCCGGTGGGGGTCTTGCGCAGCATCGCCGCGTCGAAGGTGCCACCACCCAGGTCGTAGACGGCGACGATGGAGCCCGGCTCGATCCGCTGCTGCTCGGCATAGTTGATCGCTGCGGCGGCGGGCTCGGTGGTGTAGGTCACCGGCACATCGAGGTTGGCCATCCGCACCGCTTGGCGCAACAGGTCGAGCTTGTACGGCCCCCAGTTGGCCGGGTGCGAGACGCAGATCGCCGCAGGGAAGCTACCCTCTCGGCGGGCCACCTCCTCCACCACCGACCGTAGCAACCGGGACATCAACGCTTCGGCCGACTGCGGTACGCCGCCGAGCAGGATCGGGGTGGTGTCGCCGAGCCGCCGCTTGAACTCGCGGGCCACCCGCTGCGGCTCGGAGAGCCCACGACGGTGCGCCGCCTCGCCGGTGAGGAACGTTTCGTCCTGCCGCAGCAGCACCACGGATGGGATCGCGGAGCTCCGGCCGCCGAGTGAGACGGTCTCCACCCGGCCTTCCCGCCAGATCGCTGCCGCCGTGAACGTTGTGCCGAGGTCAATGCCGAGTGCGTACATCAGGGTTGCTCCGATGAAGTTTGTGGAGACAGGTATGGCCGGGTCTGGGTAGCCGACCGGTGGTGTGCCGCACACCACAAGGTCGGATCACTGTTGAAAACGGTAGTGGTACGTGGCGAACGTCCGGCGGCACCGCTGGGCCGGCTGACCCCGGCCAGGCACCCGGTCACCGGGATCGCCGCTGGTCGGCGATGATGCCCTCGCAGGACCGGACCGCCACCCGGGCGGCCACCGCCAGTTCGTACGGGGTCATCGGGCTTTCGGCGCGCCGCTGCCAACGGCCCAGCGCTTCGACCGCGCCCTCGGTCACCTCGGCGGTGGTCGCGTCGGCCGGCAGCCGCAGCCGTTGCTGCGCCGCCGCGCCGGAGCCGCCGATCACCTGCTCGAGCTCGGCGACGACCGCGGGCTTGCCGGTGATCCAGCCGGCCCGCAGGCTGGACAGCACGCGCAGCTCGTTGAACGGGTGCGCCGAGGCGATGATCTCCTCGACCGCGCCGGCTACCTGCTCACTGCCGGGTCGGTCACAGAGCCGGGTGACGTCGGCGAGCGCCAGCAGCGCCGACCGGGACTTGAGCACGTCCCGACGCTCGAAGAACAGTGAGCCGAGGACCTCGCGCAGCTGGGTGAGCCCGCTGCGCTCGGTCAACTCCTGGGAAAGTTCGGTGGCGGTCGCCGCGCCGTTGTGTCGCAGCATCGCGACGGACAGCCGCAGGCCGAACATGCCGAGCCGGGCCAGCAGTGCTTCCCGTTCGATCGTGGTCAGCCCGAGTTCGGGCATGTTCTGCACGAACCGGTCGGCGGAGAGCAGCAGCTGTTCGGCCTGGGCCACCGGCAGTTCGGCGACCCGGCGTAGTTGCGCGACCTCCACTTCGGTCAACGTCGCGGCGGTCTCGGCGAGCAGACCGGCAACCGGGACGACCGACTGCACCAGCCGTCGCACGTTCGCGTCGGTGCTCAGCCGTTCGGCGATCCGCCGGGCGGACGCCATCGCGTCGAGGCGGCCGACGCCGATCTCGTCGGCCCGGGACAGGATGCCGATGGCGTTGACCGGGTTGGGCCGGGACACCTCCACGTCGTGGAAGGCCCGCAGGAAGTCGACGTCGTTGGAGTGCAGGTGGCGCATCAGGTAGACGACGGCGTCTGCCGGGGTCTCCTCCTCGTCCGGGACGAGCAGGTCCCAGGCACGCCGGGAAGTCTGCTCGGAGAGCGAACCGATACCGGGGGTATCGATGAGCGTCACGTTACGCAGGGCCTGCGAAGGCCAGGTGATGTCCAGCTGCGCGACGTCGTCGACGGACAGGTCGCCCAGGTCGACATCGATCGCGCCGTCCTCGCGGGTGAACCGGAGCTGTCGTGGCTCGCCCTGGGTGGGCGTCGCCAGCACCCGGTAGGTATGTCCGTCCTGGTACCAGGTGACTATCCGGGTGCACTCCCCGGCGTCGGTCGGGGCCAGCCGGTCACCGACCAGCGCGTTGAGCAAGGTGGACTTGCCCGCTTTGACCCGACCGGCGATGGCCACTCGCAGCGGCTCGTCGAGCCGGTCGCGGACGGCGCTGAGCCGCCGCTCGTATGCGGTGCCCCGGTAGACCTCGACGGCGTGGCCGAGCACGCTGCGGGTCCGGTCGATCAGACTCATCCGGTCACCGCCGGTGACCGTGGCCTGGGGATATGACTACAGACCAACTCGGACTGCACATTTCTCACACCGCTACTTTCTAGTCCGCCGGGGATGTGTCCTGTTGTCTCACTCGTCGGAGTCGGTCACCGGTACCGGACCGACCCGCAGATTCACCCGGGCGACCCTGTCGATCAACGAGTTGCTGACCGGCTGAACAGCCCAGCCGGGAGACACAGCACAGCTGACCACGCGCACGTTCGGCGGCCGGCGGAACGCACGTTCGGGGTACGGCACACTCAGCGCCCAGGTCGGGCCGAGAGTACACGGTACACGCGTACGGGGTCAGGCCATGCGTCGGCCTGCGGAGCCGTCCGTACACTGCCTCACTGACACGGGCAAGGAGGGGCTGCACCGGTGACTGTCGTGGTGGGTGTGGACGGTTCCGGGCGATCGCGGCGGCTAGGCGAGATCGCCGCAGCCGCCGGCCGACCGGCCGTACGCGTGTCGCCCGCGACAACCGACGACCTGCAGGTTCTTCTCGATCAGGCCCGAGCTGACGGCGCCCTGGTCCTGGTCGACGACGCACACCACCTGGAGCCAGCGATCTTACGGTCACTGACCGTGGCTGCTTACGGCGGGGTGTCGATGGCGATCGCCCGCCGTCCCACGATCATCGGCCCGGAACTCGCCGACCTGGACGAGGCAGTCTCCGGGCAGGGCCCGGTCGAGCAGCTCGGCCCACTCGCACCGGCCGCCCTGGCCGAGCTGGCAGAGGAGGTTCTCGGCCGACCGGCCACAGCGGAACAGCTGCACGCGCTCCAGGTTGCCTCCGCCGGGCTGGCCGCTGTCGCCGTCACGGTCGCCGCCGACCCGGCCGGTACGCCGCCCGCCCTGGTAGCCCGGCTACAACGTCGATTCGCCGCCGCCGGACGTGACGCCACCGGACATGACGCCGCCCGACGCGGTGTCGCCGGACGCGGTGTCGCCGGACTGGCCGCAGTCCTGGCTCTCGGTCTGGACCTGGCCGACGACGTGGTCTGCGCCGCGACCGGCCTGGACCCGGCCGAGGCGGCCGCCACGATGCGGTCGCTGCGCGACGAGGGACTGCTCACCCCCGACGGAGAACGGATGATCCCGGCGGTCGCCCGGGCGTTGCTGTTCGACCTGCCCCCGTCGGAGCGCCGTCGGCTGCACGAGACCGTGGCCACGGCGCTGCTGGCCACCGGTGCCGACCCAGTCCGCGCCGCCGGACAGCTACGCGCCGCGCGGGCCCGGACCCCGACCGCCGCCGACGTCTACCGGCAGGCCGGCGACCGGTTGCGGTTTACCGACCCGGGCAGCGCGCTGACCTGGTACGACGACGCGCTGGACGCCGGCGCCGAGCCATCCACCGTGGCCGCCGGGCGGGCCGAGGCGGCCACCCTGCTGGGGGTGCCGGTCGACCTGGACGGGCCAGCTGCGGCACCGGCCGACACCGGCCGGATCGCGCTGGTCGCCGGGGCGGCGGCGGCGTACGACGGCCGCGCCGCTCGAGCGGCGGAGGCGTTGCTGGGCGCCGACGCCCCTGGCCCGGTCCTCGCGGTACCGGCCCTGGTGGTCACCGGTCAGCTGGCCGCCGCGCGGACGGCGGCGACCGGATCGGCTCCGCTGCCGGTGCGGCGACTCGCCGACGCCGCGCTGGCGATGACGGATCCGGCGGCGGCGCTGCCGTTGCTGATCGAGGCCGCCGAGAGTTTCGAAAAGGCACCGCCCCCGGTTGCCGTACCGGACCTGCCACACGCGGTCGGAGCGCTGGTCGCGGTGGCAGCCGGTGACTCCGCGACCGCCGAGCATCTGCTGGAGCGGGCGTCGACCAGCGGGGCCGGCGGTCCCGTCGCGCTGGACCGGCACCGGACGTTGCTGGCCTGGGTCCGAATGCGCACCGGCAGATACGACTCGGCCGTCGCCGAACTACGCCGGCTGTCCGGTGCCATGCTGCCCGGCCGAGAACGGCTGACCTACGCCGGCCTCACCGCCGGGATCGCCCGCCGCAGCGGGGACATCGCCCAACTGCGGGCGGCCTGGTCCGTCGCCGAGCCGGTGCTGGCCCGGCGGGCCGTGGACCTGTCCCAGCTGGAAGTGGTCGAGGAACTGCTGGTCGCCGCTGCCCGGCTGCGCCACCACCAGCGGATCGCACCGGTCCTGGCCGACCTGGCCGGCATCGTCGACCAGCTGGGTCGACCGACGGCGTGGACGGTGTCGCTGAGCTGGATCCGGTTGCAGATCGCGGTCGTGGGTGAGGAGCCGGCGGCGGCTGCGGCAGCAGCCGACGAGCTGGGTTCGCTCGACCCGGGCGGATTCCGGCAACAGGCGCAGTGCCGGGCCGCCGGCCGGTGGGCCGCCGTACTCGCCGGCGAGGTCGACCCGGACGCGGTGTTGACGGACGCCGCCGAACTGGCCGCCGCCGAACTGCCCTGGGAGTCGTCCAGACTGATCGGTCAGGCAGCGGTCCGTACCACCGACGCGTCGGCCGCCCGCCGGCTCCTGGAACGGGCCCGGGAACTGACCCGGATGGACCCGGTGCCGGACGAGTCGCGGCCGGGGGCCTCGCACGGTGGCCTGTCGGACCGGGAGGTCGAGGTGGCCCGGCTCGTGCTGGCCGGCCGGACCCACCGTGAGATCGGGACGCAACTCTTCCTGTCCCCCAAGACGGTCGAGCACCATGTGGCCCGGATCCGCGGCAAGTTGGGGGTTACCACCCGGGCCGAGATGGTCGCTACGCTGCGAAGTCTGCTCCCCGAGGAGTCCTGACTTGTCGGTTAGCTGACCTGAGCTTGGTGGCACCCCCCTAGACCCCCGAACCTGGCAGGGGGGAAGCCCCGATGCGAGGGGCGGGCGTTGACCCGCAGTCTTGTACATGTCCGGCCGATCGGGACGGACCAAAACCCCTACGAACCACGAATGCAGGAGACATCATGGCCGCGGTAGAAGTCACCCCGTTGATCGTCGAAAAGGTCAAGGCGCTGTTCGACAAGGTGTTCAGCAGCGAAGAGGAGACCGCCAAGTTCCTGGCCGACCCGGAGGGCGCGTTCGCCGCCAACGGGATCGAGGCGGAGACGCTCAACGAGCTCGACGTCGACCAGATCGTCAACGACGCGGCGTTCGGCAGCAGCGCAAGCCCGTCCGGTGGGGGCGCCGGAGGGGGCGGCGGCTTCGCCGGCGGCGGGCCCGGTGGCGGCGGCAGCGGCGGGGGCTTCGCTGGCGGGGGGGCCGGTGGAGGCGCCGGAGGGGGCGGCGGCTTCGCTGGAGGGGGCGGCGGCGCCGGAGGGGGCTTCGGTGCCGGCGCCGCCGCCAACGTACCGACCCCGGAGGTCGTGCAGCAGGTGACCCAGGTGACGCAGAACTTCACCAACCAGAACTTCATCGACAACTCGCAGACCTTCACCGACAACTCCACCGAGATTGACAACTCGGTGGACGTCGACGTGGACGGTCCGGTGCTGGGCGACATCGACGTCGACTCCGAGAACCTCAACCAGACCGGGGACGGCAACGTCGCCAACACCGGTGACGGGGACGTCAACGCGGCCACCGGCGACGGGGCGGTGGCGCAGCAGGGCGACGGCGACCAGGTCGCCGCGACCGGCGGGTCGGTGGCGGCCGGCGACGACGCGTTCGGCGTCACCGGCGACAACTCGTCGCTGGAGTTCGTCGACGGCGACAAGGTGATCGCCGACGATGGCGCGGTGGTCGGCACCGGCGGCGGCGACGTGCTCGGTGCGACCGGTGACGGCGCGTTCCTCGGCAACTCCGAGTCCGGCGATGTGGTCGGCAACACCGGCGACAACGCCGTCACCGCAGGCGACGACATCGACGGCGTGGTCAACACCGGCACCAACTCCGGCGTGATCGCCGATGGAGACGTCGACCGGACGGTGCTGGGCGACAACACCGGGATCGTCGCTGACGACGTCGACAAGGCCGTGGTCGGCGACAACAACCAGGCTGCCCAGTTCGACATCGACACCAGCGGGGCGGCCGGCGGCGACGCCAGCGGCACCGGTGGGGCCGGCGGCGTCGGTGGCGACGCCGACGCCGACGGGGGCAACGGCGGCGACGGCGGGACGGGTGCCGGCGTCGGTGCCGGCGTCGGTGTCGGGCTGCGCGGCAAGGGCGAAGGCAAGGGCGAGGGTGACGGCGAGGGCGGCGACGGCGGGGCCGGCGGGGCCGGCGGCACCGCGACCGGTGGCAGCGGTGCCGGTGGCGCCGGCACCGGCGGCAACGCCAGCGGCGGCGACGGCGGCGCGCTGGGGCCGATCAACATCAACTTCGGGGGCGGCAGCCAGCAGAACACCACCGACTCGAGGATCGAGGACTCGTCGCTGGCCTCCGGGGGCGACTCGGCCAGCACCCAGGACTCGTTCAACGACCAGTCCACCAACGACTCGTTCAACGACCAGTCGACCGACAACTCGGTGAACACCGACGACTCGTTCAACCAGGAGGACTCCTTCAACACGGAGGACTCGTTCACCACCGACGACTCGTTCAACAACAACAGCACCGCCGAGGCGGACACCACTGCGGACCCGACCCTCGGGGCGTGACCGGACAACCACAGAGCGGACCGGACGTCGCACGGCGTCCGGCCCGGTGAGCGCCAACATGGCGTGGCAGGTCCGGCCGGGGCCTGCCACGCCATGTTGGCGCTCGCACGTTTCCCCGCTGACCACCGCCTGCTGATCACCGCCTGCCGACACCAACCTCGATCGAGGAGCGACGTTGACCGCGAAAACGACACCCCCTGACGCTGACGGCACGCTGCAACGGGCGACACAGATCGTCGATCTCGCGGTACGCGCCTGCGAGGCGTACGACCGCCCCGACCTCGGTGGTCGGCTGGCCACCATCCGGCACACCCTGTCCGACCCGGTGGTGCACGTCGTGGTCGTCGGCGAGTTCAAACAGGGCAAGAGCTCACTGGTCAACGCGCTGGTCGGGACGAAGATCTGCCCGGTCGACGACGACGTGGCCACCGTCCTGCCGACCTACATCCGGCACGGACCGCAGCCGTCGGCGCAGCTGCTGTTCAGCGACGACCCCGCGCGGCGGGAGCCGCTGCCCATCGACCAGGTGCAGGATGTGGTGCTGGAACGGGCCACCGGCGACGCCACCCCACCCGGGATCGCCGGGGTGGAGGTCCGGCTGCCGCGCAACATCCTGTCGAACGGCCTCGTCATGGTCGACACCCCGGGAGTCGGCGGTCTGGGCTCGGTCCACGCTGCAGCCAGCCTGTCCGCCGCCTCAATGGCCGACGCGCTGCTGTTCGTCACCGACGCCGCCCAGGAGTTGACCCGCAGCGAGCTGGACTTTCTGCGGCAGGCCCACGAGGTGTGCCCGACGGTGGTGTGCGTGATCACCAAGACGGACTTCTATCCACACTGGCGGAAGATCCGGGACCTGGACGAGGGCCACCTGCGCCGCGAAGTCGAAATGCCGATCATCCCGGTGTCGTCCGCGCTGCGGCTGCGGGCAGTCGCCGGCAACGACAAGGAACTCAACGCCGAGTCCGGGTTCCCGGATCTGGTCAAGTTCGTGACGCAGCGGGTCGCCGGCGGAGCGGCGACCCGGGTCGCCACACAGGCCGCCGCGTCGGTCGTCGGCATCTGCGAGCAGATGGAGAACCAGTTCAAGGCCGAGCACGCCGCGCTCGCCGACCCGGAGGCCGCCGCCACGGTGGTGGCCGAGCTCAACGCGGTGAAGCAGCGGGTCGAGTCACTCAAGGCGGCTGCGGCGAAGTGGCAACAGACGCTGAGCGACGGGATCTCCGACCTCAACGCCGACGTCGACTACGACCTGCGCGGCCGGCTCCGGCGCATCCTCGAAGAGGCCGACGCCGCGATCGAGGAGATCGACCCCGCTGACGCCTGGGACGAGACCGAACGCTGGTTGCAGGCCAGGGTGTCCAACGAACTGCTGGCCAACTACATGATGCTGCGTGACCGGGCGATGAGCCTCAGCGACGACGTGGCCCTGCACTTCCAGGAGGCCGCCGGCGAGGTGCTACACCACGTCGCGATCCCCGACCCGGTCCCGTTGGTCGGCACCGCACAGGTGGACCACAAGATCGAGCTGGCCAAGATGAAGCTGGGCAAGCAGGCGATGGTGGCGCTCAAGAGCGCCTACGGAGGCGCGCTCATGTTCGTCATGCTCGGTTCGTTGACCGGGATCGCGCTCGGCCCGATCGGTATCGGAATCGGGCTGGTGATGGGCCGCAAGGGCCTGCGCGAGGAGAAGAAGCGGCAACGCGTCAACCGGCAGAACCAGGCGAAGAACGCCGTCCGGCGGTACTGCGACGAGGTCAGTTTCGTGATGACCAAGGACTCCCGGGACACCCTGCGCCGGATTCAGCGCCAGCTCCGCGACCACTACAGCGCGCTGGCCGAGGAGCTGTCCCGATCGAACGCCAAGGCGCTGTCCGCAGCGTCGGAAGCGGCCCAGCGCACCAAGGCCGAGCGGGAGAGCCGGCTCCGCGATCTGAACGCTGAGCTGGACCGGCTGCGTCAGCTGCGCGAACACGCCACCGCGATCGTCGGCGCCTGACCGGTCAGCCGGCCCCGAGGTCGTCGATCTCCGCGGCACCGTCCACCCCGGCGGTGCCCTCGGAGATTGGCGGCATCGCCCACGGGTCACCCGACGGTAGCGGACCGTCCAGGAGATCCGCCGCGTCCGGTTGGCTGTCGTGGCTGGCCGGTTCGGCGTCGTCCCCGGTCGGGCCGGCCGGGGACGGGTCGACCGTTGCCGACTCACGATCGTCAACGGTCGGGCCGTCGCCGCGACCGAACGCCGCGTCGATCTCGGGGCCGGCCGCGAAACCCGGGTCGTCGAACCCGGCTGGGGTGTCGAACCTGGCTGGGGTGTCGAACCCGGGGGTGTCGAAACCGGCGGGGTCGTCGAACCCCGGACCGTCCGGCGGCACGGCGTCGAACCCCGGACCGTCCAGATCCAGCCGGTCGAACGCCGGATCATCCGGCGTCGGAGCGTCGAACGCCGGGGCGGGAGCCGTGGCGAGCAGGTCGAGCGGCGAGGCCAGATCGTCCGGTACGGTGCCGTCGCCGCTGACCTGGCTGTGCGCCGTGACGAACGGGGCCAGATGTTCGGCCACCTCAGCCGGGGCGGTGTCCGCGAAGCTGACCACTGCCTGTGCCAGCAACTCCGGGGAAAGGTCCGCGTAGCCGTTGGCATCGAGCACGGCAGCGACGTCGCTGTGGGCTGCGGCGTCGCCGGGCAGCCCAGCGAAGATCTCATGCAGGGATCGCGCCGGTGCCATGTAACCACTGTAAGAAGAGCACCACCCGGACCGGCAAGGGGGACATCCCCGCCCCGCCCCCTAACCCTGCCACGGTCAGGACGTGACGTCCTTGCGGGTGAACCGCCAGAACGCCAACGACAGGAAGACCGTGGCGTACGCCAACGCCGACACGCAGCCGCGTACCACGTCGTCGGTCTGCATCGGGGTCGACAGCAGCCCCAGCCAGGCGGTGCTGAAATGGGTCGGCAGGAAGTCCCGCAGCACGCCCAGCGCGGTGATCTGGTCCAGGATGCTGGACAGGATCCACAGCAGCACCGCGCCGCCGACCGCGCCGAGCGCCGCGTCGGTCGACACCGACAGCAGGAACGCCAGCGACGCCACGATCAGCAGCACCACCGCCAGGTAGCCGAGGATGCCGAGCAGCCGCAGCGTGCCCTCCCCGGCCGGGATCTCGGCAGCCACCGTCGAACGCAGCGGCGACCAGCCGTACCGCAGGGTGCCGACCAGCAGCGCGGTCGCGGCAAGGACCAGGATCGACAACCCGGAGTACGCCAACGCGGCGACCAGCTTCACCGCCAGCAGCCGGCCCCGGGGCACCGGCACGGCCAGCAGATAGCGCAGGCTCCCCCAGCTCGCCTCGCTGGCCACCGTGTCGCCACAGAACAACGCCACCGCCACCACCAGCAGGAACGTCGACGACACGAAGATGGTGAACAGGGCGAAGTTCAACCCGCCGGTGGTGGCCAGCTCGACCAGGCTGGCGAACTCGCCGCCGCCGTTGTCGTCGTCACCGTCGTCGAACTCGAAGGCGATCAGCACGATCAACGGCAGCAGCACCATGAAGCCCAGGGTCAGCTGGGTGCGACGGCGGGCCGCCTGGCGGCGTACCTCGGCCCAGAACGGCAAGGTGGCGCGGGCCCGGTAGCCGGCGGCGGCGCCGGACACGTCCGCCGGCCGGTCCGGCTGTCGCACGCCCGGTGATTCGACGGTAGCCATCAGCGGTCCCCGCTTCCCCGTGAGTTCTCGCCGACCAGGGCCAGGAAGGCGTCCTCCAGCCGGCGGCGGGGCACCACCCGGTCCACCGCCACCCCGGCCCGGACCAGCTCCGCGACCACCTCGCTGCGCGACGTGCCATCGACGTCGACGATCAGCCCGCCGTTGTCGGCGGCGACGGTACGCACCCCGGCCAGCCGCTTCAGCACCGCTTCGGCGGCGGTCACGTCCGAGACGTCGAACTGCACGCTCGGCGAATCCCCGACGATGTCGTCCACCGGCCCGGCGGCCACGATCCGGCCCTTGTTGACCACCACCGCGTGGGTACAGGTCTGCTCGACCTCGGCCAGCAGATGGCTGGAGACCAGCACCGCCCGCCCGCCGGTGGCGTACCGCCTGAGCACCCGGCGCATCTCGGCGATCTGCGGTGGGTCCAGCCCGTCGGTCGGTTCGTCGAGCACCAGCAGCTCCGGCAGCCCGAGCATGGCCTGGGCGATGGCCAGCCGCTGACGCATCCCATGGCTGTAGTTGCGGATCCTGCGGTGGACCGAATCTCCCAGCCCGGCGATCGCCAGGGCCTCGTCGAAGTGCGCATCGGCCGCCGGGCGTCCGGTGGCCCGCCAGTACGCCCGCAGGTTGTCGATGCCGGACAGGTGCGGCAGGAACCCGGGCCCCTCGACGAGGGACCCGATCCGGGACAGCACCGGCGCGCCGGGCACCAGCCGGTGGCCGAAGACCAGGATCTCACCACGGGTCGGCTGGGTCAGCCCCATCAGCACCCGCAGGGTGGTGGTCTTGCCGGCACCGTTCGGCCCGAGCAGGCCGACGACCTGGCCGCGTTCGACGGTGAAGTCGACCCGCTCGACCGCGACGAACCCGCCGGCGTACTCCTTGCGCAGATCCCGCACCACCAGCGGGGTCTGCGCGTGCGCGGCGTCGACGGTGTGGTCGGTGCGCCGCTGCCGCAGCCGCACCACGGCGAGGACCACGACCAGTCCGACGACGATCGCGGCGACCAGCCCGGCGAGCACCCAGCGCCACAGCGCTGCCGAGGTCGCGATCGGCTCACCGGCCACCTGCGGCAGGACGACCGGCGCGCCGTCGGTGCCCCCGGCCGCGGTGCCGTCGCCGAGGGCGACCGTGTAGACGGTCGGCTCGACCGGGGTGGCGTACCCCTGGTCCGAGGTGGCGACCACGATCCGCAGCCGGTTGCCGGCCTCGAACCGGTGCACGATCGCCGGCAGGGTCACCTCGACCGGTTGCGCCTGCGCGATGTCCGCCGGCAGGCCGGTCAGCCGGACCGGCGCGACCAGCCCACCGGGCAGGCTCATCGCGCCGTCCGGGTCGACGTCGTACAGCTTGACGAACAGCACCGCCTCGCCGGTCGGCGACGCGGCCCGGACCGTCACCGTCGGCGCGCCGACCACGTCGGCCGGGTCGGCCAACGGCGCCGAGTCGAAGTGTCCGTGCTGGCCGGGCAGCTCACTGACCAAGCCGCCGGCGACGCCACCGAGCGCACCGGCCAGCCCGCCGGCCATCGGCAGCGAGGAGACCGCCGCCGGGTTACCGGCCGGCGGGTTGACGATCGGCTGCGGCGGACCGCCGACGGTCACCGTCGTCGTTGCCGTGCCGGCGGTGCCGGGGTAGTCGGTGACCCGGTAGCCGGTGGCGACCAGTCCCCGGTCCATCGCGTCGAAGCCGGCGATCCGCGACCAGGTGAAGCTGCCGCCCGGAGCCTCGCCGTCCCCGGCGACGTGGTGGTCCAGCCACTGCGCGGTGAGGAACTTGACCCGGTCCTGGTCGGTCAGCGGACCGCTGCCGCCGTCATGACCGCCCGTGAACCAGGCGACCCGCACCGGGGTGCCGTTCGCGGCGATGCCCCGGGCGTTCGCGTCGGCCTGGGCCAGCGGGAACAGCGTGTCCGCCGTGCCCTGGATCAGCAGCGTCGGCGCGGTGATCCGGTCCAGCACCCGGGCCGGGCTGGACCGCTGCAGCAGTGCCACCGCCGCCGGGTCCCCCCGGCCGGTGGTGGCGATCCGCAGGTACGCGGCGCACACGTCAGCGGCGAACCTCCCGCACTGCGGATCAAGCCCACCCAGATCCGCCGGCATCCCCGGCCCGCCGACGCCGGTCGGTGCCCCCGGGCCAGCCGGGTCGGCCGGCATCCCCGGCCCGCCGACGGGAGCCCCGGCGCTGCCGAAGAACAGTCCGGCCCAGCCCTTCTTGAACACCCCGTCGACCGGGTCACCGCCGGTCGACTCCGGCAGGAACGCACCGGCCAGGTCGTTCCAGGTGATCATCGGCACGATCGCGTCGACCCGGTCGTCGGCAGCGGCCAGCAGCAGCGCCAACGCGCCGCCGTACGAGCCGCCCACCACCCCGACCTGCGGGTCGCCGTCGGCGTCGGTGCGTACCTCGGGGCGCTGCGCCAGCCAGTCGAGCAGCCGGGCGGCGTCGCGCACCTCATGGTCGGGGCTGTTCAGGTGAATCTGTCCGCCGCTGGCCCCGAACCCGCGCGCCGAGTACGCCAGCACCGCGTACCCGAGGGTGGCCAGTTCCTCGGCGTCGGCGGCCACCGACTGCTTGGAACCGCCGAAGCCGTGGGCGAGCAGCACCGCAGGCACCGGATCGGCCGCCGAGGCCGTCTCCGGCAAATAGAACGTGGTGTCCAGATCGACCGGCTGGTCACCGTCCGGGCCGGAGCGGACCGTGAGCCGCTGCTCGGTCACCGCGTACGGCACCGACTCGGGCCAGACCGCCCAGGTGACCACGCCGGCGACCAGGACGAGCGCGAGCAGCCCGCCGCTCAGCCGCCGCTGGTTCGACCCGGGCAGGACCCGACGCAGCCGCGTGGACAAGGGAGTCGGCATGTGCCACACGGTACGGCCACCGCCCGCCGGCCAGCTGTGAACCCTCTCAGCCGCGGCGGTGGATAGGCTCGGCGGGTGGCCGACCCCGAACTGACCTTGACCGCGAGCCTGCGGCCCGCCGCGTTGGACGCCCGCAGGGGCATCGTCCGACTGCACCCGGAGGTGCTGGCCGCGCTCGGCGTCACCGCCGGCACGCCGGTGCGGCTGACCGGGCGACGCAGCACCGCCGGGGTCGCGGCCCGCGCCGAGGCCGGCGCCAGCCGCGCTCTGCTGTACGCCGACGACCTGACCCTGGGCAACCTCGGTGTCCGCGACGGCGGTCAGGTGACCGTGGCCCCGGCGCCCGAGGTCGCCGCCCGCCGGCTGACCCTGGAGGGACCGGTCGAGATCGTCGCGGTGGTCAGCCCGGAGATGCTGCGGCTGGCCCTGCTCGGCAAGGTGGTCACCGCCGGTGATGACGTGTCGCTGCTGCCGCAGGACGTCTTCTCCGACTCGGCGCACCGTGGCCTGATGGAGGCGGCCCGGCGCAGTCTGGCCAACGTCGTCGGGTACGCCTGGACCAGCACCCTGCTGACGGTCGCCGACGCCGAGCCGGCCGGCCCGGCCGGGACCGGGGACCCGGTGCTGGTCACGATGGACACCGTGGTGGCCTGGCGGCACGGGCCGGCCACCCACGGGTCGTCCGGGGAGGAGGTCCGCCCGGCCGGGCCGGTGTCGCCGGCACCGGCACCGGACTTCGTCGACGAGCCGGCACCCAACCTGGACGACCTGCCCGGCCTGCGGGCCCAGGCACACGAGTTGACCGAGCTGCTCGACCTCGGCTTCCACCATCGGGAGGTGCTGGACCGGCTGGGCACCACGGTCTCGCTCGGCGTACTGCTCAGCGGACCGGCCGGGTCCGGCAAGTCGGCGCTGGTCCGTGCGGTCGCCGCCGACCTGGACGCCCGGGTGGAGACGCTCTGGGCGCCGGAGCTCGCCGCGTCGACCAACGACGCGGCGGCGCAGCGGCTGCGGCGGGCCGCCGAGTCGGTACGCCGTGGCGACGCCGCAGTGCTGCTGATCACCGACGTGGACGCGGTCGCGCCCCGCGACGAGCCGGGTCCGTTGTCGACCGTGTTCCGGCAGGTGCTGGCCGAGACGGTGGCCGCCGGCGCGGCGGTGGTCTGCACCACCAGCCACCCGGAGGCGCTGGACCCCGGGCTGCGCGGCCCGGACCTGCTCGCCGTGCAGGTCGCGGTGCCGCTGCCGGACGCCGCGATGCGTCGGGAACAGTTGGCCGTGCTGACCCGGGGCATGCCGCTGGAGGACGACGTCCGGCTCGACGACGTCGCCGCGCGTACCCCCGGGTTCGTCGCCGCCGACCTGGCTGCGCTGGCCCGCGAAGCCGGGGTACGGGCGGCGCTGCGGCAGAAGTCGGCGGAGACGCCGATGGTGGCCGCCGCCGACTTCGAGGCCGCGCTGGAGGTGGTCCGCCCCACCTCGATGGCGACGTCCACGCTGGAGCTGGCGCGGGTGACGCTGGACGACGTCGGCGACATGGCCGAGGTCAAGCAGATGCTGACCGAGTCGGTGCTCTGGCCGTTGACCTACCCGGACACCTTCGCCCGGTTGGGCGTGCAGCCGCCACGCGGGGTGCTGCTCTACGGTCCGCCGGGCTGCGGCAAGACGTTCCTGGTGACCGCGTTGGCCGGCACCGGCAAGGCGAACGTGCTGTCGGTCAAGGGCGCCGAGCTGCTGTCGAAGTGGGTCGGGGAGAGCGAACGGGCGGTCCGCGAACTGTTCCGCCGGGCCCGCGAGGCAGCGCCGACCCTGGTGTTCCTGGACGAGGTGGACGCCCTGGCCCCGGTGCGCGGGCAGGCGTCCGACGGCGGCACCACCGACCGGGTGGTCGCCGCGCTGCTCACCGAACTGGACGGGGTCGAGGCGCTGCGCAACGTCGTGGTGATCGGTGCGACGAATCGGCCGGACCTGGTCGACCCGGCCCTGCTGCGGCCGGGCCGGCTGGAGCGGTTGGTGTACGTACCGCCGCCGGACGGTGCCGCGCGCACCGAGATCCTCAAGGCGGCGGCGAAGTCGGTGCCGCTCGCCGACGATGTGGACCTGACCGAGCTCGCCGCGTCGTTGGACGGGTTCTCGGCGGCGGACTGCGCCGCACTGGTCCGCGAGTCGGCCCTGGCCGCGATGCGGGAGTCGTTGGAGGCGTCATCGGTGACCGCCGCGCACGTCGCGGCGGCCCGGAACCGGATCCGGCCGTCGCTGGACCCGGCGCAGGTGGCCTGGCTGGCCGCGTACGCCGAACAGCAGTCCGCCCGGTAGGGGCGCGTCGCGCCCCTGAAGTGCCGTTGCGCGCCAGACGCGCCGGCATACCCGGATCAGCGCGCCCGGATCAGCCGGCCAGGTCGGTGGTGAACGCCTCGTCCAGCCAGAACCGGGCGTGCACCTGGCCCTGCTCGACCCCGATGATCGCGCCGCACCGCCGCAGCAGGTTGATCGCCGACCGGTTGGCCGGTGTGGTCCGGGCGATGACCAGGTGGGCACCGAGCCGGACCGCTTCGTCCAGCACCGCGCGTAGCGCGGCGGAGCCGACCCCCCGCCCACGGGCGGACCGGCCGAGCCAGATGCCGGTCTCCACGACGGAAGGGGTGTCGAGCCGGCTGAGCCGGATGCCGCCGACCACGTCCCCGCCGACGGTGACCGCGTAGACGATGGTGCCGGCGGGCCCGAACTGCCCGCCGCCGAAGTGGGACCGGTAGAACGTGCGGAAGGCGTCCCGGCGGGCGGCGGTCCAACCGGCCGGGCCGGGCACCGGCGGCATCACCTCACCCGGCTCGGCCTCGGCCACGGCGGCAGAGAGCAACGGCTCCAACAGGTCGTCGCTCATCGGGGTCAACCGCACGTCGTGCCGCACGGCGGTAGTCTCCCAGGCCGGTGCCGACTCCGCCTTACTCATTCCGCACCTCCCGTCTACCCAGCTACCGGCCCCTGAGCGGGATAGTTGCTCAGTACCGGCGCTTCCCAAACCGCCTCGGTGACACCGGTCACCCGCGGGCCGGCGACCCGGATCCCGCCCGTCAGCTGTTGTCCCAGGTCAGTACGCATCGACGGGCCGGATCACCCGGTATCGAACAAACAAAATATCGCCGTGGCGTCGTCGTGCCGCTTGTGACCAATCGACCGATCCGGCTCGGCGGTCTCGGCCGTCCGTACCTGGCGGATCAACTCGGCTGGCCCGGCCTCGGCGAGCAGGTCCATGAGCTGCGGCCAGCTGTACCGCCCGAACCGTTCGACGGCCCGGGTCGCCCCGTCGCTGAGCAGCGCCGCCCGGGTGATCCGGCCCGGTCCGGTCAGTGGCAGGGTGCCGCAGAGCGCCCGGTCGGCCGCGGCCGGGTCGGCGGCGGCCACCCAGTAGCCGTCCGGCTGGTTCATCCACTGCCGCTGCCACCGTACGGCCCGGTGGTAGCGGTGCCGTGGGTCGTCGGTGGCCGGCGGATCGTGCTGTCCGCGCAGTCTGTCCATGGTGTCGGCCAACCGGTTGTCGGACACCACGCCGACCTGCCCGGCCGCCTCGAACACCAGTGGACTGTCGCACAGCACCAGGTAGTCCAGGTGTCCACCGGAGCGGCGCAGCAGGCACACGGTGGCCGACGGGGTTCCCGGGTGGTCCACGTCGCAGCTGGCCGCGTGGTCGTCGCGGACCGCCCGGATGGCCTCGGCGAGCAGCCCGGCCAGCGGGGCGGCCGGCGTAGCGGCGCTGGCCAACCCGAGCCGGGCGGCGAGCCGGCGTACGTACCAGGCCGGCCCGTGGCTGCAGCCGGTGTCGAAGCCGGCGGGAGCGGTGGCACCGTCCAGCACTCCGACCAGGTCTCCGTACTGCAGGATATGGTCCTCGTTGTCCGATTGTCCGGGCGCGGCGACCGAGCAGGCGTCCACCCGCATCGTCGGCAGGTCGGCCGGCGGGGCCGACGACCGGCTCGTCACCGCCGGCATCGGAGTCGGCCGGGAATCACCCTGAGCATCTCTCACCAACTCTCGGAATCCGGTCCGTCACCGACGGTAGCTTGACCGGTAGGTGGGTGTCGAGGATCGCGAGCCGCGCGGCGCACGTGACAGCGGCGCCCGGGACTCAGGGGGGACCACAGATGTTGCGTCAACTGCACGAAAAGGGCCTGCGGGCCGAACACATGTACGTCGCCGGCATCGTCAGCATCGGGATCTCGCTGACCAGCTGGATACTCTCCAAGCGGTTCGAGGCGGCGGGCGTCGACCGGGCCGACCGGTGGGGCATCTTCGTCGGCGAATGGGCACCGACGTTCATCGCGCTCGGCAACGGGCTCAAGATGTACGAGAAGTGACTGGCCCGCGCAGACGGGCCGACGGCCGATCCCGACCGGTCCGCCACCGGCGGACCGGCTCAGCCGCGCCGGGCCCGCGACCTGGCCGCCCGCAGCCGGCGGAGCCGGGCCACCAGCACCGGTTCGACGGCCAGCGCGACCGGGTTGTCCAGTAACTGGTTGAGCAGCTGGTAGTAGCGGGTGGCGGAGAGACCAAAGGTGTCCCGGATCGACTGTTCCTTGGCACCGGCGTGTTTCCACCACTGCCGTTCGAAATCGAGAACCCGCTGCTCACGCTCGGTCAGCCCGGTCGCGGCCGGCCCGGCTGCAGGCGTACCGCTGACGGTGCCCGCACCGCCCGGTCCGGTGCCGGCGTCGGACCCATCGGCGTTGCGGCCGGCGTCGTCGAGCGGCTCGGTGCCGGCGTCGTCGAGCGGCTCGGTGCCGGCGTCGTCGGAGCCCCGGGAACCGCCCGGCTCGCTGCGTTGCCGGGGAACGCCGGCCGTCGTCCGGGGGACCGGCCCGGCGCCGGGTCCGGTCCGGGGTTCGTCAGCAGCCGGCACCTCACCAGGGTAATCGCCGACCCCACGGGTACGCATCCGCCGGTTTGCGCCGTTGCGGTGTGTCGGCGACGACGCCGTCAGCTGGCCCAGCCGACTCAGCTGACGTCGCGCCGGCGCACCGTCCACGCCGCGACAACCAACACCAACAGCACCACCGCCGCCATCAGCACGCCGGTGTGCAGCCAGGTCAGCTCCGTGGTCGGCGGTACGCAGCCGGGCTGCCCGTCGCACGCCTGCCAGCTGGTCAGCTCGATCGACGAGTCCATCCAGGCGATCCAGTACACCGGCAGCACCCACGCCTCTGTGAAGGTGGCGTCGGTCACGTCGGCGAGGAAACTCAACGCGGACTGGCCCAGCACCAGTACGGCGAGGACGCCGCCGAGCGCCAACGCGGTGTGCCGGCCGATCGCGGCCAGCCCGAAGCCGACCGTGGCCGCCGCGACGACCAGCACCACCACCCGTAGCTCAGTCAACGCGACGGACCGCCAGGCACCGGCGGTCATCTCGGCGGTCGAACCGCGCCACACGGCGGTCGCCCAGTGCGCCGCCGTCCACATCAGCACGGCGGGCACGGTCACCGCCAGTACGCCGGTCAGCAGCGCGGCCAGCTTGGTGAACAGGACACGGAGCCGGCGTGGCCGCCACAGCAGCAGGTTCATCATCGCGCCGGAGGTCCACTCGGCACCGATGAACGACGCCCCGGCTGCGAAGAAGACCAGGGTGGACAGGGTCGCGAAGACGTACAGGGTGGCTGGAAAATCGCTGTGGTAGATGAACGTCGCCGGCAGGTACGGCTCGGCCGGGTACATGTCCCGGGTCGGTGCCACGATATCGGCGCAGTTCGGTGGAAACCGGTTCGTATCGGCGGCGCCGCTGCTCTGGCTGCGCTCGCATTCGGCTCGCCACTGCTCGGCCCATTCGACCCCGGCCCGGTACTCGGCCGCGGCGGTGCGCTCGGCTTCGGCGTACGCCGCCGGGCCGATCTTCTGGTTGCCGAGGAACGTCCCGACGGCGATCGCGACCAGCAGCAGCAGCGCGGCGGCCACCAGGTAGCGGACGAAGCGCCGTTTGCCGAGGCGGCGCAGCTCGGCCCGGTACAGATTCATCGCCCGGCTCCCGTCTGGTCGGCGTCGGCCGTCAGGTCGGCCTCGGTGCGGTCGGCCTCGGTGCGGTCGGCCTCGGTGCGGTCGGCCTCGGTGCGGTCGGCCTCGGAGGTCAGCTGAAGGAAGACACTTTCCAGGTCGGCGGTGACCGGGGTCAGCTCGCTGACGTACAGGCCGGCGGCGGCGAGAGTACGGGTGACTCGGGCCGGCTGGTCGACCCCGTGCACCAGCAGGTGATCGGCGTGCCGGGTGACAGTGACCGGTGAGCCGTCAACGGCGCTCAGGGCCGTCTCGGCGGCCGGCAGGTCGGCGGCAGCCTCCAGGCGTACCCGCAGACCGCCGGCGGAGTGCGCGGCCAGCACCTCGGCGACCGGTCCGGCGGTGACCCGGCGGCCCCGCGAGATGATCGTCACCGAGTCGCAGATCACCTGGATCTCGCCGAGAATGTGGCTGGACAGCACCACGGTGGTGCCGGCGGCGACCAGGTCACGCATCAGGGTGCGCATCTCCCGGATCCCGGCCGGGTCCAGGCCGTTGGCCGGCTCGTCGAGGATCAGCAGTGCCGGTTCCTTGAGCAGCGCCGACGCGACGGCCAGCCGTTGACGCATGCCGAGCGAGTAGGTGCGGACCCGCTCGCCGGCCCGGTCGGCGAGGCCGACGAGGTCCAGCACCGCCGGCACCCGGTGCGGCGCCAAGCCGCCGGCCTGAGCGAGCAGCGACAGCGTGTCCCGGGCGGTGAAGTGCGGGAAAAACTGTGGACTCTCCACGATGGCGCCGACCCGGCCGATCACCGCCGGCAGCTGCTGCGGGACCGGCTGGCCGAGGATCGCCATCCGGCCGCCGCTCGGCGCGACCAGGCCGAGCAGGGTACGCAGTGTGGTGGTCTTGCCGGATCCGTTCGGGCCCAGGAAGCCGTGCACCTGGCCGGCCTCGACCCGCATGTCGAAGCCGTCGACGGCATGCCGGATCCCACGTCGACGGCTGCGGTAGGTCTTACGCAGCCCGGAGATCTCCAGTACGGCCGTCATCCGCCACCTCCGCCGCGCGCCCGCCGTCGAAACCCGGACACACCATACGGGACCGACCGCTCAGGCGGTGACCACCGTCACGCCGAGTTCACGGAAGGCGGCGACCGTGCCGGGCTCGGCGCCGGAGTCGGTGATCAGGGTCTCCACCCGGTCGATCGGGCAGATCCGGGCGAAGGCGTGTCCGCCCAGCTTCGACCCGTCGGCGATGATCACCACCCGTTTGGCGCGGGCCACCATCAGCGCGTTCATCGACGCCTCGCCCTCGTGGTGGGCGGCGGCCCCGAGCTGCGGGTCGATCGCGTCGACACCGAGCAGCGCGACGTCCAGGGTGACCTCCCGCAGCAGCGCGCCGCCGAGCGGTCCGACCAGTTCGAACGACTGCGGTCGGACCACGCCGCCGGCGACGACGATCTTCATCCGGGAACGGACCAGCAGCTCGTTGGCGATGTTCAGCGCGTTGGTGACCACGGTCAGTTGGGCGCCGTCCGCGCTGGTGTTCAGATCCGGGCGTACGGCGAGCGCGCGGGCCACCTCGGTGGTGGTGGTGCCGCCGTTGAGCCCGACGACCATGCCGGGTTCGACGAGTGCGGCGGCGGCCGCGCCGATGCGCTGCTTCTCCGCCGAGTGCTTGGCAGTCTTGTAGCGCAGCGGCAGGTCGTAGGAGACGCCGTTGGCGACCGCCCCGCCCCGGGTGCGGGTGATCATCTGTTGCTGGGCGAGCTGGTCGAAGTCGCGGCGAATGGTGGCCTGGGAGACGTCGAGGCGGGTGGCGGCGTCCTCGACGGTGATCCGGCCGCTGTCGGTGAGCAGTTCCAGCAGAGCGTTCCAGCGTGCGTACCGATCCATGCCGCCCCTTCCCACGCTTCGCTGCTACCGCGCCTCGCTGCTTACCACGCCTCGCTGCGCAGATCGTGACCAGTTTGCTGCACACTAATGCGCGAAACGCCCGCCAGGCAAAACCTCTGGCTGCGCGATCGGGCATCACCCCAGCCCGGTTGTTGCCACCCGGTCACGAGAACGCGCACAATGACGCGCGAAAAGGTGCCAGTTCGAGCCCGAACGAGCACCGCTGCTTGTCGTCAGCGAGGAGTGTCGCGATGAGCTACGTCGACGCCGAGATCGCCAGCCAGCCGGAGTGCTGGCGCCGGGCGGCCGCACAGGCCGCCGACACCCCCGCCCGGGCGCTGCCCCGCACCGGCGAGCGGGTCGCCGTGGTCGGCTGCGGCACCTCCTGGTTCATGGCGATGGCGTACGCCGGGCTGCGGGAACGCGCCGGCCACGGTGAGACCGACGCCTTCCAGGCCTCCGAGTTCCCCACCGGCCGACACTACGACCGGATCATCGCGATCAGCCGCTCCGGCACCACCACCGAGATCACCGACCTGCTCGCCGCCGTCGACGACCCGCAGCGCACCACGGTCCTCGTCGGCGACCCCGGCTCCCCCGCCGCCCAGCTCGCCGGCCACGTCGTCGCCCTGCCGTACGCCGACGAACGGTCCGTGGTGCAGACCCGCTTCGCCACCAGCGTGCTGGCGATGCTGCGGGCCCACCTCGGCGCGGACGTGGCGGCGATCGCCGCCGACGCCGAGGTCGCCGTCCGGGCCCGGCTGCCGATCGACCCGGCACTGATCGACCAGGCCACCTTCCTCGGCCGGGGCTGGACCGTCGGCCTGGCCCACGAGGCGGCGCTGAAGTGCCGCGAGGCCGCCGTCTTCTGGTCCGAGGCGTACCCGGCGATGGACTACCGGCACGGGCCGATCGCGATCGCCGGGCCGGGCCGGATGGTGTGGGCGTTCGGCGAGATCCCCGACCACCTGGCCGACGACGTGGCGGCGACGGGCGCGGCGTTCGTGCACAGCCGGACCAACGGCGTGTACGCCGTCCTCGACCGGTGGGCCGCCGGACGCCGCCCGCTCGACCCGATGGCCGACCTGATCCTCGCCCAACGGTTCGCGGTGGCCCTCGCAGCCAGCCGTGGGCTCGACCCGGACAACCCGCGCCACCTGACCCGGTCGGTCGTGCTGACGTGACGCTGCCCGGCGGAGCCGGCCCGTCAACGCCCGGACCGTCCGACGAGGTCGTCATCGCGTTGGACGTCGGCGGCACCGGCATCAAGAGCGCCCTGGTCGGGCTGACCGACCAGGCGGTACGGCACACCGAGCGGCGACCGACCGCGGCGGCCCGGGGGCCGGCCGCCGTCGTCGACACCATCTGCGACCTCGCCGGGCAGCTCGCCGACACCGCCCGCGCCGACGGGCTCACCCCGGTCGCGGTCGGCGTAGCCGTACCCGGGGTCGTCAACGAGTCGGCCGGCGTCGCGGTCTGGTCGGCCAACGTCGGCTTCCGCGACGTACCGCTGCGTGACCTGGTGGCCGCCCGGGTCGGGCTGCCGACGGCGCTCGGCCACGACGTACGGGCCGGCGGGGTCGCCGAGGCCCGGATCGGCGCCGGCCAGGGCAGCCGGCACGTGCTGTTCGTGGCGATCGGCACCGGCATAGCGGCCGCCGCCGTCGTCGACGGCACCGGCTACCCCGGCGCGCACGGCGCGGCCGGCGAACTCGGCCACGTGGTGGTCCGCCCGGACGGCCCGGCCTGCGGCTGCCGGCAGACCGGCTGCCTGGAGGCGGTCGCGTCGGCGTCGGCGATCACCCGCCGGTACGCCGACCGGGCCGGCCGCCGCACCGGCGGCGCCGCCGAAGTGGCCCGGCTGGCCGCCACCGGCGACCCGACCGCCGGCCGGATCTGGGCCGATGCGGTCGACGCGCTCGCCGACGGCCTGCTGATCGGTCAGGCGATGTTCGACCCCGAACTGGTGGTGCTGGGCGGCGGGCTGGCAGAGGCCGGCGACCAGCTGCTCGTCCCACTGGACGCCGCCGTCCGCCGCCGGGCCACCTTCCACCGGCTGCCCCGGCTGGTCCGGGCCGCGCTCGGCGACGAGGCCGGCTGCCTCGGTGCCGCGCTGCTCGCGTCGGACCTGCTCGCGGCGGACCTGGTCGATCGGGCCGCCCGATGAGGGTCGAGGGCCGGCTGGTCACCCCCGACGGGGTACGCGAGCACGGCCGCCTGACCATCGACGGCGACACGATCACCGAGGTGGCGACGACCGGCGGTGGCCGGCCCGGGGGGTCGGCGTCGGCGTCGACTGCTGCGTCGGCGGCGGGCTGGATCGTGCCGGGCTTCGTCGACATCCACAACCACGGCGGCGGCGGACACACCTTCACCACCGGCGACCCCGACTCGGCCCGGCGGGCCGCCGCCTTCCACCTGGCCCACGGCACCACAAGCCTGCTGGCCAGCCTGGTCAGCTCGCCGGTCGAGCTGATGCGCGACGCCGTCACCCGGTTCGCCCCGCTGGTCGCCGACGGCACCCTCGCCGGACTGCACTTCGAGGGCCCCTACCTGTCGGTCGTACGGTGCGGGGCGCAGAACCCGGCGTACCTGCGCGACCCGGGGCCGGACGAACTGGCCGGGCTGCTCGACCTCGGCGACGGCGTGATCCGGATGGTCACCCTGGCCCCGGAACGGACCGGCGCGCTGGCCGCGATCGCCCGGCTGGTCGACGCCGGGGTGGTCGCCGCGATCGGCCACACCGACGCCGGCTACGACCAGACCCGGGCGGCGATCGACGCCGGCGCCACCGCCGGTACGCACCTGTTCAACGGCATGCGGCCACCGCACCACCGCGAACCCGGCCCGGTGTTCGCCCTGCTCGGCGACGACCGGGTCACCTGTGAACTGATCGCCGACGGGGTGCACCTGCACGACGGCACCCTCACCTTCGCCACGTCGGTCGGCGGCCCCGGTCGGACCGCGCTGGTCACCGACGCGATGGCCGCCGCCGGCATGCCCGACGGCGCGTACGAACTCGGCAGGCAGGCGGTGACGGTGTCCGGCTCCGTGGCCCGGCTGGCCCGCGACGGGTCGATCGCCGGCAGCACGCTGACCATGGACGCGGCGCTGCGCCGGGCGGTCGCCGCCGGCATCGACATCGTCGACGCCGTACGGATGGCGGCCACCACCCCGGCGGCGACGGTCGGCCTGGCCGGCACGGTCGGCGCACTCGCCCCCGGGCACCGGGCCGACCTGGTCGAGCTCGACGACGACCTGCGGGTACGCCGGGTGATGCGCGCCGGCGTCTGGCAGTGAGCCACGGTCACCGGCTGGTCAGAATGCTGGCGGGCGGCAGTCGATAGCCGACTTGCTGGCCGTAGGTCATCAGGGGGCGCAGGGTCGGCAGCAGGGTGGTGGTCTCCGAACGCCAGTGGTGTCCACGGTTACCGTCGAGTCGGCGGTGCCGGGCGGATGTCGTCTGCCGCAGCCGTAGGGCGCGCAGTCGCAGGGACGCCGTGGACCGGCCGGAGCGCCAGTCGAGCCAGCGCAGCCACCAGTCCCGTAGTACGTCGATGATCACTTCTTCTCCTTGGTCAACAGTCAGGTCGCGGCACGTTTGGGCAGTCGGTAGAGTCCGTGACGCTGGACGAAGATCTCGCGCCGTTCCATGGCGTTGCCGTGGCGGTCCAGCACGTAGCCGGTGAGCCAGATCCAGCCGTCGTACGTCCACTTCCGGTCCACCGCGATCACCCGGAATCGGATGCCGCGGTCGTCGGCGAACTGGACGCTCGCCTCCCGCCCGATCAGCAACACATCTCCTGGGCTCGGTTCCGGGGTCCGGAGCAGCCGGTTGTTCACCGGGTCACCCGTCGCCACATGGCCTTTCCACGCCGTCGGCGCCTCGCTCCATCGGCCAGGTGGCGCATCCGCAGCTGGGGCACCATCTGGACTTCACTCGGAACGACCACAGCCCCGCGCAGAAGCCGAGCAGCGCCGCCCCGACGAACGCGCCGACGCCTAGCATCGAGACTTCCAGATGGGTTGGGTTGGCGTGAGGATCATGACCACCTCGTCTTCTCGTAGGTGTCGATCCACTCAGGTTCGCGCCGAGGACCGAGTGAGCACGGACCTCCTGTCCAACGCGCAACCCTTGCGGACGACTGCTCGCTGACGAGGTCCACTCTCGCCGGAGGGGAAGCCACGGCGTCACAACGCACTTTGCACGTCTAGGGACGTCCTGGTTAGGATAAAGTCGTCCCTCGAAGGGTTGCGAAGGGGTAGTCATGGCGAACGACCGTCTACGGGAAGCCGTCCTGAACGCCGGCCTGACACCGCTGAGTTTGGCTGAACGTGTCGGAGTCAGCCCCAAGACGGCCGAGCGGTGGATAACGCTCAACCGTGTCCCCTACCCACGACACCGACACGCCATCGCCGGCCTGCTGAAAGAGCGTGAGTCGTACCTCTGGCCCAACGCCGCATCACCCGAGCGCGTCGCACGGGTGGCGGAATCCGAGGTCGTGCACGTCTACTCCCGCCGGTCCGCCGTGCCGTACGACCTGTGGCGGCGACTGATCGAGCAGTCCAGCGAACGAATCGGCATTCTCGTCTACGCCGGCCTGTTCCTACCGGAACTGGTGCCTACCCTGATCCGAGACCTCAAAGAAAGGGCGCTAGCCGGTGTCGACGTCCGACTACTCCTCGGCAACCCGGAGTCGGAGGCCGTGGCCCAGCGAGGAGCCGAGGAGGGGATCGGCGACGCAATAGCGGGCAAGGTGCGCAACGTGATGGCCTTCTACAATCAGCTCCAGGACGTGCCAGGTGTACATGCCCGGTTCCACAGCACGACCCTCTACAACTCGATCTACCGGTTTGACAACGAGATGCTTGTCAACACGCACGCCTACGGGTTCCCCGCCGCACATGCCCCGGTCTTCCACCTCCGGCGACTCTCCGGAGGCGACCTGTTCGACACCTACGCCGACAGCTTCGACCGCGTCTGGTCCAGCGCCGCACCGATCTGGCCCCCGCAAGTGGCAGGCTAGGAGCCGTGGCCAGGACCGAGCACTTCAACAACCCGGACGCCCCCCGACCGAACTCGATCGTTGTCGCTGTGACCGCCTTCGTCCTCGACGCGGACGACCGCGTTCTCCTGGTACGCCGGACAGACAACGACCTGTGGGCGCTACCGGGCGGGGCGCAGGACTTCGGCGAGTACATCGCCGAGACAGCCGTGCGTGAGACCAAGGAGGAAGCCGGGGTTGACATCGAGGTGACCGAGATCGTCGGCCTCTACACCAACCCGAACCATGTCATCGAGTACAGCGATGGCGAAGTACGGCAGCAGTTCTCCATCTGCTTCCGCGCCCGGTACCTGTCCGGCGAACCCACCACGAGCGACGAGTCGTCCGAAGTTCGGTGGGTTGCCCAGGATGAGCTGAGCACGCTGACGATCCATCCGTCCATGCGGCTGCGCATCGATCACGGCTACGAGGGGCGTTCGAAGCCGTACATCGGTTAGGACACCGCGAGCCGATCCGTGGTCCGCCCGACGGCTTCCAGGCAACGGCCTGCACATGACGCCAACGCCGAGGCAGAGCCGCCGCTAACCGTTCCTCGGCAAGCTCAGCCGCTCGCGCCACCAGCCCCGACATACCCGGAGCGTACGGCGTCCCTAGACGTCCCCGCCAGGCTTATACGCGCCCGGTGCCGGCCGGCTGCCGGCGGTGCTGTGAGAACTTTCTGTACGTCTTCAAGGCGGCCCGCGAAGCGGGCCGCACGCGCCGCCGCCTGGACGCGTGGCCTCCGTTCCGCTGGCGCTCCACTACGGCCCACGCAACACGCCCGGCGGCTGGCGCGGAAAGCGGGATGCCCAACGGGTCGCCGCCGAATGGGTGGCCGAGGTGGGAGAGAAGTTCAGGGGTTGTGCCGGCAGCCGGCCGGGATCGGGTCGGGCAGGCGCACGGCGTGGTGGAGCGCACGCCGGGCGCGTCGGCAGGGTGCCGGCCGCGTGCGGGGGTTGCGGTTACTGCGCCTCCGGCGGGGGCGCTCTGTCAGCTCCGGGATGGGAAAGATCGTCGGCGGCTCGCGGTCCGTGAGTGGTTGCGCGAGCCATCCCGCCCGCCATCGACCCGGGCAAGCCGAGCAGACCACCGCCCGACCCGCCAGCGTCCGTACGAGCCGTCAAGGCCGTCTTGACGTGGCGGGCCGGGCGGAGGCCCGCTCCCCAGGAGGGCGGGTCGACGGCGGACGGGATGAGAAAGTCAGCGGTCGAAGATTCTCACCGTTACCGCCAGCCCTTCGACCGTTGATTCTCGGCTCAGGTCCGCCTCTAGTCCACGGGGGCCGGGTAGGATTCCGTCATAGTCGAAGACAAGGCAGATTAGATGCTTGGCGCGCTGCTCTGTCTTGTACCGGTCCCGATCCACAATCAGCTCGTCGCCCAGACTGCGAGCCGTCATGCTTGGCCGCGCCCGCTTGATCTCGACAGCCAGCTCGAAGGAGGGAAGTAGGAAGTCGATCCGAGCTGCACCGCCGGCGACGTTAGGCGTCCACGTCTCAGCCTCGATCCACCGACGCGGTTGCCGCGGAATGTTGGTTGATCATTTCTGTATTGGGTGGTGCGGCGGGCGTGAGGGAGTCGCCGATCACGTGATCGGCTTGCTCCGAGGGTGAGTGTTCGGGGTGGAACGGGATTGTGGCCTGTGGTCGGGCCGCCTGGTTTCGGCTGGTGGGGTGTGGTCAGCCGGGTGCCGGCTGGACGGCGGTGAACAGGTTGTCGAACGCCGCCTGCCAGGGCCAGTACTCGGGCAGGTGTAGGTGGATGGTGCGGGCCCGGTGGGCGAGGCGGGCTGCGACGGTGATGATCCGGGTCCGGATGGTGGCGGGTCTGGCGGTCGACCAGGTGCCCGCGGCGAGGTGTCCGGCGGCGCGGGTGAGGTTGTGCGTGATCGCGGCGCAGGTCAGCCAGGCGTCGTTGGCGCTGAAGTGTCCGGAGGGCAGGTGGGCGAGGGGGCCGGCGATCAGGTCGGCGTTGACCTGCTCGATGATCGCGTGTTGCCGGTGCTGGGCTTCGGCCTGTACGAGGGTGTACGGGCTGTCGGTGAACACGGCGTGGTACCGGTAGGTCGGTAGGAGTTCGTCCTGGCCGGGGATCTGTTGCGGGTCGTCGCGGCGGACGCGGCGCACGATCAGCCGGGCGGTCGCCTCGTGTCGGGTGCCGGCGAACGCGGTGTACGTGGTTTCGGCGATCTGCGCGTCGGAGATCCACCGGCCGGCGTCTTCGTCCCGGACGGCCTGCGGATAGGTGATGTCGACCCACTGGTCGGCGGCGATGCCGTCGCACGCGGCGCGGATCTTCGGGTCGATGCGGCAGGTGACCGAGGACCGCACGCCACGACGCCGGCAGCCGCTGATCACCGTCTTGGCGTAGAACGCCGAGTCCGCTCGCACCATGATCTCCCCCGAAGCGCCGCATGCCCGGGCGGTCGTGATGGCCTCGGCGATCATGGTGGCGGCGCCCCGGGACGAGCCGGCGTTACCCGACCGCAGCCTCGTGGCGGCGATCACCGGCGCGGACAGCGGGGTGGACAGCGTCGCGACCAGGGGGTTGTAGCCGCGCAGGTAGACGTTGTAGCCGCCGACCTTGGCGTGGCCGAACCCGATGCCCTGCTTCTGCTTGCCGTACACCCGCCGCAGCATGGAGTCGATGTCCACGAAGCACAGGGTGTCGGCGCCGGTCAGGATCGGTGCCCGGCCGGTCAGACCGATCAGGGTGTCGCGGGCGGCGGCCTGTAACTGCCGTACGTGCCCGTGGGTGAACGTACGCAGGAACGACCCGAGCGTCGACGGCGCGTACACGCTGCCGAACAGCGACCGCATGCCACCGTGCCGGGCGATGTCGAGGTCGTCGATGCTGTCCGCGCCCGCGAGCATCCCCGCCACGACCGTGGCGACCTTCCCGGCGGGGTTCGCGCCCTTGTCCGTCGGCAGCCGCACCCGGTCGGCGACCGCGTCATGCAGACCGGCCTGCTCGGCCAGGCGCATCACCGGAACGAGACCGGCACACGACACCAGATTCGGATCGTCGAACGTCGCGCGCACCACCGGCGCGTCCTGGCGTATTCTCACCTGCGAGGTGCCCTCTCGAACCGAGCGATAGAAGCGTCAGAACTCCTATCCTTCCAGTTCAGAGGGCACTTTCTATAGCCGGGGTCCTGCCGGTCCGACCTTCATCGGTGGATCGAGGCTAAGAGCGCCTGCTCATGATTGCCGCGTAGAACTGAAACGCCAAGTGGCCACTCCGCTACCAAGCGGGCTACCAAATCAAGGACATTTGAGGTGCGAGGCCCACGATCAATGAGGTCGCCTACGAAAACCAAGCGTCGCCCGGCCGAAAACCGCGAGTCGAGTAGTCTCGCAAGCTGCTCATACGAGCCGTGAACATCACCAACCACCATTAGTTTATGGTTCATATCGGCGGTACAGCCAGCGCAGTGTATTCGAATCCCTCTTCTGGGCCGGCGAGCACTTGTGTCATCAAGGTGGAGGCGTAGGGAAACTCAGGAAACAGGGAGACAGCGAGGGAATCCAGCGTGGTATTTGCCGAGGGAAGTTCACCCAGCAAGTCGCTGATGGCCTGATAAAGAGCGATCAGGTCATCGGGACGTGGCGGAACGAGCCGCATTTCCAGAGCACGGCTCATTGAAGGAATGCCCAGGGTTTTAGCAACTATGTCAGGGTCAAACTCCGGCTGCCCCCTCTCGGCTAGGACGGCGTAGCAAGCCGTCCTAGCGACGTAGATCCCGAGCTTTCGCAGGCCGACCGCGTGGAGCGATGCATCCGTAACGGTCAGCGCCCGCCCGGCGGCAGCCAACTCAGCAATCGCCTTCCGGAAGTGCGGAGGATACTGATAACTGGCAAAAATCTCCCCGAGTGTCCCATCGGGGTCGCTCAGGATGTAGCCGTCAGTGAGCAGGTGGAGCATGAAGAGGCTGCCCTGCTTTGACATCTCCTTCAAGGTGTTGATGTTGTATGCAGTCACGTTGACGTCCCCGTCGGAGTACTTACCGGGACGTGTTCGCACCACTTGGAGGACATCGATGTCGCTGTCTGTCCGGGCGGTGCCCCGTGCCTGGCTTCCGTACAGGGCAACAGCAACGAACGGCCCTCGTACCGCTGCCATGGCCCGCGCGATGACGTCCTGAGGCGGTTGCCTGGTACTAGTCGTGGCCTGGTCCAACGGCACGAGCGACGGGGTCATAACAGGAGCCTAACGACCTGCACCGACAACCTGATACGGGCAGACGCCTTCCTCCGCTCGTATGGCCGAGCGTCCGGCTGTGCTTGACGGTGCACATCAAGCGCTGGCCCTCCTCCACAGGGCCGCTTGAGTACGGCAGCGTCCCTGTCGTTGACACGTCCCAAACCGCCGGGCGCGCCGGACGCGAGTTGGAGCAGTCTTGCTGCGACGATGTGGGGGTAGGCGAGCGCCACCGACTGCCCCCACGTAGTCAGGCGATGAGGGGCGCGGTGAGCGTCGCGACAGCCGCAATGAGGCCAGCCGCCGCTGTGACCAGCCCTGTTACCGCCGTGGGGTAACCGATCCGTCGCCCGTAAACGTCTTCCGTTGCCTTGGCCGGTCGCCAGCGGCGGAGGCAGCGCGGTGAGCCCGCTACCAGGAGGTCGGTTCGACAGCAACGGTGACAGCAACGTGCCCGGACGAAGGACAGCCGTCGGCGGCCGGGCACGGACCGTGACCCGAATTCGCCGACGCGGACGGACCCTGCCGGGCGAAGCGCGCAGAGCGCGTAAGCGAGATGTCGCCGGTTCGAGCCCGGCCGGGGGCTCCAGCACAGACACGGCGGGACACCTTGACGGCAACGGTGGTCAGGACAGCCGTCCGTCGAGCTTGCCCAGGGCCCAGCAGCGACCCATCCCTCCATGCGACTGCGCGTCGATCACGGCTACGAGGGGCGTTCGAAGCCGTACATCGGTTAGGACACCGCGAGCCGACCCGTGGTGCGCTCGACGGCTTCCAGCAGTGTCGGTCTGGCCCGTACCCAGAATCTGGTGACCAGGTGATCCGGGCCATAGCGTTGCTCGATCTCCGCCAGCCGGTCCGCAACGGCGACGTCGTGTCCGTCCGGGCCGGTCGTCATGTCCGCGTACCAGAGGGCATCAGCGGTCAGCGACTGTTCCTGCGGGAACTCAGCGGCCAACTCGTCCCGGAGGCCGCGTTCCTCCGCCTCGAACAGTGCGCACGAGTGGTGAGCCACCAGAGCGGCCACGCGGTCGGATACCCCGACACGACGTAGCCACCGCCCGCCGTCAAGAGCGTGCAGGCCGGTATCGGCCACCCCGGGTGCGTACCCGACATCGTGCAGCCACGCGGCAGCGACGAGAACCTCAGCGTCCGTCGGGTCCAGGACGTGACTGACCTCGCCGGCCTTCCTGGCAACGGCCTGCACATGACGCCAACGCCGAGGCAGAGCAGCAGCTAACTGTTCCTCGGCAAGCTCAGCCGCTCGCGCCACCAGCCCCGACATACCCGAGAGCGTACGGCGTCCCTAGCGAAGCGGGCCGCACGCGCCGCCGCCTGGGCGCTCGGCCTGCAGTCCGCTGCCGCTCCGCTCCGGCCACGCAACACGCCCGGCGGCTGGCGCGGACAGCGGACACCAACCGGGCCGCCGCCGACCGTCAGCGTTGCGGAATGTGTGGTGTTGGGGCCGGCAGCCGGCCGGGGCGCGGCGTGGCCGAGGGGTGGATGCCCCTATCGCTTCTCGCGGTGCAGAGAGGGAGACCCCGAGACGGTGATCTTGGCTCGTCCTCCGCAGCGGGCTACCCGGAAACCCGGTATGGAGGTGCCAAGTCGCCTGCTGCCTCGATCAAAAAAACCCGGCCCCTCTAGGGAAAACCGGGTGGTATATACAGTGAACTCTAGCGCAGCCAGGTCCGACCTGCAACTGAAACTGGCGACAGGGCTCCTACCAGCCGGACGGGCGTACGTAGGTCCCGGCGGGGCTGACGACCGGGTCGCTGAGCTGGCAGGTTTGCAGCCCGCAACTCGACGCGGCACCGAACAGCGAGGGTTTACTGGTTAGAAGAGCCCGGCGGGGCGGTCCAGGTCACCGGGCACCCATGGCAGCCGTACGGTGTCCCACGGCACCCGCTGCAGCAGGCGCAGCAGCAGCCAGCCGAGCAGCAGCCCGGCGACCGAGTCGGTCAACCAGTGGTAGCCGAGGTAGACCGTGCTGCAGAACAGGACCGTCGCCGGCAGCAAGCGCAGCGCCAGGTAGCCGGGGAACGGCCGCCGGGCCGGGACCTGCCGGCCGTACGACCGCAGCAGACCGGTGATCAGCAGGGCGATCACCGCGTACCAGACGATCGCGTTGGTCACGTGCCCGGACGGGTACGCCATCGCCGGGGTCGCCTCGGTGAACAACCGCTCCGGGAACGGGTCGTCGAAGTCGTGCGGATAGCCCCGGGGCAGCAGCACCTTCATCGCGCCGACGCTGAGGTAGGTCGCCACCACCGCGCCGAGCACCGGCAGCAGCGGACGCACCGAACGGACCCGCCGGGCCAGCCAGAGCGCCAGCACGGTGGAGACCGGGATCAGCAGCCAGCCGCCCTGGCCGAAGAAGTTGAGCACCCGGGCCACCCAGTAGGCCACCGGCGGCCGGTGCGCGTCGACCCAGTCGCGTACCGCCAGGTCGGTGTCGAGGAACACCCCGGCGGCGAGCGCCCCGGTCAGCCCGGCCAGCGCGGCCAGCAGCACCGCGTCGAACCACCAGCCGGCCGGCGTCGGCCCGGGTCGCCGCGGCGCGTCGGCCGGCGGCGCGGACGGGCGGGTAGCGGTCGGCTCGGGCACGCCGGCCAGGTTACCGAACCGGTGCGGTGACGATGTCGTGTCGGTGCGGCGACAGCTTGACGGCGGGACCACCACGAAGACGCTGAATATGGATCAAATCAACAGTGTTAGCCGAGCCACGGCAGGCGGCATCCGGGCGTCGTACCCGTCATGCTTGATCCCGTGCGGATCACCTCGGCCCTTGTGGACCCGGCGCTGCTCGACCTGCCCTGGTCGACACCGCTGGAGCAGTGGCCTGCCGACCACCTGGTGGCGCTGCCGCAGGGCATCTCCCGGCACGTCGTCCGGTTCGTCAAACTCGCCGGCACCGTCTACGCCGTGAAGGAGACCGGCGAACGGGTCGCCGAACGCGAGTACGACCTGCTGCGCGCCCTGGAGCGCATCGACTTCCCGGCCGTCGAAGCGGTGGCGATCGTCGCCGACCGCACCGACGCCGACGGCGAACCGCTCGACCCGGTGCTGATCACCCGGCATCTGCAGTTCTCGCTGCCGTACCGGGCGCTGTTCTCCAACCAGCTGCGCCCGGAGACCCTGGCCCGACTGCTCGACGCGCTCGCCGCGCTGATCGTCAGGATGCACCTGACCGGCTTTTTCTGGGGTGACTGCTCACTGTCCAACACGCTGTTCCGCCGCGACGCCGGTGCGTTCGCCGCGTACCTGGTCGACGCCGAGACCGGCGCACTGCGGCCGGGCCTGTCCAACGGGCAACGCGGCGAGGACCTGGAGATCGCCCGGGTGAACATCTTCGGTGAGGCCCTCGACCTGCAGGCCGCCGGCCTGCTGCACGAGTCGATCGACCCGGAGACGGTCGCCGACGAGGTCGTCGCCCGCTACGAACGGCTGTGGCATGAGATCACCTACGAGCAGCACATCGAACGGGAGTCCCGGCACGACATCGAACGGCGGATCCGACGGCTCAACGAGCTCGGCTTCGACGTCGCCGAGGTGGCGATGTCGGTCGTCGACCGCGGCTCCTACCTGGTCCGGCCAAAGGTGGTCGACGCCGGCTACCACAGTCGGCGGCTGCTGCGGCTGACCGGCCTCGACGCCGAGGAGAACCAGGCCCGCCGGCTGCTCAACGACCTCGATGCGCACCGGGCGGAGAGCGACCTGACCGACGAGCAGCAGGCGGCGCACCGCTGGCTGACCGAGGTTTTCGAGCCGGTGGTCCGGGCGGTCCCGGCCCACCTACGCCGCAAGGTCGAGCCGTCGGAGCTGTTCGCCCAGGTCATCGAACACCGGTGGCGGCTGTCCGAGGAGGCCGGCCGGGACGTCGGGCTGGCCCCGGCGGTCCAGTCGTTCCTGGCGGACGTGCTGGTGCACTACCCCGACGAGCAGGCGGTACTCGGCGCCGAGGTGCCGGTCGCCTGACCGGCCCGGCCGGGATCCAGCGGGTAGGCCCGGATCGCCGACCCGGTTCAGGTCGCCGGCTCGGCCTCGTCGACCGGCTCCGAGGCCTGCTTGAGCAGCCAACTCAGCCCGGACCGGCGGGCCACCACGGTGATCCGGTCCCGGGCCCGCAGCCGGAAACCCGACGCCGGCAGCCACACCGGACCAGGCTCGCCGAACTGCGCGAACGCAATCACCCGTACGCCCGGATTGTCGCCGGCGGCGGCGAGCGACCCGCCGTCCAGCGCCGACCCGGCGGCGACGATCACCTCGGCGACCAGCAGCACGTGCCGGGCCACCGGAATGGTGGCGATCACCTCCCGGTCCATCAGCGCGGCGGCGAACGCCGGCGCCGCCAGGTACGACACGCTGCGCGAGATACCAATGTTGAAGGTGCGCTGGATCCGGCTGGCGAAATCGCCGTCGAACAGCCGCAGCACGACGTGCACGTCGCTGTGGATCTCCCGGGCGTACAGCGCCGCCTGCAGGTTCGTCACGTCGTCGGTGGAGACGATCACCAGCGCCCGGCAGGTCGCCACCGAGGCGGCGCGCAGCGTCTCCTCCTGGGAGCCGTCGCCGATGATCAACGGTATGTCCAGCTCCCGCGCGACCGGCACGCCCCGCGCGTCCGGGTCCTTGTCGACCCCGACCACCTCGACGCCGAGGTCGTGCAGCTGCCACATCACCCGGGTGCCGACGTTGCCGAGCCCGACGACCACCACGTGCCCAGCCCGCTCCGGCCGGGTCTGCCGGTCGGCTATCGCCAGCCGGGCGTTCACCAGACCGTCCACCACGGCGGCGGTGAGCAGCGGGATCAACGCCAGCCCGGCCAGGCTGAGCACCACCTGCATCACCTGTACGGCTGCCGACTTGCCCAGGTCCGGATCGGCTCCGCTGAGCGTCATCACCACGGTCAGGTAGACCGCCTCGGCGACGCTCACCCCCTCGGCACGTGACAGCAGCATGCCGAAGACCACCACCACCGCCAGTACGCCGAGCGTGGCCATCCCGATCTTGCGGGTGGCGAAGGACCGCAACGCCCGCACCGGATCCCGCCACAGCCGGGCGCGCTGGCGGGCGCGGATGATCCGCCGGGCCGCCCGGACCGGCGCCAGCTGGCTGCCGGCAGCCTCGGCCAGCACCAGATCGGCGGTGTGCTGGTCGGCCGGCAGCACCCGGGGGCGGCCGGCGTCGCTCAGGTCGGCCAGCCCGCAGATGACGTGCTCGGGGCGGACCTCGTCGCGCTGCGCCACGTGCAGCGTCCGGCCGCCGTGGCGGAAGTGGGTCGGCGAAACCACCCCGAGGGCGGCCGCGACAAAGGCGGGTGCCGCCATCGACGCGTCGGACAACACCTCGCAGTCGACGAACAGCCGCTTCACCCGGCTGCCCAGCCGGGTGTTGAACATCCGCATCACCACCCGCAGGTCTGGCTCGACCTCCTGGGCGCACAGCGCGGCGTTGATGTTGCCGACGTCGTCCTGGTTGAGCAGCGCCAGGCCGCGCGCGCCGGCCAGCCCGGCGCTGCGGAACGTCTGCTCGGTCAGCCGGTCGGCCCGCAGCAGCCGGATGCCTTTGATCGACCGCATGTCCGGACCGTCCGGTCGGGGCCGGGTCGGCACGATGACCGTCACTGTGGCGGCCGCCGCTACCAGCTCGCCGACCAGCCGATAGGCCAGCGGGTCGTGTCCGCAGACGACGTAGTGCGGCTGGTTGTCGCCGTTGCTGCGCAGCCGACCGCCGACGGCGCGGCGGGCGCGGTCACGCCACGGGTCGACAGCCATGGTCCGGATGGTAGCCACCGACGGCACGCGCGGGGTGACCGCAAAGTCGCCTCCCGGCGGGACCGGACCGGCACACTGGACCCGGCATCCGGCCCATCACCGCAAAGGGGAGGACGAACTCTTGGGACTGTCCCGAACGGTCGGCCGGCTCTTCGGCGTACGGTCCGAGCTGGTCCGAGCGGATCCGGCCGGCACCGACCGGGTGGCCGCAGGCACCGACGCGCTGGTCGTCGGCGGCGGCATCGCCGGCATGTGCGCGGCGATCGTCCTCGCCGAACGCGGCGTACGGGTCACCGTGCTGGAAGGCGCCGCCCAGCTCGGCGGACGGCTGGCCGCCTGGCCGGAGACGCTGACCGACGGTACGGTTCAGCCGGTCGACCACGGTTTCCACGCGTTCTTCCGCCAGTACTACAACTGGCGGGCGATCCTGCGCCGGGCCGACCCGACACTCGGCATGCTGCGCCCGGTCGACGGCTATCCGGTGTGGTCGGCGCAGTGGCCGCCGGAGGAGTTCGGCCGGTTGCCGACCACACCGCCGCTGAACCTGCTCGCGCTGCTGCTGCGCAGCCCGAGTCTGCGGCTGCGCGAACTACGCGAGATGGACCGTCGGGCGGCGATGCCGCTGCTGGCCTACCATCCGGACCGGACGTACGCCGAGCTCGACCACCGGTCCGCCGCCGAGCTGCTGGACTCGCTGCGGCTGCCGGACCGGGCCCGCGCCATGCTGTTCGAGGTCTTCTCCCACTCGTTCTTCAACCACGAGCGGGAGATGTCCGCCGCCGAGCTGGTGGCCAACTTTCACTTCTACTTCCTGGGCAACCCGGAAGGGCTCGGCTTCGACGCACCGGAGCAGGACTACGACGCCGCGATCTGGCAACCGCTGCACGAACATCTGCGCCGGCACGGTGGCCGGGTGGTCACCGGCGACGTGGTGCACACCGTCATCCCCCGGCGGGCCAACGGGTGGCAGGTGCGGTCCGCCTCCGGAGCCGCGCACACCGCCCGGTACGTGGTGCTGGCCGTTGACCCGCCGGCGTTGCGCACGCTGCTGGCTGACTCGCCCCGGCTGGCCGAGGCCGCGCCGACGTTGGCCGAGCGGGTCGGCTCGCTGGTCGACGCTCCTCCGTACGCGGTGGCCCGGCTCTGGTTGAGCGGCGATGTCGCCCCAGACCGGCCGGTGTTCAGCGGCGTCTCCCGCCAGCCGACCCTGGACTCGGTCACCCTCTACCACCGGCTGGAGCGTCAGGCGCGGCAGTGGGCGCAGCGCAGCCGGGGCGCGGTGCTCGAACTCCACGCGTACGCCTGCCCGGAGCAGGTGCCGGCCGAGTCGCTGGCCGACCGGATGCGTGCCGAGCTGGCGGCGCTGTGGCCGGAGGTGGCCGACCTGCCGGTACTGGAGTCACGGGCGCGGGTCGAGGCGCAGGCCCCGGCGTTTCCGCCCGGGGCGGCGGCGGGGCGGCCCGGCGTGGTCACCGACGCGGACGGGTTGTTCCTGGCCGGCGACGGGATCGACACTGATCTGCCGAGCGCTCTGATGGAACGGGCTGCGGTGACCGGGATCCTGGCCGCGAACCACATCCTGCGTCGGGAGGGCGCGGCCACCGAGCCGCTGCGGACAATTCGGCGCTACGGGCTGTTGGCGCGGGAGCGACACCCGTCAACGTCGGCCGACGTCGGCCCGCCGCAGTAGTGGTAGTGCGGCGGACCGACGTCGGTCAGTTGTCCGTCAGCTGGTCTGCTCGACCGCGTCGCGGATCTCGACGAGCGAGCCGGCGGCTTCCTCGCCGGTGCTGAAGTAGAACACGTACATCACCAGCGCGCCGCGGCTGGCCCAGACGCAGACCCCGCCGGGGATGCCTTCCAGGTCGGCGTCGCCGCACCGCGCCGACCCGCCCTTCGGACCGGCGTCGACGTCGGTGACGTCGGTCATCCCGAGCCCGGTGGCGTCGCCTTCGGTGGCGTCGGCCAGCTCCTGGTCCGGGTCGGCCATCACTCCGGATACACCGGCGATCATGACCAGGTTCTCCTGCTCGATGTCGCCGTAGAAGGCACCGATGCTGCTGGTCGACTCGGGCACGTCGGCGGCCAGCCCGGTGGCGACCTCCTCGGCGAGGCCCTGGAAGGTCGGGTCGGTGTTCAGCTCGCGGCCGGCGAGGGTGTCCGGGGTGACCAGCCGGGTCTGGGTCGCTTCGATGACCTCACCGACGGTGTCCCGGACGAGGAAGAAGGTGACAGCCGCCCCGCCGAGGCAGAGCACCAGCACGGCGGCGATCACGATCAGGATGATCCGGCCGGCCTTGGACTTCTTGGGCGGCGGGGCCATCGGAACGCCGGGCTGGCCGGCGTAGGCCGGCCCGGGAGCGGCTCCAGCCGGCGGCACCGGCTGCGCGCCCGGGTACTGCGGCTGAGAGGGGTCAGACATGTTCTACCTACTTCTGATGAGGGCCCCGTGACTCCTGACCGGCAGGCGGCTCGGAGCTTGCTGGCAACCCGCTGTACGCGGGGCCGGCCGATCGTAACGGTGGGCGGCGACAACTGAGTCGCCCGACAGGAACCGACGGGGTGGAATCACCACCGAACCGTTACCCGGGCAGGAGCCACGCCACGACGGCCGGCACCGACCCTCAGCCGCCAGCTGTAGTCGTTACCGATACGCAACGTCATTTTCTGTGGTCGGGTGGCGGTGGAGCCTGAAGCCTTCGGCCGGAGAGCGATAACGATCCATGATCACATCAGCCACGAGAGCATGTCACACATCGACCGATTGAATGTAACGCCGAGGCTAGCGGCGTGGGCCAGGAGAGCAGGGTGACCCGAGGGGATCCCACCCCCGGGCTCCCACAGAACGGAACGTGACAGTCGGCAGCGTCACCCATGCCGTGGCTGCCTGGCTTTGCTTCAGCTCTGGGTCAGGTCGCGAAGTACGGCCGCCCTACTTGAGGCCGAACCTGTCCCGGGGGAAGATGTGCGGCTCGTTTCCAGCAATGATCACCAGGCGGGAGAAATTTCCGAGAACGTCCTTCCCTTTAATGCTGTCAACAGCAGTGGCCACGAGCTTGAACCAGCTGTTGTAATCCTGAGCCTTCAGTGTGCCGAAAGCTGGACACTCGGTGACATGGATGACCACGAAGACCGCCGGGATGTCCTTGTACTTGGTCAGCTTATTCGACAGGTCACTGGCGATCCGCTCGATGAGGGCATCTCCGTCAACGGCGTTCTGTATCACTACATGATCGCCTGCCGCATCCTTCTCCTGCTTCCCCTCGACGCTGTAGTCCGGCTTGAGGTCGCTTCCCCCTTTCTGGCCACCGGGTTCGATCCAGGTAGTACCCTTTTCCCACATCATCTTGGCGCTGACCAGCTCTAACAGCTGCTTGTAGGTGTTCGTAGGGAACTTGGTCGCCGGCAGTGGGCGAGCCTTCATCGTTTGCTGGTTGATCACGGGCAGCATTCGCCGCATCTTGTCGAGCACGTCTTGAGCGGCCATGGCCGGCTGGCCGTTGTCAATCAGCGTGTCAACCAGACTCATCGCCAGGTTGGACATGGCCTCGTCCTTCAGGTGATCCTTCATCAAATTGTTCTTTGGGCCGAGTACCTCGTTTCCTTCGATCAATTTCTTGATTGTCGGTCCCCAGACGCTTTTCCAGTCGCGTTGCGGAACTCGTGGTTGTGCCATCGATGAACTCCTTGTGGGGTAGCGGCGAACCGCCGATTCTGGCGGGCTCGGGTCCAGCGGCGCTGCGGGACCATATACTAGACGCCGCGCACCCGGCTCCGGATACGAAGAGTCGGGAACCCGACCGCCCTCCCTCCGGCCACAGCGACTGGCGCGGTCGTTTCAAAGATCGGCCAGGCGCGGGATATCGCGATGTGATCACGGTCGGTATGTCTGGTGTAGATCAGGGCAATGCTGTTGACTTTATGGATCCTGGTTGGTGGAGACTCAGAACCGGATCTTCGTGCGGGGCGGTGATCTCGTAGATGACGTCATGGACGAGCTCAGCCAGTCGCTCGGAGGGAAACGCCGCGTCGTCACTGATGTGACGGAACGTTGGTCTCAATCGATGCCGCGCAGCGGCCCGGCAGGGACGCACAGGGTCTGCTCAAGTCTGGCGAGGTAACCGGCTGCGCCCGCCGTACGTGCCCAGCACGGCTGTCACGGTTGCTGCCACAGCGTCCCGCCGTGCGTCGCACGGCGGGACCTGCGCGGCGGTGCTGGAGCCCCCGGCCGGGCTCGAACCGGCGACATCTCGCTTACAAGGCGAGTGCTCTGGCCAACTGAGCTACAGGGGCAGCGTTCGTTCAGCGTCAGCATAGCCACTGACGTGGCGATACCGCCGCATCGGCCGGTCTGTCCGATCGATCTTTTCCGTTCTGCGTACGGCGTTCACCGTGTCGGGACCCGGCGTGAAGCCCCGACGGAGGACGGCGAACAGTGGCCTACCCCACCCCGGTGTCCGTTTTGGTCGGTTATCCGAGGTAGTTGCGGGCCGTCCCGGTCTTGGCAGCCAGGCAAATCCCGTTTACCGTGGCGTGACACGTGCGACACGTCGCCCTGGCGGCTGCGAGTACGCGTGGGCCGGCGCTCAGAGCGCCGGTCGCTCCTTCACTCGGATCGTCCGGCACGTTCCTGCCGGTGAAAGGAAGCACTGACCATGGCTACGGTCACCTACGACCAGGCGTCCCGCATCTACGCGGGCACCGAGCGACCCGCTGTCAACAAGCTCGACCTCGAGATCGGCGACGGCGAATTCCTCGTGCTGGTCGGCCCCTCCGGTTGCGGTAAGTCCACCAGCCTGCGGATGCTCGCCGGTTTGGAGGACGTCGACGAGGGCCGCATCCTCATCGACGACCGCGACGTCACCCACCTGCCGCCCAAGGCCCGCGACATCGCGATGGTCTTCCAGAACTACGCGCTCTACCCGCACATGACGGTGTACGAGAACATGGCCTTCGCGCTGAAGCTGCGCCGGACCTCGAAGTCGGAGATCGACCGCCGGGTCAAGGAAGCCGCCGCTCTGCTGCAGCTGGAGGAGTACCTCAACCGCAAGCCGAAGGCGCTCTCCGGTGGTCAGCGCCAGCGGGTCGCGATGGGTCGGGCGATCGTCCGGGAGCCGCAGGTCTTCCTGATGGACGAGCCGCTGTCGAACCTCGACGCGAAGCTGCGGGTGCAGACCCGTACCCAGATCGCCTCGCTGCAGGCCAAGCTGGGGGTCACCACCGTCTACGTCACCCACGACCAGGTCGAGGCGATGACGATGGGCCACCGGGTGGCGGTGCTGCTCGACGGCGTGCTGCAGCAGGTCGACACCCCGCGGAACCTGTACGACGTACCGGCGAACGTCTTCGTCGCCGGCTTCATGGGCTCCCCCGCCATGAACATCAAGACCGTCCCGCTGACCGAGCAGGGTGCCGTCTTCGCCGACCTGGTCGTCGAGCTGAGCCGCGAGCAGGTCGAGGCGGCCAAGGCCAACGGCGGCGGCAACAAGGTCACCGTCGGGTTCCGTCCCGAGGACTGCGACCTGGTCGGCGCCTCCGAGGGCGGCATGCCGATGTCGGTCGAGCTGGTCGAGGACCTCGGCTCGGACGCCAACGTCTACGGCTATGCGACGCTCGACGGCAGTTCGGAGCGGTTCGTGGTGCGGACCGACCGCCGGCACATGCCGCGGATGAACGACACCGTGTTCGTCCGCCCCCGTCCGGGCCAGCACCACGCGTTCCACGCCGCCAACGGCCAACGGCTCTGACCGACCGCCGCCCCGGCTGGCGAGTCACGACATTTGGCTCGTCGCGTGCGGCCGGTCTTCCCTACCGGGAAGACCGGCCGCACCGCTTTCTGGTGGACGGTCCTGGTCAGTGGACGAAGCCGGTCACGGTGTAACGACCCGTCCCCCGAAGGTGACCACGAGACGACCGTCCGAGGCGAACGACCAGCCCAACGAGCCCGAGTACGTCGAGCACCGGGAGCCGTTCGAGCCGGACCAGAACTGGTTCGAGCTGTCTGAGTTGCCGATGATCCGGTCGTTCGAGCCGCTGTCACACGACGTGTTGCCGCGGAACACCGAGCTGCCGCCGTCGAAGTTGAAGTTGCGTTCCTCGTTGCCGATGCTGACGTTGTTCGACACCGTCATCGTGCCGAGGTTGCGGTTGTACGTGAACCCGTGCTTGCCGTTGCGGTACGCGATGTTGCTCCGGATGGTGTGGTGGACGCCGATGTCCTCGCCGCCGAGTTTGTAGCCGTTGCGGTCGCCGTTGCCGGCCTGACCACCGTTGCTGAGCGTGCCGTTGTCGTACGCCAGGGAGTGCTCGATCGTCACCGCGCCGATCGGCCCGGTGTCGCTCTTGGTGTACAGGTCGTAGCCGTCGTCGATATTGTTGTGCGCCACGGTGTAGCGGAAGACGTTGCCGGAACCGACGGTGAGCTTCGGGGCGAATCCGTCGGCGTCCTCACCGTCGGAGTCGACATTGTCGTGCGACACCGAGCTCAACACCAGGTTGTTGGACGGCCACTGGTCGCGCGGTGCTCCGGCGATGAGCCGCGACAGCTGCAGGCCGGTGTCCCGGTTGTGCCGGGTGACCACCCGTTCGATGATGTTGTGGTTGCCAGCGAGCAGGATCCCGTTGTCGCCGGCCCGTTCGACGATGATGCCGTAGACGTGCCAGTAGGACCCGCCGATCGCCAGCCCGCGGTTGGCCGAGTCCTCGCTCTGTGCCGAGAAGTTCAGGATCGGCGTCTCGCCCGGGTAGGCGTACAGGTTCTTACGGGCACTGGACGTACCGCTGTTGCCCTGAGCGATGGTGATGGTCTGCGAGTATCGGTAGGTGCCGCCACGCAGGTAGATCGTGCCGCCGGGTGCGATCCGGGTGATCGCCGAGGTGAGCGTCGTCGGGTTGGACACCGTCCCGGACGCACTGTCGCTACCGTTCGGTGCAACGTACAGGGTGTCACCGGACGGCGGCGGGCTGGTCGGTGGCGCGGTGGTCGGCGGCGGGCTCGTCGGTGGTGCGGTGGTCGGCGGCGGGCTGGTCGGGGGTGCGGTGGTCGGCGCGGGGGTCGTCGGTTCCGGTACGGAACCGAGAGTGTCCACCCTGACGTCGTCGTAGCTGGCCCCGGCGTAGCCGGTGACCAGGGCTATCCGGCCGGAGTCGTATGAGTCGTCGCTGCCGGAGCCGATCTGGCTGCCGTCGACGTAGCCGCGGACGGTGCTACCGCTCGACTCGATCCGCAGGGTGTACCAGGTGCCGGTGGCCACGCTCAGCGCCGCCGAGCCGAGCACAGTGATCTGGCTGCCGTTGACCAGCTGCAGCTCGGCGCGGTTGTTGCTGGTCAGCGCCAACCGGTACATCCTGGTGTTGCTGGTGACCCGGGAGGCGATGCCGACGAACCGGTCGGATCCGTTGAACGACAACGGCTTGACCCGGGCCTGCAGTTGGTAGTCGGTCCAACTGGTGCTGCCGGCGAAGAACCGGGCCAGGTTGCTGCCGGTGTTGTCCTGCCGCAGCACCTGGCTGCCGTCGGAGACGACCTCCCAACTGCCGCCGGACTTGGACCAGCCGCTGGTGCCGCCGCTTTCGAAGTCGGCCTGGAACAACGTCGCGGCGTGGGCGTTGCCGCTGGTCGCCGCGAGGACCAGCGTCGCGGTGACCGCGCTCGCGCCGAGCGTGGCCAGCAGTCCACGACGGCGTCTACTCGTGCTGCTCTGCACGTGCACTCCTTCGGTTGGCACCGCGCCGGTGGCGGTGCGGAGAAAAGGGGTGGGCCGGCGGGCGTCTCGCCGGCCCACCCCGCTTGTGACCCGGCCGGGCTGGTCAGTCAGACCGGCAGCCTGCCGACGGGTCAGACCGGGAGCTTGCCGGCGCCCGCGGTGAGCCGGGTGTAGATCGGGACGACCGCGGTGGGCAGCACCGCCCCGTGCCGCAGGGTCGGGGTCCAGCCAGCGTCGTCGCCCAGGTCCGGCTCGTTCGCCGCGTTGTACGCGTCGAGCAGGCTGGCCGGGCGCAGCGGCCGGTGACCCTGCCCGACCCAGCTGCCCTTCTCGGTCAGCACGGTGCCGCCCCAGTCGTGCAGCAGGTCGGCGGTGTCGATCCCGGAGCCCAGCCGGAACGAGTTGTTCTCCAGGTACGGTGCGCCCTGTACGCCTACTCCGACGGCGTACTCGAAATCGTCGCCGGACAGTTCGTAGTGGTTGTTGTAGACGTCGATCTGACCGAACCGGATCCGGGGCAGCCGTTGCAGGCTGCCGTCGAAGACGTTGTGGTGCAGGGTGACGTTGAGCCGGCCGACGTCGGGGCCGACAGTGTTCGACGAGCCGATCAGCATGACCTTGTCCCGGCCGTCGAACCGGTTGTAGGACACGGTCACCAGGCTGGCTGTGTGGGTGATGTCGAGCGCTCCGTCGTGCACCTGCAGCGGCCGGCCGAAGTAGATCGGTTGGGCGCTGTCCGGGTTGTCGCCGTCGGTGAAGGTGTTGTGGTCGACCCAGACATTCTCCGAGCGACGCACCGACATCAGGTCGAACTGGGAGTTCCAGTTGCCGGCGTCGCCGTCATCCGGCGACCAGGCGGGAAAGCAGTCGTACGCGTCGTCGAAGACGACGTTGCGGACGATGACGTTCCGGACGCTGTCCACCATCAGGGTCAGGTTCTCCAGCCGGGCTCCGCGCAGCCCGATGATGGTGGTGTTGGCTCCGACGTTGATCTGGGTGTACCGGGTCTGGTTGGTGACCGACCGTCGACGGGCGTCCTCGAGCGGGCCACTCGGGTCGTTCTCGTATCCCCAGACGGCCGGGTCGTAGGTGACCAGGAACTCGTCGAAGTCGTACTCGGGGTCGGCGAGGTCGGCGCAGGTCAGCAGGTTGCCGTCCGGGCCTTCGAAGCCGTTGACCGTGCCCTTGATGTAGATGATCTTCGGGGTGTCGTTGTTCCGGTTGGTGGCGTTGTCGCCGCCGAGGGCGTCGATCAACTCGGCTCGGCTGTCGACCACGTGAACGTTGTCCTGGCTGGCCGCCGATCCTCCGGTGGTGCCGGCACCGGCGGCCGCCCAGCCGTCGTTCGGTGGCAACGCCTGGCGGCCCAGCGACCGGGCCGTCCAGGACAGCCGGTCGGAACCGGTGTCCCGGCCGGCGGCGGCCGGGGCCGGCAGCACCGCCACGATCGCGATTCCGGCAACAGCGGCAGTCAATCTCCTCAGTCGCATTACCACACTCCGCAAACTATTGTCTGGACTCGATCACACAACACTGACGCAATCTTCCTGAACCCAAACGATAAATTTCATCACGGAATGTGTCAATGCAATCTGTTTGCAGATTGTTTGCAGATTGTTTGCATTACATTCGGGCGAGACCTATTTACCCGGCATCAGTTTGCCGAGGGGACGACTGATCTGTCCGACTTCGCGCACCGGCGGCGGCCGTCGATTTGCAGTACGTTCTCCGCCGACCAGGTCAGCGGCCCACCACCCCCTGCGCCAGCCGGGTCCGGTACGGTCTGACCGCCCACGGCACCTCCTGCTCGGAGAACAGCGCCAGCTCGGCCGCACCGCGTCGGACGACCGCGTTCACCCCTTCGATCGTCAGCACCCGGTCCGCTCCGGCCACCCCGGTCGCGACCGTCCGGTCCGGACCGAGCAGACACGGCTCCGGGGCGTCCTGCACCACCTCCAAGAGCGCGGTGAACGCCTCGGTCCGGGCCAGCGGGGCGATCAGCGGTACACCGGACGGATCCCTGCGGTGCGCCAGCAGGTTCTCCAGCAGCCCGGCCCGCCCCGGCACCGGCCGCATCGATCGCTCGCCGGGCAGCCGCAGCCGGTCCGTCGGATACTCCAGCACCGCGGCGCCGGCCGTGCCGTGCACCAGCACCTCACCGGGGATGAACTCCTCACCGGCCAGGGTCACCGCGGCCACGATCGCCAGCCCCGAGTCCAGGGTGATCCGCATCGACGCGGTGTCGTCCACCTCGATCGGCCGCACCCGGTAGCGCTCCAACTCGACCAGCACCGGCGGGCTGGGATCCACCGCCGCCGCTACCGCCAGACACTGCATGGTGGCGTGCGCCAACGGGTTGGCCAGCGCCCCGTCCAGCGACGGCCGGCCGTCGACCGTACGCCGCCCGGCCCACGGCGACCGCCGGTAGTACGCGTCGTCGCGCTGCCAGGAGGCGACCGTCGAGATGCCGGTGACCGAGCCGAGCCGACCGCCGGTGGCCGCCGCGGTCAACTCGGCCAACGCCGCCGATCCGAGCGCCTGGAAACCGACCTGGCAGACCCGGCCGTGCCGGGCCAGCGCCGCGGTCAGCCGCCGGTGCTCGTCCAGCGACAGCACCGGCGGCTTCTCCAGCAGCAGGTCTGCGCCGGCGGCCAGCGCGTCAAGCGCGATCGGCAGATGGGTGTACGGCGGCGTGCAGATCACCACCACGTCCGGCCGGGTCTGCGCCAGCATCCGCCGGTGGTCGGTGTCGACCTGCACCCCGTCCGGGACCGGAGCGTCGGGGGCCGGCTCGACCGGCCGTACGTCGACCAGGCCGACCAGGCGCAGTTCGCCGGCGTCGTGCAGCGGGGCGATCTGCCGCCGGTGCCACAATCCGTGCCCGTTGGCACCGATCAGGGCCACCCGGGGCGGGGTGCTCCTCACGTCGGGAACCTCCACCTGTCGACGACCGCGGTCAGCCGGCCGCGCCGGTCAGCGCGCCGACCACCCCGTGCCGGTCCAGCGCGGTCAGCCAGGTCGTGATCATCTCGTGGACCTCCGGGTCGGCCGCCAGCTCGGGTGGGAACACCTCGGTGAGCCCGAGCAGCGCGGCCACCACGCCCGCCGGGGTGCCCCCGGACCCGGCCAGCGCCGCCCGGATCCGCGCGGCGAGTGGGTCGTCCAGCGGCAACTCGGCCCCGTCGTCGGCCCGCCCCTGGGCGAACCGCATCCAGGCGGCGACCACCAGCGCCGACCAGTACGGCCGGTCGCCGGCCGCCCGCCGGTCGGCGATGGTGTGCAGGACCCGCTGCGGCAACTTCTGCGAGCCGTCCATCGCCACCTGGATGGTGCGGTGTCGGATCGCCGGGTTGGCGAACCGCTCCAGCACCGACTCGCCGTACCCGACGACCGACACCCCGTCCGGCGGGGTGAAGCTGGTCGCGACGTCCTCGGCGATCAGCCGGCGCAGCACCTCGGGCAGGCCGGGGATACCGGCCAGCGCCTCGGCGATGGTGTCGTGCCCGGCCAGCGCCCCGAGGTAGGCGATGGCCGAGTGCACCCCGTTGAGCCCGCGCAGCTTGAGCCGCTCCCACGGGCCGGCGTCGCTGGTCAGCACCGCCCCTGCGGTCTGCCAGGCCGGCCGGCCGCCGGGGAAGTCGTCCTCGATCACCCACTGCGTGTACGGCTCCCCGGCGATCGCCGCCAGGTCGCTGACGCCGAGCGCGGACCGGGCGGCGGCCAGGGTCTGCGCGGTGGCGGCCGGCACGATCCGGTCGACCATGGTGCCGGGGAAGGTGACGTTGGCCTGCACCCAGTCGGCGGTCTCGTCGGGCACCTTCGCGTACGCCAGGGACTCGGTGACCAGCCCGTGAAGCCGGCGTCCGTTCGACGGCAGGTTGTCGCAGCTGACCAGGGCGAGCGGGCCGGCGTCGGCGGCGGCGCGGGCGGCCAGCCCGCGTAGCAGCAGGCCCGGCACGGTCGTCGGCGCCCGGTCGGTGGTCAGGTCAGCGGCGACCGCTTCGTCCGGCCGCAGCCGCCCGGTGACCGGGTCCAGCTGGTACGCCTTCTCGGTGACGGTCAGCGTGACCACCCGGATCGCCGGGTCGGCCAGCAGGGCCACCACCGCCGCCGGGTCGCTGGCGGCGTGCCGGACCCCGGTGAGCGCACCGACGACCCGGGTCCTGGCCGCTGCGGCGGACAGCGTGGTGACGCTGAACAGGCAGTCCTGGTCGGTGAGCCGCCGCACCACGTCGATGTTGCGCGGTGCGACGCCGATGATGCCCCAGTCACCGCCGGCGGTGGCGACTGCCTGCTCGGTGTAGACCGCCTGGTGGGCCCGGTGGAAGGCACCTAGTCCGAGGTGGACGATGCCGGCGCCGACGTCGCCGGGGCGGACCACCGGTCGGGCGTCGGCCGGCACCCGGCCCAGGGTGTCCAGGCCGAGCAGCGGGATGTCGTCGTTCACCGCCACACCGGCCCGTCCGGGAAGGAGAACTCGGCGATCGACGCCGGCTTCATCGTGGCGCTGTAACCGGGCTGTTCGGGCACCAGGTAGCGGCCGCCCCGGGTGCGGACCGGGTCGACGAAGTGCTCGTGCAGGTGGTCGACGTACTCGACCATCCGCCCGTCCAGCGAGGTGCCGGCCCGCAGGTAGTCGAAGATCGCCAGGTGCTGCACGTACTCGCAGAGGCCGACGCCGCCGGCGTGCGGGCAGATCGGCACACCGAACTTGGCGGCCATCAGAATCACCGACAGCACCTCGTTGACCCCGGCGATCCGGCAGGAGTCGATCTGGCACACCCGGATCGCCTCAGCCTGCATCAGCTGTTTGAAGATCACCCGGTTGGCGGCGACCTCGCCGGTGGCGACCCGGCAGCGCCCGTCGGACAGTTCGGTGACGGCGGCGGCGATCCGGGCGTGGCCGAGCACGTCGTCGGCGTGCGTCGGCTCCTCGATCCAGTACGGGTCGACCTCGACGAGCCGGGCCATGTTGGCGATCGCCTCGTCGACGTCCCACACCTGGTTGGCGTCCATCATCAGCAGCGCGTCCGGGCCGATCTCGGCGCGGATGATCCGGGCGCGGCGTACGTCGTCGTCGATCGGGCCGCCGACCTTCATCTTCATCGCCCGCCAGCCGTCGGCGTACGCCGCCCGGGTCAACGCCCGGACCTTGTCGTCGGGGTAGCCGAGCCAGCCGACCGAGGTGGTGTACGACGGGAAGCCGTCGCGCTGCAGCTCGGCGAGCCGGTCGGACTGGCCGGTCAGCCCCTTGTCCAGGATGGCGGCGGCCTCGTCCGGCGTGATCGCGTCGCGGATGTGGTGGAAGTCGATGTTGGCGACGAGTTCGTCGGTCGGCATCTCGGCGAGCAGCCGCCACAGCGGCTTGCCGTCCAGTTTGGCCCGCAGGTCCCAGACGGCATTGACCAGCGCGCCGGACGCCATGTGGATGACGCCCTTCTCCGGGCCGAGCCAGCGCAGCTGCACGTCGGCGGTGAGCGACCGCCAGAAGGCGACCGGTTCGGCGACGATCTCGGCGACGGTCCGGCCGGTGACGTGGTGGGCCAATGCGCGTACCGCCGCGCAGGTGATCTCGTTGCCGCGGCCGTTGGTGAAGGTGAAGCCGGCGCCGAAGACCCCGTCCGGCGAGTCGGTGCGCAGCTCGACGTAGGTGGCCGAGTAGTCGCCCCGGTTGATCGCGTCGGAGCCGTCGCCGGCCGCGGCGGTCGGGAACCGTACGTCGTGCACGTCGACGCCGGTGATGGTGACGGTCATGGCAGCTTCTCCCCGATCTTGAAGACCCGCTTGGGCAGCCGGTACGCCAGGTCGACGATGGTCTCGGCGGCCTCGTCGAGGCCGAGCCGGTGCTCGGCGACGAGCCGGGCGAGGAAGCCGGCGTCGATCCGGCGGGCCACGTCGTGGCGCGCCGGGATGGAGCAGAACGCCCGGGTGTCGTCGACGAAGCCGGCGGTGTTGTAGAAGCCGGCGGTCTCGGTGACCGCTTCCCGGAACCGGCGCAGCACCTCCGGGGAGTCCAGGAACCACCAGGGCGCGCCGAGGTAGAGGGCGGCGTACCCGCCGGCGAGCGGGGCCAGCTCGCGGGTGAAGGTGTACTCGTCGAGGGTGTAGACGACGATCCGCAGCCGCGGGTCGTTGCCGTACGCGTCGAGCAGCGCGGTCAGCGCGTGCAGGTACTCGGTGGCCTGCGGGATGTCGCCGCCGACGTCTCGGCCGTGGGTGGCGTACAGCCACTTGTTGTGGTTGCGCACCGAACCTGGATGCAACTGCATCACCAGGCCGTCCTCGATGGACATGCGGGCGAACTCGACCAGCATGTGGGCCCGGAACGCCTCGGCGTCGGCGGCGGTGGCGACGCCGCGCAGCCCCCGGTCGTACAGTTCGGCGGCCTCGCGCCGGTCCAGCCGCAGGGTGAGCGCGGTCAGGTGACCGTGGTCGGAGCTGGTCGCGCCGGCGGCGATGAAGGCCCGCCGCCGGGACCGCAGCGCGTCGAGGAAGCCGGCGTACGTGCCGGTGTCGGCGCCGGTGATCGCCCCGAGGGCGGCGACGTTGTCGGACCAGCCGTCAAACTCGAAGTCGACGACGTTGTCCGGCCGGAACGTGGTGATCACCCGCCCGCCGGGGCCGCCCCAGCCGTCCGCGGCCAGCTTGGCGTGCCGGCCGAGATCGTCCAGGGGCGACTCGGTGGTGGCCAGCACCTCGATGTTGAAGCGCTCGAACAGCGCCCGGGGCCGGTACGCCGGTTCGGCCAGCCGTGCCGCGATGGTGTCGTAGACCTCGTCGGCGGTGTCCGGGCCGAGGACAACGTCCACCCCGAACACCTCGGCGAACGTCTTCTCCAGCCACAGTCGCGACGGGGTGCCCCGGAACAGGTGCCAGTTGGCGGCCAGCTTGCGCCAGATCGCCCGGCCGTCGGTCTCGGTGGCGTAGTCGCCGTCACCGGCCGGTGGCCGTGGCCGGACCCCGGCACGCACGGGTACGCCGAGCTCGCCGGGTGGGACGCCCTGGCTGAGCAGCATCCGGGTGACGTAGTGGTCCGGCACGACGAGCAGCCGCGCCGGGTCGGGGAACGGCTCGTCGTCGGCGAGCAGCACCGGGTCGACGTGGCCGTGCGGCGAGATGACCGGCAGGTCCCGGGCGTGCGCGTACAGCTCGCGGGCGATGGCCCGCTGGGTGGGTTCGGCCGGGAACAGCTGGTCCGACCGGTCGGGTTGCGGGGACACGGAAGCAGGCTCCTCGTGGGTACGGGATCGGGGTCGTCGCTGTGGTGGGTGGTGCCGGCCGGTACGCCGTGGCCAGACCGCCGGTCAGTCGACGGTGAGCAGGTCTGACACCCGGACCGGCTGGCCGGTCTCGAAGGACCGGTTGGCGGCCAGCCCGGTGAGCAGCGCGAGCGCACCGTCACGGGCGGTGGCGGCCCGTCCCATCGGGTCGGTCTCGCCGCCGAACAGCACCGCGGTCATCTTGGCGTCCGCACCGCCGTGCCCGGCCCGGGTGTAGCCGGCGACCGGCACCTGACGGGGCTGCTCCCAGAACGGCCGGACGGTGATCTTGGCCCAGCCCTCCTCCACCGCCGCCTGGACGCCGTGCAGGGCGGCGCCCTTGAGTTCGCCGGCGGCGTACGGGCTGACGAAGTCGCTCTCCACCACCTCCAGCTCGAGCCGACCCCTGCTGCCGTTGAACATCACCCGGTAGCCCTCCCAGGGGGCGTACGCGGTGAGGTGGTACGTCATCGTGGCCCCGGTGGAGTAGCTGGCCAGCACCGACATGTCGTCCTCGATGGTCACACCGGGGGCGAAGACGTTCTGGTCACGGTGGTAGCCGTCCTCGGCCTCGGCCTCCAGGTAGAGCGCGCGCAGCCGGGGGTGGGCGGCCATCTGCAGGGCGAACGGGTCGCCGGCGGCGGCGACCTCGCCGTGTGCCCGGTCGTAGTCGCGGGCGTAGCCGTGCCGGCGGCCGGGCTCGCCGTAGAAGAACAGCCGGCCGGCCGCGTAGACCTGCACCGGGGTCGCGTCCAGCCACCAGTTGACCAGGTCGAAGTGGTGGCTGGCCTTGTGCACCATCAGGCCGCCGGAGTTGGCCTTGTCGCGGTGCCAGCGGCGGAAGTAGTCGGCACCGTGGCGCACGTCGAGCAGCCACTCGAAGTGCACCGAGCCGATCTCGCCGATCTCGCCGTCGGCGAGCACCTGGCGGACCCGTTCGTGCAGCGGGTTGTACCGGTAGTTGAAGGCGACCCGTACGGTGCGCCCGGTCCGTGCCACCGCGTCGAGGATGCGTCGGCAGCGCGGCACATCCACGGTCATCGGCTTCTCGGTTATCACGTCGCAGCCGGCGTCCAGGGCGGCGACGATGTACTCGTCGTGCACCCGGTCGACGGTGGTGACCAGGACGACGTCCACCCGTTCCTTGCTCAGCATGGTCACGAACTCGCTGGCCGGGTAGGTGGGCACTGCGTCGCGACCGAGCTCCTCCAGCCAGGCGTTGTGCGCGTCCATCCGGGCCTGGTTGCTGTCGGCGAAGGCGACGAGTTCGGCGCTGTCCCGGTAGTCGAGGACCAGGGACCGGACGAACATCTCGGCGCGGGCGCCGGTGCCGACGAGCGCGTAGCGCAGCCGCCGATCGGGTTCTGGGGACATCCTGCTCCGCCTCCGGGTTGGCTGCAAAGGTTTGCAGCAGAAGCTGCCATGAGACGGACACCTTCGTCAATGCCCGGAAACCATCCTGCCCGATTTAAGGGGTTACACGAGGATTCGAACACCTGGCATGACCACGGCCGCAACAAATCCGCAATCGAAGACCGTTGACACTTGAGCAACCGTTTGCATTAATTGGCGAACCAACGTGACCCCAGCCACACCGGTCGCCGCCCGCACCGGACGGCGACCACATCGATGAAGGACGACGCGTGCCAGCCACCATTCGAGACGTCGCACGGGCCTGCGGAGTGCACATCTCCACCGTGTCCCGCACGTTCTCGGCACCGCATCTGGTCAACCCGGAGACCCGCAGCCGGGTGCTGGCCTGCGCGGAGCATCTCGGCTACCGCCCCAACCGGGCGGCCCGCGCGCTGATCACCGGCCGGACCCACAACATCGGGCTGATCGTTGCCGACATCGCCAACCCGTTCTTCCCGCCCCTGATCAAGGCGGCGGAAAGCCAGGCCCGGCACCGCGACTACCACATCTTCGTCACCGACACGAACGAGGACCCGGCGGTCGAGGAGGAGTTGGTCCACGCCCTCGCCAAGCAGGTCGACGGGGTGCTGCTGTGCAGCCCCCGGATGAGCAACAGCCTGATCGAGCAGCTCAGCCGGGACGTACCGCTGGTGGTGATCAACCGGCAGGTGACCGGCCTGCCGAACGTGGTGATCGACGTCGGCCAGGGTGCCCGGCTCGCCGTCGAGCACCTGATCGGCCTCGGCCACCGGCGGATCGCGCTGCTCGGCGGCCCGCGCGGGTCGTGGACCAACCGGGAGATCCGGCGGACCGCCACCTCGGCGGCCCGCTCGGCGGACGTCACGTTGACCGTGATCGGCCCCAACCCGCCCACCGAGGGCGGCGGCATCGCCGCGGCGGAACAGGTCCGCCGGGCAGAGGTGACCGCCGTGCTCGCCTACAACGACCTGATGGCGATCGGCCTGATCGAAGGGCTCGACGCACACGGGGTCGCGGTGCCCCGGGACATCAGCGTGGTCGGCATCGACGACATCGCGCTGAGCCGGCTCACCCGACCCAAATTGACGACGGTGGCCACACCGAACGCGGCCGCCGGTCGGGCGGCCGTCGACATGCTGCTCCAGCATGGCGACGACCGTCGCACCACCGCCCAGGTAACGCTCCAGACCGAGTTGGTCATCCGCGACTCGACGGGCCCGGGGCCGCACAGCCATGCGGACCCGGGCGACGCGGCTGCCGCCGCGCCGGCCGATGTCGCCTCCTAACCCCAAGGAGTGAGCGCAATGCACCCCGCAACATCACCGACGGCGAACACGCCTGCCACGCGTGCTCACCGTACCCCCTTCGGCCGGCGCCGCCTGCTGCGCGGCATCGCCGCCACCGCCGTCGTGCCGCTGGTCCTCGGCGCCGCCGCCTGCGGCGACGACGACGCGTCGAGCGACCCGGACGCGCCGGTCACCATCGAGTTCTTCTGGTGGGGCGGCGAGTCCCGTGCCGAACTCACCGAGCAGGCCCTCGACCTGTACGAGGAGAAGAACCCTAACGTCACCATCAACCCGACCTGGCAGGCGTTCACCGGCTACTACGACAAGCTGGCCACCATTTCGGCCGGCGGTAACGCGCCGGACATCTTCCAGATCGACGACAACGGCCTGGCCGAGTACGCCGGCCGCAACGTCACCCTGGACCTGACGCCGTTCGTCTCCTCCGGCGACATCGACCTGAGCAACCACCCGGAGAGCCTGACCCAGTACGGGCAGATCGACGGCAAGCAGGTCGCCGTGGCCGCCGGCGAGAACACCCCGGCCCTGGTGTACGACAAGACGAAGATCACCGAGCTCGGCCTGCCGGAGCCGGAGACCGGCTGGACCTACGACGAGTTCATCGCCTGGGGCACCCAGGTGACCGAGGCGGCCGGCGACGGATACTGGGGCGCGATGGACCCCAGCTCCGACTACAAGGCGCTCTGGCTGTGGCTGCGCTCACAGGGCAAGGAGTTCTACGACGGGCCGCAGCTCGCCTTCACCGAGGCCGACCTCACCGAGTGGTTCCAGTTCTGGCTGGACGCCCGGGAGGCCGGGGCAACCCCGCCGGCCGACGTGGTGCACGAGGCGGTCGGCGGCGGCGTCTCCGACCAGCTGGTGGTGACGGGCAAGGGGGCCACCTCGTTCATGTGGTCCAACCAGCTCTCCGAGCTGGGCAAGTCGACCGAGAGCGAACTCGGCATGGTGGCCTACCCCGGTGACCCGAAGGGCCAGTGGGCGCGGGCGTCGCTGTACTGGGCCGGGTCGCGTTCCACCGAGCACCCGGAGGTCGTCGCCGACGTCATCAACTTCCTGGCCAACGACCCGGAGGCGGCGCAGATCCTCGGCGTCGACCGGGGCCTGCCGTCCAACATCGACAACCGGGAGACGGTCCAGGCGGGTCTCGACGACCCGTACATGACCGCGACGGTCGAGTTCGAGAACGCGCTGATCCCGCAGATGGGCCCGGCACCGGCACCGCCGCCACAGGGCCACGGACCGCTGCGGTCGACCCTGACCACGGTCGCCGAGAGCGTCACCTACGGCCAGGCCAGCCCGGCCGACGCCGCCGCGGAGTTCTTCCGACAGGCCGAAGCCACCCTCGAGTAGTCCGGGCCGGACTTGCGCGGTCGTGGTGCCCACGGCGTCCGCCGTGGGCACCACGACCGGAATCCGGGCCGTGGGCACCACGACCCGTGATCCGAGAAAGGAGCCAGATCGTGGCCCTGACCACGAAACCCGTCCCGGCCACGAGTACCGACACTGCCCCGGCGGACACGAACAGGAGGCGGGGCAGCGCCAAGGGCGGCAGCCGGCGGCACGGCGAAGGGTTGGCCGGATACGTCTTCCTGTCCCCGTGGCTGCTGGGGCTGATGGCGATCACTGCCTTCCCCATGCTGTTCTCGCTCTACCTCAGCTTCACCAACTACGACATCCTGTCCTCCTGGGAGTTCGTCGAGTGGGTCGGCTTCGAGAACTACTGGGACCTGTTCGTCAACGACCAGACCTTCCGCCACTCGGTGCAGGTCACGCTGATCTTCGCGTTCGTCGCCGTACCGCTGAAGTTGGCCGCCGCTCTCGGCGTCGCGCTGCTGCTCAACCGGGAGACCCGCGGGGTCGGGCTGTTCCGCAGCCTGTTCTACCTGCCGTCGCTGCTCGGCGGCAGCGTCGCGCTGGCGCTGATCTGGCGGGCGATGTTCAGCGGCGACGGCGCGTTCAACGACTTCCTCGGGCTGTTCGGCATCACCGGACAGCCGTGGGTCAACGACCCGGACTGGGCGTTGGAGACCCTGATGGTGCTGGCCATCTGGCAGTTCGGCGCTCCGATGGTGATCTTCCTGGCCGGGCTGAAGCAGGTGCCGACCGAGCTGTACGAGGCGGCCTCGGTCGACGGCGCCGGCAAGATCCGGCAGTTCTTCAACGTCACCCTGCCGATGCTCTCCCCGGTGATCTTCTTCAACCTGGTGCTGGAGACGATCAACGGATTCCAGGGCTTCACCGCCGCGTTCGTGATCAGCAACGGCACCGGCGGGCCGGTCGACTCGACCATGCTCTACACGCTGTACCTCTACACCAAGGGCTTCACCGAGTTCCAGATGGGATACGCGTCCGCGCTGGCCTGGGTCTTCCTGATCGCGATCGGCCTGATCACGGTGCTGTTCTTCAGCACCGGCCGGTTCTGGGTGCACTACTCGGACGGAGACAACGACTGATGGCTACCGAAGCTGCTCCGATGTCGACGGCGGACGGCGGCAGCGCCGCACGCCGCCGGGCCGCCGGCGGCACCGCCCGAGGCGTCGCCCGGGTGGCGGTGCTGGTCGCCATCCTGGTCGTGGTCCTCTACCCGCTGATCTGGGTGCTGGGCTCGTCACTCAAGTCACCGACCGAGGTGGCCAGCAACCTGTCGGTCATCCCGCAGGACCCGACCTGGGCGAACTACCCGGACGGCTGGAACTACCTGAGCAACATCTCGTTCGGCCGGTTCTTCTGGAACAGCACGGTGATCTCGATGGCGACCGTGGTCGCCAACGCGGTCTCCTGCCTGCTGGCGGCGTACGCCTTCGCCCGGCTGCAGTTCCGGGCCCGCAGGTTCTGGTTCGCCATCATGATCGGTACGCTGCTGCTGCCCAGCCACGTGCTGATCGTGCCGCAGTACATCATGTTCAACTCGTTCGGCTGGATCGACACCCCGCTGCCGTTGATCGTGCCGAAGCTGCTGGCCACCGAGGCGTTCTTCGTCTTCCTGATGGTGCAGTTCATGCGGGGCATCCCCAGGGAGCTGGACGACGCGGCCAAGATCGACGGATGTTCGCCGTTCGGGGTGTTCCGGTACGTCATCGTGCCGCTGGCCCGGCCGGCGCTGGTCACCACGGCGATCTTCTCGTTCATCTGGACCTGGAACGACTTCCTGACCCAGCTGATCTACCTGCCGAGTGTGGAGAGCTACACGGTGCCGATCGGGCTGCGGCTGTTCATCGACTCCACCGGGCAGACCTCGCTCGGCCCGATGTTCGCCATGTCGGTGCTGTCGCTGCTGCCGGTCTTCCTCTTCTTCCTGGCGTTCCAGAAGATGCTGGTACAGGGCATCAACACCAGCGGCCTCAAGGGGTGACGTCGATGGCTCCCGCAGGGTGGCCGGACAACCCGGCACCGGCCCGCGCCGACTGGCGCGACACTCTGCGGGCCGCCACCGATCTGGCGCTGCTCGGCATCGTCACCGCGCTCGCGTCGGCGGCCGTACTGACCGCCGGCGCGGCGCTGGCCACCGCCAGCGCCGCGATCCACCGGTGGACGGTCGACGGCCACTGGCCGGACCTGCGGGACCTGGCCGGGCGATTCTGGCGCGGGCTGCTGCCCGGAGCCGTCGCCACCGTGGTCGCCGTGGTCGGCGCGCTCCTGCTCGCCGGCAACGCCGTGCTGATCTCGGCCGAGGTGGTGCCCGGCGGCACGGCGATGCTGGTCGGCACCGTGCTGCTTGCCGCGCTGGTGGCCGGCTTCGCCGGCCTCGTCGTGGTCGAGATCGGCCGGGGCGCCGGTGGCTGGCGGGCGGCGGTGCGGGCCAGCTGGCGGATCGCCGAACGGCGACCGCTGGCGGTGCCGGCCGCCGCCGGGGTGGTCGGTCTCGCCGCCGTACTGACCGTGCTGGTCATGCCGATCCTCGCGCCGATCCTGCTCGGCTACACCCTGTTCGCCCTGCACGCCGTGCTACGCCGGTTCAACCGGCGATGAACCGGTGCGTGACGAAACCGTCGGCCGTCGGGCAGAAGACCACCGCACGGTCCCACGAGCAGGCGACGGTACGTACGCCCTGCAGTACGCCGAGTTCGAGCCGGTCGGCCGGTGCGGCAGCCGGTACGCCGGCGACGCTGGCGTCCTCCGGGTAGCTGCCCGGGTCGTCCAGGAACCACAGCAGGTTCGCCCGGTCGATCCTTACCGCCACCCCGTCACGACGCAGCAGTTCCTCGCCGTCGGAGTCGAGCAGCAGCGACAGGTAGGGAGTCGTCGTACGGCGTAGCAGGATCTGGTCGCCGACCGGCACGACCACCTCGAAGTCGGCGGCCGGCACCCGCCACTGCACGCCGTCCTCGGCCGGGTCGATCACCACGAGTTCGTTGGTGTCGGAACCGAAGCCGGTCGATTCCAGCAGGCAGATCCGGGTGCCGCCGCACGGGGTGAGGCTCTGCAGCCGCCGCTGGTCGTCGGCCGGGGTGTAGAGGTTGACCGACTCGCCGGTCGTCGACAGGTCGTACGACGCCAGCCGGTATCCGCTGCTGTCCGACGGCGCGATCACCAGCCGGCCCGCGTAGACAACGACCGGGTCGGTCGGCGCGGCCACGTTCGACCGGTCGCCGAGCAGTTCGCCGGAGCCCGCGTCGAACACCCGGGCGTGCCGAGTCGAGGTGAGCTGCACGATCCGTCGGTCGTCGGCCAGGTCGGGCGTGGTGGGGGCGCCGTCGAAGCCGGCCGGGCCGGTCAGGTCGGCGGCGCTCACCGCCGGGTACACCGCGGTGTCGGTGTCGTCGTACTGGTCGGCCGGGTTTTCGTGCTCCCAGCGTTCGGTGCCGTCCCGCAGGTCCAGCCCGACCAGCCGGGCACCATCCACGTCGGACCAGACGAGGACGTCGTCGAAGACGAACAACTGGTCCTTGCCGAGAATCTCGAAGTGCCACAGCTGCCGGCCGTCGGTCGGGTCGAGCACCGCGACTGGCCGGGTGGCGCTGCTGTAGGCGTCGGCGACGGCGATCACCGCGTCCGGGGTGGCCCGCAGGCCGAACCACCGGTCGGCGCGCACGGTCGTCGCCTCGTCCCACCGCTGGTCGCCGGTCGCCGGGTCGACGGCGACGACGCCGAGCCGGCCGTCGTCGCGGACGTAGCCGCCGTACGCCTGGCCGTCGACCAGTTGGGTGAAGTCGGCGTCCGCGTCCTCGGGCACCGTGATCGCCTTGCCGACCTGGCTGAACGCCCGGAACTCGATCGGCCGGGCCGGATCCCGCAGCAGGTAGACGACGCTGGCGACGGTCACCGCGACCACGGCCAGGGCGGCGCCGCCGACCAGCCACGGCAGCCGCCGACGCCGGCGTCGCCGCCGCGCCGGGCCGGACGCCGGCGTCGACATCGGCGGCGGCTGGACCGGGGGCGGCGGACCCTGAGCCGGCGGGACCGATGTCGGCGCGGGTGAGACCGGGGATGGTGCGGCTGCAACCGGCGGTACGGGTGACGCGACGGCGGACGGCGCGGCCGGAACGGACGCCGGCGCAGGCAGGTCGGCCAGCGCGCCTTCGGCGACCGGCAGTTCCGGCTGCTCCAGCACGGTCGGTGCGATCCCCAGCTCGCTGTGCAGCATCCGGGCCACCAGCGGCACCCGCGACGAGCCGCCGACCAGGAACAGTCCGGCAAGCTGGTCGACCCCGAGCCCGCAGGCCGCGACCAACCGGGCCGTCTCCCGTACGCCACGGCCGATCAGCGGGGTGGCGACCCGCTCCAACTCGTCACGGGTCAGGTGCACCGCCCGGTCCACGCCGGGCACGGCGACCGGCGCCGACGACGCCCGGGACAGCATCTCCTTCGCCCCGCGTACGTCGTCCCAGAACTGCCGGCGGTTGCGCCACTGCGCCGGGGTGGCCGGAGCGGCCAACTGCTGCCGTACCTGCGGATCGAGCACCGCGCCGAGCTGTTCGACCAGCGCCGCGTCCAGGTCGAGACCGCCGAGTTCGGTGAGGCCGCCGGAGCCGATCACCGCGAACCGGGCCCGCCCGTGCGGGTCGACTCCGTCGTTGCGAACCACGGCGATGTCGAGGGTGCCGCCGCCGAAGTCGAACACGGCGAGGGCCTGCCCGACCGGCACCGGTCGGCGTAGCACGTCGGCGAAGTAGCGGGCCGCGGCGACCGGCTCCGGCACCAGTCGGGTCCCGGGCGTGCCGGACCCGACGGGCGGCGGGCCGGAGGTGGCCGGCCCGCCGGGGATGACCGGCGGCCAACCGGCGCGGGCCACCGCGTGCGCCAGCACCTCCCGGCGGCGGGCACCCCAGCCGGCCGGGTAGGTCAACGCCGCCGGTGGCAGGAAGCCGACCGCCTCCACCGCCGACCGGGCCACCGCCGCGAGCACCGCGGCCAGTAGGTCAGCAGTGGGCACGTCATGGTCGCCGAGCAGCACCGTCGGCTCGTCGACCCGGCGTTTCGGGTTCGGCTCGAACCGGGCCGGGTCGGCCTGGGCGAGCCGCTGCGCGTCCCGACCGACGTGCAGCCGGTCGCCGAGGAACACCCCGGACGGCAGGACCGGCACGCCGTCGAAGAGCAGCGGTCGGGTCCGCCCGTCCGGCCAGCGCAGCACCGCGACCGTGTTGGAGGTGCCCAGGTCGACCCCGAGGGCGAAGCCCTCGTCCTGCCCTGTCATCAGCTGTTCCTCCGCCGCACCCCGAACCCGCCCGACACCGACCCCGGGCATGCTACGGGTGACTGACCCGCTGATCAGCGATCGGCCGGTCAGCCGACCAGGCGGCGGCGGGCGACCTCGGCGAGGGTGACCGCGGCGGCCACACTGGCGTTGAGCGACTCGACGTCGGAGTGCATCGGGATGCGTACCTGCAGGTCACAGGTCTCGCCGACGAGCCGGGACAGCCCGCGACCCTCGGAACCGACCACCACGACCAGCGGACCCACCGCAGCCTCCAGGTCATACAGGTCGGTCTCGCCGTCGGCGTCCAGGCCGACCACGACGAACCCCTCGGCCTGGCACTTCTTCACCGCCCGGGTCATGTTGACCACCTGGCTGACCGGGGTCCGGGCGGCCGCACCGGCGCTGGTCCGCCACGCGGTGGCGGTCATCCCGGCGGCCCGCCGCTCCGGCACGAACACGCCGTGCGCGCCGAACGCGGCCGCCGAGCGCACCACCGCCCCGAGGTTACGCGGATCGGTCACCCCGTCCAGGGCGACCAGCAGCGGCTCCGGCTGCTCGGCGGCGGCGGCCAGCAGGTCCTCGAACGGCTCGTACGCGTACGCCGGCACCTGCAGCCCGACGCCCTGGTGCAGCACGCCGCCGGTCATCCGGTCCAGCTCGGCCCGGGTGATCTCCAGGATCGCGATGCCCCGGTCACCGGCGGTCCGTACCAGCTCGGTGACCCGGTCGTCGACGTCGATGCCCTGGGCGACGTAGAGCGCGGTCGCCGGCACATTGGCCCGCAGCGCCTCGACCACCGGGTTGCGGCCGACCAGCAGCTCCGGGGCGTCCTTCGGCGGGTGCGCCTTACGGCCCGGGGAGACCCGCGGCCCGGACCGGGCACCGCCCCGGGCCAACCGGCCGGTCGCCGGACCGCCCCGGCTGCGGCCACCGCCACCCCAGGTGGTGTCCTTCGTCCCAGGTACGCCGATCTTCGGCGCGCGCCCCTCGGCGGCCGCCGCCCGGCGTTCCTTCTCCTGCTTCCAGGCGGTCTTGTTCGGCAGCTTCTCGGTGCCGGAGTAGCCCTTGTGCCACGGCCGTTCGTCGGCCGGCAGGGTGCGCCCCTTGCCGGTCAGGCCGGACCGGTTCTTGCCGCCGGAGCCCTGGGTGGTGCCCTTCTTGGGGGTGACCCGCCGGCCACGTCGTTGCGAGTTGCCGGGCATCAGGTCTGCTCTCCAATGGTCCAACGGGGGCCGTGCGGGGTGTCCTCGACCGTGACGCCGGCCTGCTTGAGCTGGTCACGCACCGCGTCGGCGGCGGCCCAGTCGCGCCGGGCGCGGGCCTGCGCCCGCTGGTCGAGGGCGAGGGCGATCAGCGCGTCGACCGCGCCACGCAGCTCGTCGCGCGGGGCGGCGTCGCCCCACGACGGGTCGAGCGGGTCGAGGCCGAGCACGCCCAGCATGGCGCGGACCCGGCCCAGGCTGGCCCGGACCGCGTCATCATCACCGCCGGCCAGCAGGTTGTTGCCGTCGCGGATCCCGTCGTGCAGCACGGCGAACGCGGCCGACGTGTTCAGGTCGTCATCCATCGCGGCGGCGAACCCCGCCGGCATGTCGGTGGCGGCGACCGCGCCGACCTGCTCCGCCGCCCGCCGGACGAAACCCTCGATTCGCCGGTACGCGGTGGCACTCTCCAGTAGGGCGTCGTCGGAGTAGTCGATGCGGGACCGGTAGTGCGCCGCGGTCAGGTAGTAGCGCAGCTCGACCGGACGCACCCCGAGCCGGGCGACGTGGCCGAGGTCGATGACGTTGCCCAGTGACTTGCTCATCTTCGCCGCGCCCAGGTTGAGCAGCCCGTGGTGCACCCAGTAACGGGCGAACGGCAGCCCGGCCGCCTTGGACTGGGCGACCTCGTTCTCGTGGTGCGGGAAGGTCAGATCCAGCCCGCCGCCGTGGATGTCGAACTCGGGGCCGAGGTAACGCCAGCACATCGCCGAGCACTCGATGTGCCAGCCGGGCCGGCCCGGACCCCACGGCGAGCGCCAGGCCGCGTCGGCGGGCTCGTCCGGCTTGACGCCCTTCCAGAGTGCGAAGTCGCGCGGGTCGCGTTTGGCCCGGTCGACGCCGTCGCCGGCCGGCTGCATCGCGTCGGGGCGCTGCCCGGACAGCGCGCCGTAGTCGGCGTACGAGGCGACGTCGAAGTAGACGTCGCCGCTGCCGTCACCGGCCGGGTAGGCGTGGCCGCGGTCGATCAGCCGCTCGATCAGCTGGTGCATCTCCGGGATGTGCCCGGTGGCGCGCGGCTCGTACGTCGGCGGCAGCACGTTCAGGCTGCGGTACGCGGCGGCCAGCAACAGTTCGTTGGCGTACGCGATCGACCAGAACGGCTGACCCGCGGCGGCCGCCTTGTCCAGCACCTTGTCGTCGACGTCGGTGATGTTGCGGATGAAGGTGACCCGCAGCCCCTGGTGGGCCAGCCAGCGGCGGAGCACGTCGTAGTTGACGCCGGAGCGAAGGTGACCGATGTGCGGGGCGGACTGGACGGTGACGCCACACAGGTAGACGCTGACCTCGCCGGGCTGGCGGGGCACGAAGTCCCGCACGGACCGGGTCGCGGTGTCGTACAAGCGGAGCGTCACGCTACGAGGGTACCGACTGGCACCCGTCCGTACTCTGTCGGTGTGCACGCGCGAGGGGCGGAGACGGCGCAGACCCTGGACCGGGGGCTGCGCCTGCTGGGCCTGGTCGCCGAGGCGACCGGCGGGATCACCGTCACCGAGGCCGCCGGCCGGCTCGGTATCGGTCGGGCCGCCGTCTACCGGCTGGCCACCACCCTGGCCGCGCACGGCATGCTGCGCCGCGACACCGCCGGTCGGTTGCGGCTCGGTGCCGGGCTGCTGCAGCTGGCCCGGCGGGCACAGCCGCTGCTGGCCGATGCCGCGCTGCCGGCGCTGCGCCGGCTCGCCGAGTCCTCCGGCGCCACCGCCCACCTGACCGTCGCCGACGGTGCCGAGGCGGTGGCGCTGACCGTCGTCGAGCCGAGCTGGACGGCGTTCCACGTGGCGTACCGGGCCGGGTCGCGGCACCCGGTCGGTCGCGGGGCCGCCGGCCGGGCGATCCTGGCCGGCCGTGACGGTACGCCCGGACCGGTGACCAGCAGCGGCGAGTTGCAGCCCGGCGCGTACGGGGTCGCCGCCCCGGTGCTCGGCGTGCCCGGCCTGGAGGCCAGCGTCGGGGTGGTGACGATGGGCACCCTGGACGTGCCGGCGATCGGCGCGCAGGTGCAGGCGACCGCCGAGGCGGTGTCCCAGCTGCTCGCCAGCGAGCTGTGACCGCTCCTTCCGAGGATGCGCGGGCCGTTCAGAACAGGTCGGCGAGGGCGTCGGGCAGCTGCGCCAAACTGGTGATCTGGGCGTCCGGGCACACCTCGGGCGGGCAGGGCTCGCCGCGCCGGTTCAGCCAGACGGCCCGCAGCCCGGCCGCCTGGGGGCCGACCACGTCGTGCGGGATCGAGTCGCCGACGTAGACCACCCGGTCGGCGGCGGTGACCCCGGCGGCGGCCAGTACGGCGTCGTAGAACCGCTGGTCCGGCTTTTTCGGCAGGCCGTCGACGTGGGCGTACACCTCGAAGGCGAACTGGCCGCGCAGCCCGCACCGGTCGGCGCGGCTGTTGCCGTTGGTGGCCAGGCCGACCGCGTACCGGCGGCGCAGCCGGTCCAGGGCGGGCAGCGTGTCGGCGTACGGCCGGCTGAGCGCGAACCGGCGCTCGAAGAAGATCCCGGTGATTCGGTCCAGCTGCTCGGGCAGGCCGACCCGGTCCAGCGAGCGGGCCAGGGCGCCCCGGCGGATCTGCATCACCGGCGCGGACGGGTCGGCGGCGAACGCGGCCGCCCAGTCGTCGGCCATGTCGCCGAGGGTCAGCTCGGCGGCGCGCGGGGTCAGCCGGCGCAGCTCGGTGAGGACGGTCTGCAGCGCGCCGGTGACCGCGGGCCGCAGGTCGACGAGGGTCTCGTCGACGTCGAACACCACGGTGGTAATCACCCCACCAGGGTATGCCGACTCAGCTGGGCCGGGTCATCCGCAGAACGTCCAGCGCCTCGTCCAGCTCGGCGGCGGTCAGCGTGCCGGCGTCGACGTGGCCGCGTTCCAGCACCACCGCGCGGATCGACTTGTTCTCGGCGAGCGCCTGCTTGGCGATCGAGGCGGCCTCGTCGTAGCCGAGGTGGCGGTTGAGCGGGGTGACGATCGACGGCGACCCTTCGGCGTACGCCAGACAGGTCTCCGGGTCGGCGGCGAGGTCGGCGACGCAGCGCTGGGCCAGCAGCCGGCTGGCGGCGGCCAGCAGCCGGACCGCTTCGAGCAGGTTGCTGCCCATCACCGGCAGCATCACGTTCAGCTCGAAGTCGCCCTGACTGCCGGCGAACGCGATCGTCGCGTCGTTGCCGATCACCTGGGCGCAGACCTGGCGTACCGATTCGCAGACCACCGGGTTGACCTTGCCCGGCATGATCGACGACCCGGGTTGCAGGTCGGGGATGCGCAGCTCGCCGAGGCCGGCGCGCGGGCCGGAACCCATCCACCGGATGTCGTTGGCGATCTTGTAGAGGCCGACGGCGATGGTGCGCAGCTGCCCGGACGTCTCCACCAGGGCGTCGCGGGCGCCCTGGGCCTCGAAGTGGTTGCGGGCCTCGGTCAACGGCAGCCCGGTCGCGTCGGCCAGCCTGGCGATGACCGCGGCGGCGAAGCCGGGCGGGGTGTTCACCCCGGTGCCGACGGCGGTGCCGCCCAGCGGCAGCTCGGCCAGCCGGGGCAGGATCGAGCGCAGCCGTTCCTGGCCGTAGCGGACCTGTGCGGCGTAGCCGGAGAACTCCTGGCCGAGGGTGACCGGGGTGGCGTCCATCAGGTGGGTACGGCCGGCCTTGACCACGGTGGCGAACTCGTCGACCTTGCCTTCCAGCGCGGTCGCCAGCTCGTCCAGGGCCGGGATCAGCTCGTGCACCACCTGATGCGAGGCGGCCAGGTGGATCGAGGTCGGGAATACGTCGTTGCTGGACTGCGAGGCGTTGACATGGTCGTTGGGGTGCACCGGCCGGTCCAGTTCACGGGCGGCGAGGGTGGCCAGCACCTCGTTGGTGTTCATGTTCGACGAGGTGCCCGAACCGGTCTGGAACACGTCGACCGGGAACTGGTCGTCGTAGCCGCCGGAGGCGACGTGCGCGGCTGCGGTGACGATCGCCTCGGCGATCCCGGCCGGGATCACCCCGAGGTCGGCGTTGACCTGCGCGGCCGCACCCTTGATCTGGGCGAGCGCGCGGATCTGGGCGGATTCGAGCGTACGGCCGGAGACCGGGAAGTTGTGCACCGCGCGTTGGGTCTGCGCCCGCCACAGCGCGTCGGCGGGGACGCGCACCTCGCCCATCGTGTCGCGTTCGATCCGGTAGCCCTCGTCCCGGACGCCGTCCTCGCCGATCCCACCGTCGCCGATCCCGCCGTCGCTGATGCCCTCGTCAGTCACCCTTCCCATCCTGCCCCGACCGGCGGCACCCCGCAGGGCGGTTACTCACGGGTGGCGGCGGGCTGCCCCTCGCGGGTGGTGGCGTCGCTGGTCGTGCCGCCGGCCGGCGTACCCATGCCGCCGCTGGTGGCGTCACCGGTCGTGGTCGGCGCCACCTTGCCCCGACCGCGGCTCTTCTTCCCCCGGCCGGGCTCCTTGGCCCGACCGGGGCCGGTGGCGCGGCGGGTGCTGGCCGGGCCGGCGGTACCACCGGTGGTGGTCAGGCCGCCACCGGAGCGGGTCGGGCCGCCGTCGCGCAGCGTCTCGGCCGGGATCGGCACGTCGGCCGGATCGTCGAGGTCTCGTTCCTTCGCCTCGCGCACCGGGTCGGTCGGCGGCGCGACGACGTCGTCCAGGATCTCCTGGCGGTACGCCGACCGCTGCTCCAGGTCGTCGACGAACGCCTGCCCGCGATCGCGCTCGGAGATCTGGTCCCGGCCCTGGTCGGCGCTGCTGTCTCGTCGCCCCATGTCGTCACCCCTCCCGTCCCTGGTGCCGGGTGTGCCCGGATCGGCGGCGGCGAAACCTGAGCTGACCGGCCTGCCCTCAGCCGTTGGTGAGTCGTACCCGGTGGCTGTCGCCGTCAGTAAGGAACGCCACCACGCGCTCCCCTTCCTCGGCCACGGCGGCACGGTCGGCGCGGGTGAGGCCACACAGCCCGGTCACGGTGACGGTGCCGGCGTCGACGGTCCAGGTGGCGGCCACCCGGCCGTCGACCAGCACCACGCGTGCCCCGGCGACGGACAGCCCTCGGTGGGCGTCGTCGATGATCCGGCTGCGGTCGTCGTAGCCGAGGACCGCGTTGTCGAACGCCGGCAGGAACCGCACCGGTGCCGGGGTTTCCGGGTCGGGTCGCGGCGCGTCCGGCAGGTCGAGCAGTTGCCGGCCGCGCTGGTCGCGGAAGACGACCAGTTCGTCGCGGACCGCCGCCACGGCCGCCGGCAGCCCGGCCAGGCCGCACCAGGCGCGCAGGTCGGCGCTGGCGGCCGGCCCGTAAGCGGCCAGGTAACGCCGTACCAGTGCCTGGCCGACCGGATCGGTGCCGGCTACGGCCGGGTCGGTGCTAGCTTCGGCCAAGTCGACGCCGGTTGCGTCGGTCAGCTGGTCCGGCTGCTGGCCCACCCACTCCGCCAGCGGCCGGTAGCGTGCCCCGCCGGCGGTACGCCACAGCCCGCGCGGCGGCAGCTGCACCATCGGGATCAGCGCCGTGGCCAGCACCGCCCCCAGTGCTCTCGGTTCCCGTTGCCGCCACGCGTCGGGCAGGGCGCGGGCCAGCCCGGTCATCGTCCGGGGCTCGCCGTCGGCCAGCACCGCCCGACCGGCCACCGCGAGCGCGTCGAGGTCGACCCCGGCGAGTTCGTGGCGGTACGCCCCGAGCACCCGTTGCCGCAGCACGGCGTCGTGGCGGGGACGCCAGGCCACGGCATCGGCGGCGGTCAGCAGATGGACGGTGCGGCGCATCAGATGGGTCCGGACCACCGCGCGGCGCAGCAGCAGGTCCGACAGGTCCGCCGGGTCGAAGCCGCGCAGCCGGCTCCACAGCCCGACGAACGGCTCCTGCGGCTCCTGCGCCTGCAGGCCGCCCAGATGGGCGACGGCGTCGTGCACCGGCAGGTCGGCGCGGTCGAGCAGCAACTGCCGGGCCAGTGTCGCGCGGTTGAGCGCCCGGATGTCCAGCACCGTCATCGGTCGCGCTCCCGACTAGCCGTTGTACGGGGCAGCGACGTCAACGACCTTGTCCCAGTAGCCGGTGACCTCCTCGACCGTTTCGCCGCGTACGCGCGCCTCGCCGCGGAAGTTGAGGTGGGTGGTGGTGGTGATCGACAAGGTCGGCCTCTCTGGCTGTGCGATTCAGGCCCGACGGGTGTCGGGCGCGGGGGCAACACTCACAGCGGAAGCGGCCAGTTTGTGTCCGCTACTGCGGTCAGAATAGGAAAGTGCCGAAAACCTCGGAGCGGCTGCTGATGCTGCTGTCGCTGCTGCAGGCCCGCCGCGAGTGGCCGGGCGGGCTGCTGGCCGAGCGGTTGGCGGTCAGCCCGCGTACCGTCCGGCGCGACGTCGACCGGCTGCGCGATCTCGGCTACCCGATCACGGCGGTCAAGGGACCGGCCGGCGGCTACCGGCTGGACGCCGGTGCCCGGCTGCCGCCGCTGCTGTTCGACGACGAGCAGGCGGTCGCGCTCGCCATCGCGCTGCGGACGGCCACTGCCAGCGGTGCCGGCATCGGGGAGGCAGCGACGCGGGCGCTGCACACCGTCCGGCAGGTCATGCCGCAGCGGCTGCGCCACCGGATCGACGCCGTATCGGCCATCGAGGCGATCGGGGCCGTCACGACCGGGGCCGTCACGACCGCGCCGGCCGTCGGGCCGGCCGCCGCGCATCCGGTCGACAGCGCGACGCTGCTGGCCGTGAGCGATGCCGTACGGGCCCGCGAGGTGCTGCGCTTCGACTACCGGTCGGCGCCCGTCCCCCGCCGGGTCGAGCCGCACCACCTGGTCACCTGGCGGGGGCGCTGGTACCTGGTCGGCTGGGATCTCGACCGCGACGACTGGCGGATCTTCCGGGCCGACCGGATCAGCCCGCGCACCCCGACCGGGCCGCGCTTCACCCCGCGCGAGCTGCCGGCGGACAGCGTCGCCGCGTTCGTCACGGCCAGGTTCCGGGGCGCGGACGGCACAACCAGTACGACCGGCTCAGGTGACTGGCCGTGCCGGGGCCAGGTGATCCTGGATCTCCCGGCCGTTGAGGTGGCTCCGTACGCCTACGGCGGCGTCGTCGAGGAGATCGGTCCACGCCGCTGCCGGCTGACTCTGGGCTCCTGGTCGTGGGTGGGTCTGGCGAGCGCCGTTGGCATGTTCGACGCCGGCGTCGAGGTCGTCGGCCCGCCGGAGCTGGCCGCCGCATTCACGACCCTGGCCCGCCGGTACGCCACCGCCGGGCAGCAGCCTCCGAATGACGACCACATTCCGACCACCGCGCAGTAGCCGCGCCATGACGCCAGGTTGCCGCCGGCCGACATGATGGGTGAGGTAGCGGTCACTGTGGTCGCCACGGGCAGGCCGAGGGCGGGGTGGCGGATTTGTCAGGTTGGCACCGGTCCGGCAGCGGCCTGTACGTCCCGGTGGGCCGGTCCGGGGCCGCCGCACCAGGCGGCGACGGCAACGATCAGCCGGGGCGGTCCGGCACCGTCGCCAGCTGGGTCCAGGCGGTCGCCGCGATCACCGCCACCGTCGTCTCCACGGTGGCGCTGATCATCGCGGTCAGCGCGCTTCGCGACCAGCAGCAGGTCAACGGTCTCGCGCTGGACCGGTTCGAGCGGCGGTACGCCGAGCGGGTGTCGTGGTGGGCCACCCGGCGTGACCGGGGCACCGTCGTCGTCCAGAACCGCTCCCCGGTGCCCGCCCTGGACGTGACCCTGCGGATGGTGCAGGTCATCGACGTGGAGGAGCGCGAGTTCAGCGGCTCGTACCAGCGGCGGATCGGCGTACAGATCTCGGATCTGCCGCCGTGCACGATGACCGAGGTGGACCTGACCGAGCCGGCGATGGCGGCGCGGATCGACCAGGCGTTACTCGACCAGGCACTGCGCGACGCCGACACCTTCGCGCGGTACACCGGCGGGCACCGTCCGCCGGGCGACGGGGCGGTGCTGACCTACGCGGTCCGCTTCCACGACGGCATCGCGCTGTGGGAGCGCCAACGCTCCGGCCTGGTACGGCTACCGGACGCACTCGCCGAACACGACCTGACCATCGTCGCCACGACCCAGTCCACGCAACCGGTCGCCGACTGCGGCACCGACGGCTGACGTAATCGGTTGACCAGGCGTCGTACCTGGACCTGACGTTGATCGTCGGTCCTTGGCCGCAGCCGCCGTCACGCCCAGACGCGCTGCTCGTTGTGGGCCTCCTTGCGGCGCAGCGCGTCGTCGAGGTCGATGCCGTACCGGTTGGCGACCGCGCAGACGAAAATCAGGATGTCGGCGAGTTCTTCATCGACGGTGCCGACGATCGATGTGGCTTCGACCGAGAGCCGCTCGTGTTTGCGTACCGCCTTGAACAGCTCTCCGACCTCCTCCCCCAACAGCAGGCACTGGTCGACGGCGCTGCGGTCAGCGAATCCCCGTTCCTTCTCCATCTCGGAGACATACCGTTGCAGGTCCTGAAGCGTTGCGGCGCTGGGCAGCGGGAGCATTAGACAACCTCGTTCAGGTGTCGGGGCGCAGGGGACGCTAGCGGCCCTGGTAGGCGCCGGGTGGAGGACTTGGTGCTGGTCATACGATCTCTGCCGTCGTATCCCATCCGCAGGCCGGCGGCCACGCGTCGAGCCGTCCGTCGAACACCGGCCCGAATCGCCGGCGTGGCCCGGCCGCGAAACATGGTGCAGGACACTGCACGTTCGGGTGAGCTCCATTGCCAGATACCGACGACCTTGCCGGCGACGACGATCGTCGGCAGCGCTTCGCCGATCTGGTTGAACGCCGCACGTTCGGCCAGTGTGCCGAGATAGCGTGACCGGGTCTCAGCGTACGCTTTCAGGGCGACGTCCTCGTGAGCCAGAAAATGCGCCTCGTCTGACGGTTCCGCGTGATCGTCCCGGCTGAACTGCTCGAGACGATCACGGTAGATGTACAGGGTCGCGGTGGTCCACGGCGCATGTATAGCTACGAGGGATCTCCCACCGCCGTTCAGCGCTGCCAGAATCGCGCTACGGGACAGCCCGGCCCACCAGGCGACGTCGCGCAGCGACGCCGGCCCGTACCGGTCCAGGTACGCCTCGACGAGGCGCGCGGTGCCGGTCTGCCGGTCAAGGCTCAGGTCGAGGTCGGGGTGGGCGGTGGAGGTGAGCGCGAAGGTGCGCTGTTCGCGGTTCCAGCCGGCACTGCGGTTGCGGTACGTGACCAGCCCACGCTCCCAGGCCAGCTTCAACGCCAGGCGGACGGCGACAACCGGGGTGCCCCCACCACAGATGCGTTCCTCGATCGTCCGGTGCGGAAGGTGCCCCGCCCCGCTGAGCAGCGCTTCGATCGCTCCGGTGGTCCGGTGGATCATTCGGTCGGTGAGCCCAGCGTTGATCACCTGACGCAGGGCGTCACGTTCCCGGTAGTGCAACGTGGCGGCGTGGGCCGCAGCGGCGAGGTCGAGCGGCAAGGTGTGCAGGGTCTTGCGCATGCAGCGAATGGTGGTGACGGCCCGGTGGGTGCGCGGGTGCCACAGCCGCATCGCCACGTCCGGGCTGTGTGCGCGGGCCAGCACGGTGGCGTACGGTGACGGCAGCCGGGCTGCGTGCAGCCCTAGTGCGGCTTCGGCGATCTGCGGGACGTCTGTATAGCGTCGACTCGTGCCGAGCCCTTGTCGGTCCAACAACCATCGCCAGAGTCGGTCGGCCTCCGCCCCAGTGAGGCAGTGGCGGGCGGCGATGTCCGGTTCAGCCGCAGGCACGCGGGGACGCTAGCACGATGTCGTGCGTCCCGGGGGTCAGCCTTGCCGGCCCCAGTTCTCTTCCACGAAGTTTCTCAGCAGGTCATACGACTGCTGCGTCTGTGCCCACTGCTGCGCCGTGCCCCACCAGTGCCGGTTGTTGTGATGAATGTGAAACTTTGCCCAGTCGCCGTCCCAGTCCGCTTGCAGGTGGGTTCCCCGCAGGCCGTAGGCCGCCGCTTGGTCGTAGACCTGAGTGCCGGGCAGCGGCACGAACCGGAACAGCGATACCCGCGCCAACAATGGACGCAGTTCTGCGAGCAGGGAGATCGTCTCCTCGGTGGTCCTCCAGTCCTCACCGGGGTAGCCGTGGATGACGAAGACCTTGGCCGCGATTCCGGCATCTACAGTCGCGGCGACAGCTCGACGGATCTGGTCGCGGGTGGTGTTCTTCCGCATGGCTTTCAGCAGTGTCTCGCTGCCCGACTCCATACCGTACTTGATTTCGATGCAGCCGGACGCGGCCATCCGGGCCAGCAACGGCGAATCGATGGTGTCCACCCTCGATAGCGCCGACCAGCGCAGTCCCAGGTCGGCGATGTGGTCGCAGATCTCGCCGACCTTGTGCTTGTTAACGATGAAGTTGTCATCGACTATCGCGAAGCCCTGGATACCGTACGCCTCGATCAACTGGGTCAACTCGCGGCGGGCGCTGACCCCACTGCGGTACTGGATGCGGGTCTGCCCGGCGGCGCAGAACGAACACGGGAACGGGCAGCCACGGCTGAACATGACGTGCGCCATCCGCAGGTCGGTGCCGGCGAGCCGGTCGGCGAGGACCAGGTCGTCGCGGGCGAGAAGATGCCGCGCAGGCAGGGGCAGTTGGTCGATGTCGCGCAGCAGCGGCCGGTTCGGTTCCCGTCGGAGCTGGCTGCCGTCGTGCCAGAGCACGCCCGGAATGCCGTCGAATCGGCGGTCACCGGCCCGGTTGAGCAGTTCGAGTATGGTCTCTTCTGATTCGCCGACGGCGGCGACGTGTGCTTGAAAGTCGGTCATGCTGCTCTCGGGGTAGAAGTTGCAGTGCACGCCGCCGACCATCACGAGCGGGTCACCGTCGAAGCGAGCGCTGTGCCGGGCGGCCAGCATCATCCCGTACGTCGCGGACGAGGCCAGTGAGAAGCCGATCGCGTCGCAGCCGGTCAGGTCCGGCGCGGTCTGCTCGGGGGTGACCTTGATGATGCGTACGGCGTGCCCGGCCTGTTCGATCACGGCCGCGAGGTAGAGCACCCCGAACGGCGGGAACTCCTTGCGACGCTCCCGGAACCGCGCCATGTCGTAGACCTCGGGGTAGAGCAGCGCGACCTGCATCACCGGTCTCCGGTCCGGTCGACAATCAGGCCGGCGAGTTGCCGGGTGACGGCGTCTGCGGTGTCGGTACCGATGTCGTAGGTCAGGACAGGATGTCCAGCCCGGCGCAACGCTTCCGCGGCGGCAACGAAGCCAGCCCGTTCGCGGCGGTTGGCTGCGGGGTCGGGGGTGTGGAAGCGGCTGTAGTGTCCCCGGGCCGCTGCCCGACGAGCACAGACCTCGGGGTCTCCACTCAGGATGACGGCGATGTCGGGAGCTGGCAGGTGGCGGTAGATCGCCCGCACCAGGTCGGGCGCGACACCGTCGAGCGGATCCAGCACGAGCGATGACGCGAGATAGCGGTCGCAGATCACGATCGCACCGTCGGCGACCGCCGGTCGCAGCACGGAACGCTCGTGGTGGTATCGGTCGGCCGCTACCAGTAGCGCGAGTTCCCATGCCCGGTAGGTGAAGGTGCCGGCGCGGGCGAGGGAGCCGATCTCCGAATCGGACGGGGTGCGGGTAAGCAGCACCCGCCTGCCTTGAGCGCGCAACTGTTCGTGGAGCAACCGCGCGGCGGTGGTCTTGCCGACTCCGCTCTGCCCGTCGATGGTGACGAGCAAACCCGATCCACCCACAAACCCAGGGTGATGTAGACAGAACTAGTTGTGAAGATGTATCGGGTCAAGCTCGCTGTCGTCTTTCAGCAGCGTCACACGTGGGTGACGACGTCGAAGTTGCCGGCACCGACCGTCGACTCCAGGGTCCGAATGATCGCGTGCGGGTCGTCGTACGGGCCGGAGATGTAGAGCGGTTTGCCGTCGCGGCCGAACTGGATCGGGGTGGGGGTGGCCGGGGCGCCGAGGTAGGGGGCCGTCGGGCCGAAGTCCGGGTGCGGTTCGAAACCCAGACCCCGGGCGTACGCGACCGACCCGTGTACCAGGTGCTGGGCCAGCTCCAGCGGCGCGACCAGCGGCGACACGTCCAGTGTGCTGAAGAACTCGCGTCGGAAGTCGTCGATGGAGCCGATGCTCATCGGCAGCGGGCCGATGGCGTTCTTGACGCCGAGGCAGTAGACGTCGATCAGAAAGCCGCAAACGGTAGCCCGGCTGGCGCGCTCCTGACGGGCGACGAGCACGTGCACCAGGCCGCTGGGGCCGACTTCGACACCGGCCTGCGGGTCGGTGGCCGCCCACTCGTCGGATGCTTCGGCCAGACCGAGGCCGACGCTCCAGCCGGGGTTGATCCAGCAGCCGAGCAGCGCCCGGTCGGCCGGGTCGGTGTGTGCCTGCTGGGCCGCCGCGATCTGGCGGACCAGCGGCGCGACGGCCGACGGCGCCATCCCGAGGGCCCTGGCGATCTGCTTGGGTGAGCTGCCCCGTTCCCGCAGCTCCCGGACACGGGTGAAAAGCTCCTGATCGGTCACCCGGGCAATCCTAAACTGACACGAACCGGGTTCCCTGCCGGAGCACGGCCAAGGCGGCAACCGGGTCGGCCAGTCGGGCGGCGAGGGTAGCCATTGCGAGCCGCGCCGGCAGGGCAGCGCTGAACTTGAGCCCTTCCAGGGCCTTCTCGTCGACGTCGGGCAGGCAGATCCGGTCGGTGGCGTCGGCGGTGAGGGAACGCCAGTCGGCGGGGGTCAGGTCGGCGCGCAGCCGGATCTGGCAGTCGTCGAAGCGCTGCACCGGGTCGACCACTTCGCTGAGGGTGGCGGCGAGGGTGGCGTTGGCCCGGTATCCGGCCCAGGTCCACCAACGCAGGTCGCCGGAGCGGTCACGCAGGATGACGTTGCCACCGGGGTGCACCAGCGAGGAGCGCTCGTCGCGTACGCGGTGCAGCCGGTCGACCGCGCGGCGGGTGAGCCGTACCGGTGGATCGGTGCCGAGCAGGACGTTACGCATGGCCCGGGTCAGTTCGTAGCCCAGCCCGGCGAGGCCGCCAGCCGTCCAACGGGCCTTCCCTCCGCCGTCGGCCGGTTCGACGAAGCAGCGCCGTCGCCGCCAGTCGATGTACGTGACCCGCCAACTCTGCCCGGTGAGCAGCAGCCGTCGGTCGCCCCGGACCTCCTCGGTGAGCAGGCTCGGGTCGATCCGGCCGAGTTCGGATCGTCCGTGCAGGACGGTGAATTCGGGTGGCCCGGTGAAGACGGCGGTCATCGACATGAAGTGCCGGTGCCCGAACCGCTTCTCCGCTTCCGGGCCGATGAACAGCATGCCGCTGTCGGTGTCGAGGTAGCCGCTGTCCACCAGGTGCCGCAGGATCGGCCGGGCACTGTCGTCGAACGGTGCCAGCCCGTTCCACCACGCGATGCACTGCTGGTCGCCGACCTGGCCCTGCTGCAGGCTCAGTGCGAGGATCTGCTGGGCGACGATGTGCCGGGGCTCGGGTGGCGGGACGACCGGCTCCACCCAGCCGCTACCCCACAGGGTCAGCAGGGCGGCTGCTTCGACCAGGGCGTCGCCGTCGCGGGCGAGGAACAGGCAGTTGCGGCTGGCGCCGGGTCGGCGGCCGGTCCGGCCGAGCCGCTGCAGAAACGAGGCGACGGTCGCCGGGGCGTCGATCTGGACCACCCGGTCGAGGTCACCGACGTCGATACCGAGCTCCAGGGTGCTGGTGGAGACGATGACACAATCCCGGGCCTCGGCGAACGCCTGTTCGGAGCGGCGCCGTTCGTCGACGGAGAGCGATGCGTGTGACAGGAATGTGGTGATGTCGCGTTCGCGCAGCAGTTGACCGAGTTCCTCGACGGTCTGCCGGGATTCGCAGAAGACGAGCCGTTTCTCGCCCGCGTGCAGGGCGGCGATGACGGTTGCGGCGTTGGACAGCGAGCCGACGAAGTCAAGCTCGACGTCGCCGGGCGGTGCCCGGTCCGCGACGGCTGCCCCCGCGACCGGGGCGGAAGCGGCAGCCGGGGCGGAAGCGGTGTCGGGGGCGACGACCCGGCTCGGGCGGCTGGCCGCGCCGGAGCCCTGCAGCCAGGTCAGCAGGGCGTCCGGGTTGCCGACGGTGGCCGACAGCCCGATCCGCTGCAGCGGCCGGCCGATCAGGTGGGTGAGCCGTTCCAGGACGGCCAGCAGGTGCCAGCCACGGTCGTCGTCGGCGAAGGCGTGTACCTCGTCGACGACCATGGCCCGCACCCCGGCGAAGAACGACCGGTGGTCTACATTGGCGCTGACCAGCATCGCTTCCAGCGATTCCGGGGTGGTCAGCAGGATGTCGGGCCGGCTGGCGAGGATCGCCCGGCGGCGGGCGGGGCTGACGTCACCGTGCCAGAGGGCGGCCCGGCGGCCGAGCCAGTCGGCGTAGCGTTCCAGCCGGGGCAGCAGGTTGTTCAGCAGCGCCTTCAACGGGCACAGGTAGAGCACCGAGGTGCCGGGCCAGCCGGCGTCGGCCATCTTCGACAGCATCGGAAACATGGCGGCTTCGGTCTTGCCGCCGGCGGTGGGGGCCAGCAGCAGGGCGTCCGCACCGGCCAGGATAGGGCCGACCGCGGCCCGCTGCATCGGCCGCAGGTCCCGCCAGCCCAGGGTGTTGACCAGGTGGTACGTCAGGACCGGGTGCAGCTCGCCGACGTCGGTCACGGCAGGTCCAACGGGACCTCGCCGGCGCTGGCGGCGTTGCGTTCGACCGGGGTCAGCTCGTCGGAGCGCAACGTCAGCTGGTAGTGCTGGCGCGGGTCCCAGTCGGTGAACTGGTCGGCCCGGTCGAGCACGTCGGCGACCAGCTTCTTCAGGTAGATCCGGGGGGCCACCCCGACGGTGCCGCCGAGTCTTCCGGTGACGGCGTCGGCCAGCTCGGTCAGGTACACGTCGTCGACCCGGCCGGCGAGCCGGTCGCTGCCGTAGATCCGGCGGACCCGTACGCCCAGCTCGACGAGCGCCGGCACGGTGAAGCCGGGCAGCCGCAGCTGCACCGCACGCGGGTTGTCCCAACGGGGGTCGCTGCCGAAGTCGGTGGCGAGGCGTTGGGCCAGCGGGGCGAGCCGCTGTACGCCCTGCGGCCCGTCGTAGAAGGCGGGGGTACCGGTGATCACCAGGAACAGGCCGGGAAACCGTCCGCCGTGCACGTCGTCGACGAGTTGGCGCAGCGCGTTGAGGGCCTTGTCCCGGGAGTCGGAGCGGACCCGTTGCAGGGTCTCCACCTCGTCGAGGACGAGCAGCAGACCGGGGTGGCCGCTGTCGCGCAGCACGGTGAGCAGGCCACGCAGGAAGCTCAGCGCGGCGAAGTGGTCCAGGTCGCCTTTGACTCCGGCGGCCCGGCGCGCGGCGGCGGCGACGTGCGGCTGCCCGGCGAGCCAGGCGGCGAGCCCGTCGGCGGTGGGCTGGTCGCCGACGGCGGTGGCGGTGCGGTAGCCGCGCAGCGCGGCGGCGAACCCGGGGGTGCTGCGGGAGATTTCGGCGAGGCGGCGTTCCAGCAGGTCGCTGACGGCCCGGTCGAGCCCGTCGCGGTCCGATTCACTGACGGTGCCCGACGCGAGTACGTCCTCCTCCAGCGCGAAGATCCAGCCGTCGAGGACGGGACGTAGCGCGCTGGCGGCGAACTGTTCGGTGTTGAGGTGCTCGACGAGCCGGCGGTAGACGGTCTCCATCCGGTGCAGCGGGGTTTCCAGCTCGGAGATCTGCACTTCGGCGGCGGCGAAACTGCGCCGTTTGGCCCGTTCGGCCAGCCAGCGGGCGAAGAACGTCTTGCCGGCACCGTACTCGCCACGGACGGCTTTGAAGACGCTGCCGCCACCGGCGACCCGGTCGAGGTCGTCGTCGATGGCGGCGGCGAACCGGTCCAGCCCGACCGCGAGCGCATCGAGGCCGTTGGCGGGCACGGCACCGCGCCGCAGCGCGTCGATGATGTCGCGGCGGCGACGCGGCGAGATCTCCGGTGGGCTGCCCGGCGGGGTCGGCACGGTCACGACGACTCGCCGAGGTCGAACTGCTCGACCAGCAGCGGCCTGTCGAGCACGACGGTCTGCCCGTCGGCGTCGATGGTCAGCACCGGGTATCCCTCGACCTGCAGCAGCCGACGCAACGCGGTCACCGTGCCCTGGATCCGGTGCGCGGGCACCCCGGCCTGCGCGGCGAGGGTTTCCAGCCCGGCCCGGCCGCTGCCGGCCAGCAGCACCCGGAGCAGGGCGGCGACCCGGTCGTCGTCGAGCGGGGTACGCGGGTTGCGGCGCTGGGCGTACCGCTCGCTGGCGAGGAGCCGGTCGATCAGCGCCCGGTCCGCGTCGGCCGGGGTGGCTGCCGGCGGCGCGGCCGTCGTCGGCTGCTGCGGATCGGCGGGTACGTCGAACAGCTGCTCGGTCTGGACCGGCTTCGCCGACTGGCCGCCCTTGCCGGCCCGCCTGCCGCCCGTACCGGATCGGCCGCCGCCACCTCCGCCGGTGCCGGGCTGTGCTGTCGACGACACCGGTTCCCGCCACCAGTCGGGGCTGGCGACCGGAGCGGGCTGCCAGTCGGGCACCGACTCTTCGTTGCCGGCGGTGAACATCAGCAGCGGGATGACGGCTTCGGCCGGGGCGGCGCCGCCGTGGTAGCCGGCCTTGCGGGGGCCGTAGCGCAACTCCTCCCGCCACGGCAGCACGATGGTGCCGCCGCCGAGCAGCACCCGCCGCCCGGTGACCAGGAACTCGCCGTCACCGAGCCGGTCACTGGCGCTGTCGCCGCTGCTGTCGGTGGTGCTGCTGGTGACCGGTCGCCACCGGTTGTGCTGCCCGTCGCCGCCGGGCAGGGTGACCGCCTCGGGCCCCCGGTCGACGACGTGCCCGTGGTCGGAGACGATCACCACTACCCGGTGCCGGGCGACGGCGAGCAGGTCCCGTACGGCCGGGACGGTGTCCTGGCCCCAGACGGTGCTGCCGGGCTCGCCGTAGCCGAGGGAGTCGTCGATGGTGTTGACGACGGCGGCCACCACCGGCACGGTCGGGTCGTCGATCGCGGCCCGCACCTCGGGGTCGATGGCGGCACCCGCCCCGGCCCGCAGGGACCTCTTGTGCAGCAGCCGACCGCCGGTGAACCGCCGTTCGAACGCGGTTTGCTCGGTCTGCCGGCCGCCGACGGCGAGCCGGCCGCTGAGCAGGCTGCACCGGCTGGCCTCGGTCACCGTGGGCAGCGCGGCGAGGACACCGACCCGGGGGCCGCCGCCCTGGGTCAGCTCGATCCAGCTGCCGTCGCGGCTGAGCGATTCGGCGAGTTCGGTGGCGGCGGCGACGCCCATGCCGTCCATGACCAGCAGCAGCGCCTGACGTCCGGCGTCGAGGATCGGGGCGACGACCCGGTCCAGGACGTCTTCGACGCGCAGCATCCGGCCGGGTTCGGCGTCGGCGCGGGTGGCTTCGGCGAGCAGGCCGGCGAACTGTTCGTCGTGGCGGGCGCGGCGGGCGTCGACGGCCCGGTGCAGCACCTGGTACGCCTCGGCGACCTCGGGGTCGACGTCGCCGGCGAAGACGTCGAGCCGGGCCCGGTCCACCCAGCCGTCGACGGTGACCTGCCGTTGCAGGGCTGCGTACAGGGTCCGGGGTGGCTGGCCGGCCGGTCGGCTGAGCCAGCGCAGCAGACGCAGGGCCATGTGGGCGGTGGTCCGCCTGCCCTGGTCGGCAGCCCGGTGTTCGGTGAGGCGTTTGAACGCGGCTTCGGCCCGGTTGAGCCCGGCCGTGGTGACGGTGCCGGCGGCGGGTGCGCCGGGTGGCGGCAGGGCGGCGTGGACGGCTGCCGCGAAGGCACGCAGCCGCCAGGTGACGCCAGCGGGCAGCAGGCTGGACGCCGCCAACTGGCTGGTCAGCTCGATGTCGGCGGCGATGGCCTCGGCCCGGCGGACCAGTCGCAGCCCCTGCTGGCGGGCCAGCTCGTCGTCGGAGTCGAGGGCTCGGGCCACCCAGGCGTCGGCGGCATCGTGCAGCGCCGCGGCCTGCACGGAGGTCATCCGCAGGGTGCCGAAGCGGGGTTCGAGCCGGGTCCGGGCGACGGCGACCTCGACGCCGGCCGGTCGGCTGGCCGCCGCGCCGGCTGGCCCGCCGGCCGGCGTGGGCCAGAGCACCTCGGCGAGCAGTCCGATGGGGATGACGTCGACGCCGTGGCCGGCGCGGACCGCCGCCATCACCGGCTCGGCGATCGGCCCGGCGACGCCACGGAGATAGGCGGTGATGCCGTCGGCGACATCGGCGGCGACCCTGTCGGTGAACCGCTGCTGCGCCTGCGCGTCGGTGGTCCACTGCAGCATCCCGGAGGCGTCGAGCTGGTCACGGTCGATGCCGAGCAGTTCGGCGGTGAGGCAGCGCAGCGCGTGGTCGCGGGTGAGGATCGTGCCGGGCGGGGTGGGCCAGCCGTCGACGGGGGCGTGGTCAGCGAGCGCGGCGGGCAGCCAGCGGCGGTCGGTCGGCAGGCTCGGGTCGAGTCGCACGCCGCCGAACATCTGCCGGACGAGTTCCCAGGCGTTGACGCTGCGGACGGACTGCCGGCTGAGGTGGGCGAGCAGCCCGTCACCGAGGACGGCGTCGGGCAGGTCGGTGAGCAGCACCAGCTTCTCGTCGGCGGCCCGGTCGTGCAGGGCGGCTCGGGCGGCGAGCGGCGTCGGGCAGGCGACGACCCGCAGCCGGACGCCGCCAAGGATGATCACCGGGTCGCTGTCCCAGACCGGTGCGGCGCGCAGCGCGATGGCGTCGGCGCCGTCGCCCTCCTTCAGCCAGGCATCGACTTTGCGGCGTACGGCGTCGGGCCGGACGATGTCCGGCCGGCCCGGTGGAGTCGTGGTCGGCTGGGTAGGTACTGCGGTCACTCGGTCTCCCAGGTGATCCGGACCCGTCTGCCCTGGGCGAGCTCGCCGCCGATCTCGTCGGTGAGTTCCTTGAGGCCGGCCTCGTCGACGATGGTCCGCTGGCGCGGCGGCTTCACACCGGGCACGGCAGGCGAGCCGCCGCCGGTGTGGTCGTAGCCCATGGCCCGCGTACCGCTGGGGTCGGCGACGGTGACCGTGGCACCCCCGCCGGGCAGCTGCGGGTTCGGCCTTGGATCCAGATTCGGAGCCGGGTCCGGTGTCGGCGGTGTCGGGGTGGGGCGGCGTTCGGCGAGCAGTGCGGCTGCCGCGCCGAACACGGCGTGCAGCTCGCCGACCAGGTCGAGGGCGTGCTGGTGGTGGCCGGCGGCGGTGTGCAGCCGGTCGACCAGGGCGCGGGCCCGCTGGTCGTCGGCGGCCATCGAGGCGATGGCGGTCAGCACCGACCATTGGAGGTCCCGCAGGGCGCGGACCAGCGTCGGCGCGCTGGCGATCGCCGTTCCGGCGGTCGCGTCGTCGATGTCGCCGAGGTCGGCGCCGGCGAGTTGGGCGATCAGGACGACGTCGTCGCGTTCGTGGCGCAGGTCGGTGAGCAGCCGGGCGAGGCGGCGGGTGACGCCGATCCGACCGGTGTCGGCGGCGGGGTCGAGGCCGAGGGTGCCGGCGTGCGCGGTGAGCTGGTCGAGCAGGTCGCTGACGGCCGGTCCATGTTCGGTGGCGGCTTTCCGGACCTGGGCCGCCGCCTTGGCGAGGTTTGCTGGGATGAGCCAGGCCGGCAGCACCTGGCCGAACAGGTGCTGGGCGCGTTCGATTGCCTGTTGCCAGTCGGTGTCGCTCGGCATCGGCGGGAACTTCAGTTCGTGGGCGTCGGTGACGGCGTCGACCCGGTCGACGGTGACCTGGCCTTCGTTGAGGTACCAGGCGAGCTGGTGGTCGAGGGCGAAGACGCAGAGGATCAGGTTCTGCAGGCTGCGGTCGAAGCCTCGGGGCTCCGGCTGGTCGAGGTAGCCGCGCAGTCGGTGCACCGGGAAGCTGTCCCGGTGGCCGTCGGCGGCGGCCCGCTGCAGCAGGTGCCGGGTCCAGTAGCTGGTGCTGGTGGTGAGCACGTAGCGGTGGTCGGCCAGCTCACCGAGTTGCAGGTTGTTGCAGATCCGCCGCAGGGTCCGCTGGTCGGTGGCCGGGACGGTGGCGCCCCGGGTGGGGTCGGCGACGGCCTGCCGGGCGTAGAGGAGGACCTTGGCCAGCTCGGCGCTGGTCGGCGGTTTCTCGTCCTCGGGCAGCGCCGGCCGGCCCGGGTAGGTCAGGGTCAGCAGCTGGCCGGTGAGGTTGTGGAACGCCTGGGCCAGGGTGCCGCCGCGCGGGTCGCCGAGTTCGCCGGCGACGGCATCGTCGAGGGTGTGCAGCACCCCGACGCTGTCCTCGACGACGTCGCCGGGCTGCGGGGCGGCGACGCCGTACGCCTGTTTGAGGGCGTTGGTGACGGTGCCGCGCAGCTGGGTCTGCCGCTGCTGGAGGTAGACGCGGCCCTGCTGGCGTTCGCTCACCGACCAGTCGCGGACGGCGTCGTTGTACCGTTCGCCGGTGCCGCCCAGCAGGTAGTTGATTTTCGACAGTTGGGCGAGGTGACCCATCATCTGGTCGCTGAGGTAGAGCGGCAGCCAGAAGACGCTGCGTTCGCCGCGCCGCAGGGCTTCGATCCGGGCCCGGTCGTCGCTGCGCGGGCGGCCCTGCGGGTCGAACGGGTAGTCGATGACGATCCGCCAGGCGTCGCCGGTGGGCAGCAGCGCGGCGACGGGCATGCTGTCGGCGTCGCGTACGTTGCCGAACTTGACCTGGACGGTGTGTCGCCGGCCGCGCCACTCGCGGGGGTGTTGCAGCTCGCCGAGCTGCCCGGTGGCGCCGGTCAGCCCGATCTCGGTGCTGACCAGCTCGCGCAGCAACTGCTGCAACGCGCCGCCGGTGGTCGCCTCTTCGGGCCGGACCAGGTCGAGCAGTTTGTCGTAGTCGACGGTGTGCAGCTCGATGGTGACGACCGGGTCGGCCCCGTCGGTGAGGTGCAGCTCGCCGGCTTCGTTGGCGACCTTGTTGAGCCGGTTGAGCACGATCTGGTGCTCGTAGCCGGGGATCGGCGAGGTGATGGTGCCGAAGTTGAGCGCGTGCAGTTTGCCGGCGGTGAGGTTGTGCAGGGCGGGCACCTCGGGTACGAGTGCTCCGAGCAGCACCGTCTTGATCAGCTTGTCGTCGAGCTCGAACTGGGTGTTGCCGACGGCGTCAGCTTCGGTGATGCCGTTGAGGCGCAGCAGCAGCGGGCGCAGCTTCTTGCCGTACAGCTCGCGGGCGGCCTGGAAGCGCTGTTTGAGTTCGACCCGGTCGGGCAGTTCGCCGCGCAGCACCAGCGGCTCGAACAGCGCGGCGACGCCGATCAGGTCGTTGATCCGCAGGGTGTCGCGGCGTTCGACGAGCAGCTCGGTCATCACCTTGATCGCGGTCCGTTCCCGCTGCAAGGCTTGGGAAAGGGCGACGAGGGTGGCGACCAGGGCCGGGGAGAACGGGTAGAGCTTGCGGAAGGCGGTGGCGTCGGAGCCGATGCCGGCGTCGCCGTACTGCGCGCCGAGCAGCAGGATGTCCCAGACCTGCCGGTTGCCGCGGACGACGGCGAAGGCCCGGTCGATTTCGGCCTTCGCTTCGTCGGTGAGCGGCTTGAGCAGCCGTTTCTCGGTGATCTCCGGCAGGTTGGTGTCGGCGAGCGGGATCTCGCCGAGCCGGCCCTGGACGCTGCGCAGGACCAACGCGAGGGCTTCGCGTTCGGTGCCGCCGACCTGCGGGCCGAGGAAGTCCTCCAGGTTGCGTTGCCGGGCGACGAAGGAGATCAGCGGGATCGGTCGGTCGGCGTCGGCCGATTCGACCAGCTTGTTGAGCTTGGCGCCTTCGGTGTTGACGAAGACGTGGTCGCTCATCTTGGTGGACAGCCACAGGATCATCTCGTCGAGGAAGAGGACGATCCCGTCGTAGCCGAGGTCGCTGGCATGCCGGGTGATGACGGCGAGTCCGGTGTCGAGGTCGAGGTATTCGCCGCTGCGTACCGCGTTGGTGAAGAACGCGGTGGTCAGGGCCGTGACGAGCCGGTCGCGGTCGGCGGTGCCCGGCGGCTCGGCGGCGGCCGCCGCGTACCGGTCTGCGGTCCAACCCTGTCGCTGGCTGTGCAGCACGGCCAGGCCGGGGGTTCCGTCGTCCGAGCTGACGGCGGAGGCGGATCCGACGGCGCTGCCTGCGCCGCTGCTGGCCGACCCGGCGGCGACGCCGGGGTCGGCGTCACTGAGCGCGGCGAAGAACGCCTCGTCGCCCATCCGGGCGCGCAGCCGGGCCGCGTCGGTCAGCAGCGCGTCGGACCGGTGTACGGCGGGCGTCGGCGCGTCGGGGTGCAGGGCGGTGATCTGGTTGAGGTAGCCCTCCAGCACGGCCTGTTCGACCGAGCGGGCGTCGAGCATGTGGAAGGTGAGGGTGAGCAGCCGCCGCCCGGTGAGCCACTTGTCGGCGGCGGTCACCTGCTCGCCGAGGTTGCGCAGCGCGCGGGCCTCGGGGTTGCCGTGCAGGATCTCCCGCAGTACGGCCATGAAGTGTGACTTGCCGGAGCCGAAGGAGCCGTGCAGGAAGGTGGCCTGGGACCGGCCGGTGGTGACGGCGTGCTCGACCTTGGCGAGTGCCTTGGTAAAGCTGTCCCGGAGCTGGTCGGTGACGACGTAGTTGGCCAGATCGGCACCGGCGGCGGCGCGTACGACGAAGTCGGAGTCACCCACCGAGGTCGGGATGTTGATCAGATCCCGCAGCAGTGTCATCCCGCTCCCCTCCACCCGGTTGAGCACGTGTGAAGCCGTGACCGCCTCAGCCCGTCGATCCTAGGCGGCAAGCGCCGGCAAGCCCAGACACGTCGCCCACAGTTCGCCTCGTCCCGTAATGAAGCGCACGCGCCATACCTGGTAGCGCGGCGAAGATCGTGCAATCAGTTCGATGTAGGCAAACTCCCACTACATCCACGCTCATCAACGCCGCTAAGATTGAACACGATATCGACGTTGCGGTATCATCACCGTACGCACACCCCCGACAACCAAGGGTTGATCAAGAAGGTCAGATAGCCGACAGATGTGACCTCGCGAGCAAAGATCAACACTATCCGCACACCAATCACCACCAGCAGTTACCCATGATCATCAGCCAGATAACGGAGAGATGCGAAGAAGAGCCCAACAGCCCAGCTTGCCCGATTAGCTGTTTTTGCACGTCAAACTCAACAACACGAAAGCTCTTATGATCCTCAGTCATGCGGGAGAGCAACAAAGACGATCATGATGAGGTCAGCGAACACCCACAGAAGCAGATAGACGACCTCGAAAAAGAGAAACTACGGCTGCAAATCGATCGAGCAAACCTGCGAACTGAACGGACCGAGCAGGCACTCAAGCAGCTGAGGGAAGATAGCAGAAAGGGCCACAAGTTCCAGATCATTCAAGGGATTGTCGACGGCACGCGGTGGATCGCGGTCATCGCCGTAGCATGGATTCCACTTCAAGCGGTGCAGCCTATCGCCGCCGCCTTTGCCGGCGAGACAACAGCCGTGAATGCCGACATAAGAGTAAGCATAGCAGTTGCCTACTCCGTTGCATCCACCACCATCCTTGGCGTGACAGCAAATCAGAGTCGCCTGAGGAAGAAGAAAATCAAGCAACAGAGAGAGCGCCTTGACAAACTAGAGAAGGAGCTGGAGAGCGCGAATAGCCGACAGAAAGAGGAAGAAAATGCACATTGACTCGCTGGCATTCTTCATAATGCTGATCTCTGCAGCCCTGTCACCATTCCTGCTAATTTATCAGCTTACCCGCCTAGCGCACAGCCAATTTCGCAACGAGCTGTGGCTAATTCGAGACGGACTAGTCGACGACCTACGAACCGGGAGGATTCAACGCAGCCCCGCCGCGGAGCGCCTTCTCAAACTAGTGAAGACCCATATCAGCGTCGCCGGGCGACACACTTTGACCGATGCGCTGATCGCACTCGCCATCTTCAAACCTGCCAACAGCACCCCGATTGCGGACCAGATCCTAGGCGACGTGCCACCACGCGACCGTCCGATACTAGCCGAGTATCTACGGCGGCTGCAGGACGCGAGCCTGAGACACATCAGCCGCGCTTCTGCGGCCAGTTGGCTGATGGCGGTGTCCTTCAAAGCGCTCCGCCGGGCCGCGCGCACCTCCGGCAAACGGGAACGGGCCGAGAAGCACAGCATGCAGACGATCCGCGAGGATCTGGATCACGTCGAGGTACAGCTCATGCCACGGCTGATGCCATCACGGAGCGCCCGGAAAAGCAGAAGAAACCGGTCGGAGATGCCGACCCTCGTCGGCTGATTGTCACGGCAGCAGCTGCGCCAGGTCGTGCTGGTCGAGCAGGTTACGCATGGGGAGGAAGAGTGGATCAGGCATCGTGGGCGGGGCGATCCAGCGGAGGTCGACGAACTTATCCGGCTCGCGGACCTGTGGACTGCCCCGTAGGCGGTCACTGATCATCCAGATCGTCACGTAGTGCCGGGCGGCGTCGAACACGTCGTTGGTTACCGCTCCGAAGCGTACGTTGGTGATCTCGACGCCGGTTTCCTCCTCGACCTCCCGCCGCGCGGTCTGCTCGAAGCTCTCCCCGTGTTCGAGGTGGCCGCCGGGCAGCGACCAGGTGCCGGCCCCGTGGGCACCTTTGCGGAAGCCCATCAGGAAGCGACCTTCGCTGAGCACGAATGCCGCCACCCCGACCCGCGGTTGCTGCACGCCCACCACCTAAACGCCCAGCAACCCGAGCCGTCAACATCGTCAGGCAGAGGCTACCTCGGGTGGTCTGTAGTGAGGGTGTGGGTGCCGTCGGGGTGGAGGCGGACAGTGACAGGTTCGCCGGGCCGGGTGGCGGCGTGGCGGCGTACCTGGGTGGTGTGGGTTGTGGTGTCGGGGAGGGTGCCGGCCGCTGCGGGCTGTTGCGGCACGGAGATCGGCGTTTCCGGGTCGGTGGGGATGGTGGCGCGCAGTGCGCCGTGCAGGTAGCGGTAGCAGAGCGCGGCCGCTTCGGGCAGGGCGGCGCTGGTGGGGACCGGGTCGACGGCCAGCGGGGTGGCCGGGTCGACGACCCGGACCGACCAGCTGTGGCCCTGGGACAGTTCGGGTCGGCCGATGGTGTTGCGGTGGTCGATGACGGTGATGTCCAGGGCGAGGCCGAGGCCGCGGATCAGGGCGGCGAGTTCGTCGAGGGTGGGGCCGGGCCAGCCGGTGGCCAGGACCATGACGCGGGCGCCGTCGTAGGTGGCGCCGACTTCACCGAGGTACGCGTGGAGCGGGTCGCCGCCGGTGTGGGGGACCTGGCTGACACCGTTGCGCAGGTGTTGGTCGGTGACGTGTTCGCCGTCGATGTCGGTCAGGTCGGTCGGCTGCACGCCGAAGCCGGCGGCGAGCGAGCCGATCTGGTAGTGCTCGGGCAGCTGCCACACGGTGGTGCCGGACGGCCGGTCGGTGAGCACCAGGGTGGGCGGTTGCGGGCCGACGGCAGCTTCCGGGTCGCCGGTCGGTTCGCTGTCGGGTCGCCAGTTGCGGTGCACGGTCCGGCCACGCAGGTCGGTGACGGTGAGCACCGCGCCGCGTCGGACCTGGCGGGTGCCGTAACAGTCCAGGCAGTACGGCGGGTCCGGCCGGTCGGCGCACCGGCCGCAGGGGTGGGTGGGGATCGGCTCGCCCCAGTGTTTCGGTGCCGGCGGTTCCCAGCCGCGCACGAATGTGCCGGGGGTGTCGGCGGGTCGCAGGCTGGTGTGCCACCAGTGCCGGTTGCGCCAGATGGCCTGCGCGCCGCCGTGCTGTTCGGCATCACTGATCATGCGGCGTTCGACCTGGTCGAGGTCGTGGCCGCCGGGGTGACCGTCCAACCCGACCGGTATCGCACGCCCGGTGAGGGCAGCCTCGGTGAGGTAGTGGGCGGGCAGCAGCGGATTGGCGACGGTCAGGCCGGTCACCGCCCGTTCGGCGGGGATGGTGGCGAGCGCGGTCGGCAGGTCCGCGATCCACCGGTGCTGGTAGTCGGGCACCGTACCGCCGGCATGCTCGAACCGGACGTCCCAGCTCAGCCCACGCCCGATGGAGCTGGGCCGGACTTCGAGGACCAGGTCGACGTGCAACTGGTCGGCGAGCGCGCACAGCCGGCCGAGCAGCCGGGCCGGGTCGCCGGGTGGCGGCGGCTCGACGCTGCGGCCGATCAGCACCAGCCACGGCGTCACCAGCCGGTTGGTGAGCGCGACGGCTTCCCACCGCAGCCGGTCGGACTGCGGGATGCCGGGCTGCCACTGCCGGGGCAGCGTCAACCCGGACGACGGCAGCCGACCGGGTTCGTCGGGGAAATCCGGGTCACGCAACGTCGCCTCGACAACGCCCGCGCGGGCAGCGAGGTCGGCGACGATCGGCGCGAACGGCAGCCACCACGTCCCACCCGGAGTCGGGATCGGCGTGAACGAGCCCGGAACGAGGCTGGTCGAGGCGACCTGCCCGGTGTCGAGGTTCGCGACGGTGAACACGCGTTGCGCCCGCCGGCGGTCCGCGCCGACGCCGACGATGTGCAGCGAGCCGGCCGGCACCTTGTTGACGCCGTTCACGCCGCCACCCCCGCCCCGAACCGGTGCGACCGCTCGAACTGCTCCGACTGCCAGTCCCGCAACGCCTGCTTGAGCCGGGCGTTCTCCTCCTGGGTGGAGCCAAGTTCGGCGCGCAGCGCGGTCAACTCGTCGGCGACCACGTGCAGGAAGGCGCGCACCTCGACCGGGTCGCAGCCACGCCGCACCCGGTCGCCGAACGAACGGTCGCGGACCAGGCCGGGGCTGATCGACGGCCGCACCGGCCGCCCGTACAAGTGGCCTGCGGTGTTCGGGGCGGGCCGCACCGGCGAACGCTGACCGGCCGCGGCGTCGGTCGGCCGCCGGTCGTGGTAGCGGGCGATCTCGGCGAGCAACCGCCGGTTACGCCGGCTCCGCACCGGAGCCCGGCGGAACAGGTCAAAGAATCTGCGCACAGCAGGAACCACCTTTCACACAGTCGAAAACCTTCAAGGGGTACGGATGGAAAGCACACGGTTCGCGTCGCAGTGGTGCCGCCGCCCTGGTCAGCGGTGTCGGCGCGGGCGCGGTGCCCAGCGGAGACCGTCACGCTGGACGAAGATCTCCCGACGTTCGCGGGCTTCGCCGTCGGCTGCCAGCACATACCCGGTGAGCCAGACCCAGCCCTCGTACGTCCAGCGTTTGTCCACTGTCGTCACCCGGAACCGGAAACCGCGCCCGGCCGCGAACTGCACACTCGCCCGACCATCGATGATCAACTCGTCACCGGGGCGGGGATCGGCCGGGGACCGGTCGTCCGGCACGCTACCGATCAGCCGCCGGCACCGTCGTCCGACCGCAGTCGGGACACCACCGCGACTTGACCTTGAAACTGAACAACCCGACGAAGAACCCGAGCAGGATTCCGGAAACCAGGGCACCAAGCGCCACCATGATCAACCCTTCTGATTGGGCTGGGGACGACCGGGCGGGCCGTTACCGCAGCCTGCCCGGTCACCTGGGATTTCAGTGATACGCAGCGGGGAAACGATCATGGACTCGCCGTTCCCCGCTACCCAGCAGCCGGCCAGTTGATCAACCGTCCACCTTCGATACTTGGCCCACACTGACAGGGAAAGCGTGATCTTGCAACACCGCATCCGATAGAAAATTAGTTGGCTCGGAGACTCGTCAAACGACGTACTCATGGCTCAGACTGTCTGTTGTGGCAGGAACCCCAACCGTCCAGCGACGACGGCTCGCGACCGAGCTTCGCGCACTTCGCGAGGCTGCCGGTCTGACAATTGACCAGGTCATCCAACAGGTGAAGATCAGCAAGTCGACGTTGTCCCGCGTCGAGAACGCACAGGTCTCGGTGACGACGCGGAACGTCACGAAGCTGCTGCGCCTCTACGGCGTACCCGACAAGGAGGCTGTCGGGCTCATCGAGCTCGCCCGCGACGCCCAGAAGTACAACTGGTGGGTCGACTACTCCGGCGCGATGCCGCACGGGCTCGACGGGTACATCGCCTTCGAGGACGAGGCGACCCAGCTCCGCACCTACGACGTCCAACTCGTCAACGGCCTGCTCCAGACCTCGGACTACGCCCGCGCCATCATCAGCGCGGAGTTCCCGGAGGGTCCACCGGAGAAGATCGAGGAGCGGATCGAGCTACGCCTCGCCCGCCAGCGCATCCTGGAACGACGCAAACCACCCAGGCTGTGGTTCATCTTCGACGAGGCAGTCCTGCACCGGCCGGTCGGCGGCCCGCAGGTGATGGCAGCCCAGCTGGAGCACATGATCACCATGGCACAGCGCCCGTCAATCACGGTCCAGGTGCTGCCCTTCCGCCAAGGCGCACACATGGGCATGGGCGGCCCCTTTGCGATGCTCGACTTCAGCAACCATCCGACAGTCGTCTACCAGGAGAATCTGAGTGGCGCTCTGTACCTGGACAAGGACTACCATGTGGAGATGCACGGGTTGGCGTTCGACCATCTCCGTGCGACCGCGCTCTCACCCGCCGACACGCTGGCCTTCCTGCGGATGAGGGCTGAGGCGATCCTCGCGCAGGGAGCAAGGGAGAGCACCGATGACCGCCACCCCCGGTGATCCGCAGCAGGCAATCTGGCGCAAGAGCACCCGCAGCAACGGGCAGGCCATGTGCGTCGAGGTCGCCACCAACGTCCCCGTCACAGTCCTCGTACGCGACAGCAAAGACCCCGCCGGCCCGGCACTCGCCTTCTCCCCCGCCGGCTGGACGTCCTTCCTCTCCACCCTCACCCCCGACGCTCCTCACTGACCCGAGGCAGAGAGCTGTCTCTCCATGCCGAGGGCAGACGACGAGGGTGACGGCATTCAGCGAGTGGATGTTCCGGCCCTCCACCGTTTAGGTGATGTCTGCCCGGCGCGTAAGCGGCGTACCCTCGATCGTCTGTGGACTGAATGCCTGGCCTGGTCGTCGGCCGAAGCTCACCGCCGCCTGCCGCCCGGCAGTGCCATCATGACCCAGTCATCCCAGTCGAATGGAGGCCATCGATGAGCACTGTCGCTGACTCGCTCGCCGACGGCGCAACCCCGATGAGTGCATACGAAGAGCAGGTGTGGGACAGGCTCAACGAGCACTGGCAGCGCCGCAACAACCGCCGTGGTTTACCGAACTGGGCGAGCACTGCACTCGATCGCTCCGGCGAGGTCGCGCGAAACGCCGCGAGCCGGGCCACCAGGGCGGTACCGGAGACGATCAAGGAACCAGTGCGCCGCGGAGGCGACGCGGTTGCCAGCATGGCCCTGCGGCCAGCGGCCGAGGCTGCCGCAGCGCTGCTGGAGTTGGTCAACGCCTGGGCCTTGGAGCTCAACGACCCGAAGGGCGTCGAGAAGATTGCCCGCAAGCGCGGCATGGAGCTGAACAGTTTCACTGAGCTGCGGCAGCAGGACCTCAAGGTGTGTGACCGGCTGCTGACCCGCAACACACTGAGGTGGCGTTCCGCCGGCGCGGTCGAAGGTGGTGCCATGGGCTTGCTGGCCTTGGTCCCCGTGGCAGGGATCCCCGCCGCAATTACTGCCGACATCCTCGTCATCCAGGTCCTGAGCACCTCGATCGCGTCGCGCATCGCGTACTCCTACGGCTACGACGCCAAAGACCCCTCGGAGCAAGCTTTCATCGAACGTCTGGTGCACCGGTCCTTCATGGCACAGGCAGCCAAGGTTGGGCCGCTGCGCGACACCGCACGAGCGGCCAGCGCTCTGAAGGGACGCGTAAGATTCTCCGCCAAGCTCCGTGCGGACCATCGCCTCGTGGTCGCCCTTGAGAAGTTGCTGCAGCACTTGGGTCCGGCTGGTGCCAGGGTTCCAGTTCAGAACGTCGCCAAAGCCGTGCCCATCGTGGGCGTCCTCATCGGTGCAGGGGTGAATTCCACAGTCCTCGGCGGCGTGGCCGCCGATTCCCAGCGATACTGCCAAACCCGTTTCCTGTGCGACAAGTATGGACTGCCGATGCCGGCCGCACTGGCCACCTATCAGACCGAGACCGACGCCATGTAACCCGTAGATAGCCCTCGAAATCGGCGAGATAACAGGAATCTAAGCACGTCTCCAGAACTACGCGACCCGGTCCGATCAGCAGCTCGTCACCGGCATCAGAGTCGACTTGCGGTATCGACAGCACTGACGAGGATGGCATCAATCTCGTCCCCGCTCGCCCGACCACGGGCACGACTGCAGACCGACAGTCTCAGAGATCAGGCGTGACAAATGATCGATCCAGGATAGCCCCGTGTACACCTATAGTCGACGCCGGAGCCCTACTAGTATAAGATCAAGTAGAGCGTGATGCAGGAAGTGCAGCTTGGTAAACGGGAAGGTGACCGCTAACGCGATTGGAGTTGTCGTGGCGAGGCACAGGTACTTGGTTGTCGGGGCACTGATCCTAGGAGCCCTGGTGAGTTGCACCAAGTCCTCGACCGGGGAGGCATGTCGGCTCGTTGGCGTCCAAACCGGGATCGGTCTCCGCATTGCTCCGGTGGTAGCGGAGCAGGTAGGGACGGCAGAGATTATGGCCTGTTGGGACGCCTCCTGTCGGACGCGACAGGTCGCCATCTTCCCGGGTGGTGCGGTTGGCGGCAGCGGCTGCGCCGAAGACGGACTGGACACAGTCTGTTCAGCAGGCTCCGTGGCCAGTGGAAACAAGGCCGGCTTCGCCTCAATCCCCGACCTGCCACCCAGCCCAGTCGAAGTGACTCTGACCTTGGCTGACGCAACGGGCACTCAAATCGTCAACCAGACCTTGACTCTTACCGCGAAGCAGGTCGATGTCCCGGGAGGAAACTGTAGCGGTGGGCTGCAGGGGCACCTCGAGGTCGACGCCGATGCGAACGTGCGCTCGGAGGCCTGACCTTAATCTTCGCCAGCCGCTTCGGCTAGGAATTGGAACGCACTGTCCGACTGCCTGAAAGACCTGCGCTGGCTGCCGGCGGACGCCTACCTGGTGATCCTCGACAACAACCCCCAATAGCGTAGTGCCGCGCTACGACGTCGCCGAGGGTCCCGGACATCAGAGCTTGGCTACGTGATCGTTCGCGTTTTGGGCGGTAGCCTCGAACCGCCGAATCGCCAGCTCAACCTCACGTTCCAACGAGTCCAGCTTCGCCTTTGCCTTCTCGACCTCGTCATGGGCGCTGTCATGCATCGTGGCCCGCGCCAAGGCACCCGCTTCTGCAGCCGCGGCGAGCGCCTGTTCAAGGATCTGACACCCCTGCCGGACTGCTTCGTTGCCCAGCTCGACAGTGCGCTTCACATCGTCAACGCTCATCGACCACCGCTCCGTCGCCCTCCCACCACCAGCCGAACCTATCGAACACCAGCACCGTCCAACAGGGTCAGACGGTACCGACTCCTACTCGGGGAGGCCGCGGAGCAGGGACAGGGCGGTGCGGTCGGAGCTGAGGGTGGACAGCTCGGTGTCGATGAAGTCGGTGTAGAACTGTGCCGGCGAGCCGGGGTAGCCGGGGCGCTCGGCGGCGTACCACTGGTGTAGCCACGGCTCCAGCTCCAGCAGGCCGGCGAGCAGCGGCAGCAGACGGTGCGCCTCCCACGCCTCCTGACTGCGCCGATTCACGTACACCGTGGCCAGCGCCTGCGCCTGCGCCAGGTGGTCCCAGCCGGCCCAGCCGAGCAGCAGGCTGGAGTCGGTGTCGCGGCCCATTTCCGGGTACGAGATAAACCGCTCCTTCGGCACGTCGAGCTTGCCGCGCGCCTTCGCGTACGACGGCCGGACAAAGTCCGCCGAGGTGTACTTCGGCGGGACGTCGATCTCCACCGTCTCCCCGGCGTCCTCACGCCGCTGCTTCTCCCAGGTCTGCTCCCACAGCACCCGCTTACGCAGCCCGGACGGCTTGTAGCGCTGCTTCGGCAGGAATGGCACATGCTCGGTGGCGACCAGCTTGTCGAGCGCGACGACCAGGCTCATGCCCTCGTACTCCGGCAGCAGCGCCAACACCTGCTGGAAGTCGGCGTCGCCGGCCACCCGGTCGGCGAGCTGCGCCACCGACAGCGGCTCCGGCGTGCCACCCCACAGCTCCGGGGCCTCCAGCCGCTCCAACAGCCAGTCCCGCAAAGCATCCACCTGCATCGTGGCCCAGCCATCGGTCTTCCACCGACGCTTGCACTCCGGGCGCTCAATCAGCTGAAGGTGCCGGTTGCCGGCCGTGGCAACGATCCGTCGTTCGACCAAGTCGCGGTAATCCGCCGGCCAGTCGGGGTTGGGCTTGTCCACCGGTACGGAGTCGTGCCGCACGAACCAGGCCGTCTCCACACCCTTCCGTACCATCGTGATCTCGAACGCCCGCTCACCAAGGCTCAGCCCTGGCGGGTCCGGATGGGTCAGGTCCTCATCCATCAGCCCGTAGAGCCGGTAGACCTCCCAGTCCAGCTCCTCCTGAAGCGCGATCATCCGCGCCCGGACCAGGTCGTACTCGACTCTCGCCTGCGCCAGCCGCTCCACAGTCGGCACCCCCGACTCGGCCACCGCCGCCGGCGTCAGCTCGCCTAGCCGCTGCGCCAACGTATCCAGCTCACGCGCCCGACCCAACGGATACTCCGCCGGCAACGGAAACTCCTCCAACTTGGTCCCCGTGAACTCCCACCGATCCATCCAGCTCTCGGGCTGAATCCCACGGCCGATGCCGCTGCCAGCCTTGCTCTGACTGACCTGCTTGAGCCAGAAGCAGGCGGTGGAGCTATTGAGTACGCCGAGCAACCTCAGATGGTCATCCTCCGTTGCCCCCTCCGGCAGCTTGATCACCGGCGCAGACTGCTTGAAGACCTTCCCACCCCGGTCCAGCACAAAATGATTGTGCGTAGCCACAAACGCGAACGCAATCGACAACGGCGACCGAAAACGCTTCGCGAAGAACATGCTGTGATCAAACCAACGCAACCCACGCTCCGCCGGAGTCTGACCGAAGTCGACTCGCCTGGCGAGCGAGGACCTTAACGGCCAGTAGCGCAGTTCCTCAACTCGATCAAGATCGCGAATTAAGCCGGCAGCATCGTAGGGAAATAGAGTCCAGGTAGGATGAATGAGTCGGAAATCTCGAACGTCTTCGCCAAGGACTACTGGTACCCCGTATCCCGTCAGCCCACTCGTCACCAAAGCAGTTCGCGGTGAGTAATACGCCTCGTCAAGACCGGTGTGGGTTGTCCGTCCCACTTCGTCAATGACCTCAGCGAGCAACCCGCCCGACGCCTCAATAGCCGCTTGCAGCTCGCCTGCGCCGCCGCCGGAGAGGCTCCAGGGGTGTTTCAGGAGGCGGGAGCGGTCGAGGTCTTGGACGGTGACCCAGCGGGACGCCGAGCCAGGATCGTCGACCTGGTCGACGATCGCCTGCCAGACAAGTCCATCGGCTGGGTTGTCCGGGGTGGTCGGTTCACCCTGCACACCGAGGACGGCGCGGACGACCGGGAGGCGGCGGCGGTCGTTGTTGCGGCCGACCAGGATGACTGTCGGCGTGCCGTGGCCGGGGATGTAGGCACCGGAGGTGTCGATGACTTCGCTCAGCTCGACCTCGTGAGCGAAGTAATCCTCGATCAGCTTCTTGCCGAACTCGCGCTTCATGAAGGCGTTGCCGGTAATCTGGCCGACGAAGCCGGCGCCCTCGCCGTACTCGTCGGATCGTCTCGCCAGGTCGAAGAAGCGCTTGGCGAAGGGCACGGTCAGCGCGTACTGCCGATGGCAGACGTCCGGGTAGATGCTGCGGTAGAGCTTGTTGCGGGCCGGGTCGGCGACGGTGATGTATGGCGGGTTGCCAACCACCACCGTGTACTGACCGACCTCCAGATACTCGGCTAGCAGTTCGTCGTCTTCGCTCTCGTACGCGAAGACCGGCCTACCCTCGAATGCTGCCAGCAGGTCGCCCTGTGCGCGGGAGGCGCGGCCCCACTCCAGCAGGGAGTCGCCGGTGGCGACGCGGACGGGGAAGGCGGGGCAGCGTTCGAGCTTGTGCCACTTGCCGAGCTTGATCGCGGCGACCAGCAGCCGGAAGCGGGCGATGGCGACCGCGAAGGCGTTGATGTCGACGCCGGTGACCTGGCCGAGCGCCCGGTCGACGATGGCCCGGATGTCGGTGGTCGGCTCCCGTTTGCGCCACTCGCGCACCAGCCGGTCGAACGCGCCGAGCAGGAAGTGGCCGGAGCCGCACGTCGGGTCGATCACCTTCATCTCGGGCAGGCCGAACTCGCTCAGCGCCGGCTCGAACGTTCGGTCCAGGATGAACTTCTCGACGAACACCGGAGTCTGCAACAGCGCGTACGTCTTCTTCGCGTGCGTCGACAACTCCTGGTAGAGATCACCGAGGAAGCGGGTGTCCAGGGTCGTGCTGCGCAGCGACACCCGGCCCTCCCCCGTACGGAAGAAGTTGCTCAGCCCCTCTGCGGCCGCGCCGGAGATGTCGAACCGCCACACCGGGTTGTGCTTGTCGAAGATCTGCGCCGTCGGGCGCAGCCTGCCCAGGTAGCGGAACGCCTCCCGCAGCCAGTGCCGGTCGTTGTGCAACGAATGGTCGGCCTCGATCAGGTACGCCTGCCGCCGCTGCATCCCCGTCTCGGCCGGGGCCGCCGGATCGTCCCCGCCGATCCACAGCCCGTCGATCAGCTCGTTGTCCTCGCAGAAGCGGACGAAGACACAACCCAGCACCCAGGCCACCGCCGCCTGGTCGAGCACGTCCTCCAGCCACACCTCGAACGCGCCGGCCAGCCGCTCGGCCTTCTTCGCCTTCTCGTACTCCTGCAGCAGCTCGGCCCGCAGCGACAGCGACTCCGGCTCCGCGAGCCGCATACGCAGATCGTCGACCAGGTGATTCACCTGCGCCTGCATCGCCTGCTGGAGTCGCCGCCGCGCGTCTTCGTCGAGTTCGTCGAGCACGGCTGCGATCCTACGGCCCAGCCACGGCATCACTCGTCGTGCTCGGTGTCATTGTCGCTCTTGCCGTCCATGTCCGGCCCGAGCATGACGCCCAGCCCTTTCGCGAACGCCCACAGCCGGTCTTGCAGCAGATCGGTCCGCAGCGCCACGAACCCTCGGTCTCGGCTTAGATACCTTACCCCGGGGCTGATTCAAGAAGTCTTGAATCGATGCTGATCGCAACCTAGTCTGGCGAGGTGGAAGACAGTCACCCTCGACGGATCAGCCAGGCCGAGGCACTCAAGGCCTTCACCCACCCCCTCCGCCTGCGGCTCTACTACGCCCTGGCCGGCCTAGGGTCAGCGACAGCAACGACCCTCGCCGCAGAGGTGGGTGTCACGCCGCAGCTGGCCTTCTACCACCTCACGCGCATGGCCGAGCTCGGGGCCCTGGAGGAGGATCCCGCCGCGATGGCCCGTGGGCGGGAGCGTTACTGGCGACACGCGACCCGTGGCCTATCCTTCACCCAGGACAACGAGTCGAAGTCAGTCGATGACCTGGACAGTCTGCAGCGAGCCCAGGCCGCCGTTCACTTCGAACATTTGGAGCGCTATTTTTCACGCCTTTCCGACGACGATAAAGCACAATCTCTCGCCTTTAGCTCGGACATGGTGCTCGAACTCAACGAGGAAGACTCCAAAGAGCTCCAGGAAAAACTGACAGAGATCCTCATGACTTTTCGAGATCGACGATCCGCCAGGAAGGGAAAAAAGGTGTTTGTGTTCCTGCACGCGATCCCGATGGAGTAGGTCATGAGCGCGACAACCACGAGCAGCTCCACCGATGATTCGTGGGGCTGGAGAAGGTCTGTCTGGCTGCTTGCGGAGCCGCTCTCATTAATCGGTGGGCAGATCTACTTCCTCACGCTGGCCTGGGCGGCGGTACGCCTCGCTGGCCCGAGCGGCGCGGGGATGATCCTAGCGGCCGGCGCGATCCCTCGCGCTATTCTGATGTTGCTTGGTGGCACGTTTGTCGACCGGTTCGGCGCGCTCCGGGTAGCCATCACCACTGACTGCATACGCAGTCTCCTCATGCTCTGCGTGTCCCTGACACTTGGCACACTCGGAGTGTCGTTGCAGCTACTTCTTGTCATCGCTGTCATGTTTGGCGTGGTGGACGCGCTCTTCTACCCTGCCGCTGGCGCCCTGCCGCCGATGGTTGTACCTTCGAGTCAGCTTGTCCGTGTGCAAAATTTGCGAGCGCTAGGCACTCGCGCAGGCCTGGTGGTAGGCGCTCCACTTGGCGGCCTGCTTGTAGCGTCAGGCAGCTTACCAATGCCATTCCTAGCATGCAGTGCCCTATTCGTCATGTCGACTGTTGCCCTAGCCATCGTTCGCCGCCACGTCGAGCGGGCAGAGGACCACCTGAGTCAGTTGAACATTTTCCGCCAGTCCCTCGAAGGCGTGGGCTACATACTGAGAAGACCAGAGATTCGAAACCTCGTACTACTGGTCGCCCTGCTTGAATTCTCCGTCAACGGTATCGTCAACATCGGCTTCCCCGCGCTCGCCTTGCGGATGGACTGGGGGTCCACAGGATTTGGCTTCCTCATCTCCGCACTTGGCGTTGGCGCGGCGACCATAGCGGTCTTTTTCGTCATCAAATCCACTATCCGCAGGCCCGGCATCGTTGTCGCGAGCGCAGGAGTCAGCGCCAGCCTTATTCTGACGGCCCTCAGCATTTCCAAGATCAACCTTGCAGCCTTCGCAATGTCGTTTTTTCTGGGCGCCGTTGGAGGTCTTGTAGCAGGCGTTGCTATCCCACTCATCCAAGCAAATACACTAGCAGGCATGACCGGGCGAGTAATGGGAGCCTTCTCGGTATCCACAATCGGAATGTCGCCGCTTTCGATTGGATTTGTTGCCCTGACGGTTGACCTGGTCGGCCTCTCCGGGGCCTTTCTTGTCGCAGCGGTCATCGTCATGCTGGGGTCTGCGACCTGCCTGCTGAACAGTCAGATCCGAGATCTTCAGTTGGTTCCGGCAGGTGCGGGTCCGAAGTGACTCGTCGGATCGGCGTCACTCGTCGTGCTCGGTGTCGTTGTCGGCCACGCCGGTCATGTCCGGCCCGAGCATGACGCCCAGCCCTTTCGCGAACGCCCGCAGCCGCTCCTGCAACACCTCGCCCCGCAGCTCCAGGAACCCCTCGTGGTCACCGGCCAGCAGCTTGAGGAAAGCCCGCTCGTTGATGCAGTGACTGGCCAGCAGCCTCGTCACGTGCTCCGGGCTGATCGTGCGCTCCAGCTGGCCCTTGCGTAGCTCCTTGAACACCCCCAGCGGGTTGTCCCCCGGGCCGGTCGGCAGGATGATCCGGTTGGCCGCCGTCGAATGACCTGGCACGATCTGCCGGTACGCCTGCGGCACCCCGCCGGCCAGCCGTTTCACCACCTCGAACTCCTGGCCGAGCGCGTCCCGCCGGGTCGGGAACTCGTGCGCCTCCCACGCCACGTACGCCAGCGTCCGGGCACTGTTCAGGTTGAACGGCTCCGGCATCGGCTGCACCGCGCCGACGTCCAGCTTCAGGGTCGGGGTCGCGCCGGAGGCGAACGCCTTCATCTCCGCCAGGCCCTCCCGGATCCGGGTCGAGTTGGCACCCGCGAACGACCCCGCCCACGACGTCACCCAGAACCAGCGCTCCAGCTCCAACCGCTGGTTGCCGGTCGGGTCCGGCCGACAGTGGAAGAAGTAGGTCAACAACACCAACTGATGCGAGTACGGCAACAGGGCCGCCAGCGGCAGCCCCGCCGCCCGCAGCAGCTCCACCGCCTTGTGCACCGCCTTCTGCCCGGCCGCCAGCACGTCGACCTGGCTGGTCCGGATCCGCTGCGCCACCTGTTCCCAGTGCGGCTTCATGACGTCCGGCTCGCCGGCGATCGCTAGCATCGACCGGAACACCGCCATCCTCGGCAGCTCACCGAAGCCCGTGCTCGCGACGGACTCGACGATGCTGTCGACCTGTTCGCCCATTGTGGATTTCTGGACCGGGCCGGTCAGCCGGGAGGCGATCTCGTGTGTCTCCAGGCGTACTCCACGGTTGTTGATCCGGGCGAACACCTCGATGGCCGACCCCAGGTCGCTGTCGCGGACCCGCACCAACGGAATCTTGTACGCACGAACCCGCTGCGCCACCCAGTCGGCTTCGTTGATCAGCCTCTCCATCCGGGTGGCGTCGTTGACCCGCGCCTCCAGGTTCCGCAGGAAGCGGAGAAAGTCGACGGTGCTGTTGACGGAGCGCATCGGGAGGTACGAATCAGGAGGAAGGGGCGGCGGGGAGCCGAACGCCCGATGATGCCGGTAGCGTTCGTTGTCCTCCTGCGGCTCCAGATCGCGATAGATCCGCCACTTCCACTCCCGCTGATCGTCGCCGCGCGGCGGCCGGCCCTGCCTACGCAGCACCCCGAACAGGGTGGAGAGCCGTTGATGCCCGTCGAGCACGTACGACACCGGAGTGCCTGCCGGCGGCATCCGCACCGGCACCTCGCCGAGGTGGTCGAGCGAGGGCACCTCGTCGGTGGTCTCCCACACGGTGATGCCGCCGATCGGCCATCCTCGCTCGATGCTGTCGAACAGGTCCAGCATCTGCTCGGGTCGCCACACGAACGGCCGCTGAAACCTGGGCACCCGGATCCGGCCTGCGGCGATCTCCTCCAGCATGTCGACCAGCATCATCGCAATAGGTTCGACCTGGACGTCTCCCCGGCTGCTGGACATACCGCTAGTGTCCTACAGGATCGTGTGGATCATCGTGAGGATCTGCCGCAGTTCGGCGACGACGTCCGGGCCGAGCTCGTCGAAGTCCGCCTCGGTCAGCTTCCGGCCCGCCACGGTGAGCTGCCTGGGCAGCCCGTTACCGGGGTAGGAGTCCTTCTTCAGGTAGCCACGCTGATTCGCCGGCATCGCCCGCAGCTGGCTGATCCTGCGCCGATGCCGGGGGTAGAGCGACTCCCACACCACGAGCGGGACGTAGTTCTCCGCCGCCCGGTAGGCGAGGATGTGCACGTTCTGGATGCCGGCCGCGTGCGCCTGCGCCTTCCTGGGCTCGTTGTCGCTCGGCTGGCCAGGGCCGTCGCGGTCGCCGTCGAACAGGATCGCCACCCTTGGCGACACGATCGCGAACTTCTTTCCCTCATCGGCGGCGAGTTCGGCCATCTGGCCCTTACCGCCGCCGTTGTGCAGCCGAAGCCACATCCGACGCAGCGCCTCGACGATCCGCTTGTCGTCCAGGGCCGCCGCCATGTCCTGCACGAAGCTGCCATCGGCGAGCTGATTCTCCACCACCAGCACCGCCGGCTTGTCCAGGTCGGCGACCAGATGCTCCAGGTCAGCCAGGCCGACACGCACCGTCCGCCGAGCGTCCGGTGGGCTGGGGTACGCGGCCTCCTCCGTCGCCTCCTCTGCCCACTGGCTGAGCACCGGCATCCGGACACCCGCTCGGGCCAGCCGCTCGACAAGGTCGATCATCCTCGCTGCCTGCGACAACGTCGGATGCCAGTCGTGGCGCTTCTCCGCCACCATGCAGAGCAGCGTGATCACCGGCCGGTGGTCCGCGCCGTCCAGAATCGTCTCGTCGATATCAAGAAGCACGGGCGTTCCGTTCCGACTGGGCAGCCGCGAGGGCTCGGACCTCGTGGTAGTCCTGGGAGAAGTAGCCCGGCGGCCAGCTGTCGTCGAGGTTGCCGAGACTGTCCAGCGGGATGCGACGTGCCGACGAGACGCCGTCGTGCTGCTCCACGACGTAGATGGCAACCGTCTCCGGGCCGTAGTCGTTGTCGACCTCGGCGATCCGGCGACGCAGCCGCAGCAGCAGCGTTTCGCTGTGTGTCTCGATCAGAAACCGGGTCCCGGTCCGCTGCGCGGTCCTCAGGTAGAGGTCGGCCAGGTCAGCGTGGACACGTGGGTGCAGGTGCGCCTCCGGCTCCTCGATAATCTGCAACGGCGGCGCTGTGGTGATCCCCGCCAGTTCGTCCATCGCACACTGCGCCAGGATCGGCAGCACCTGGGCCAGCCCGCTACCGGCGTCGGCGAGGTTGATCCTTGCCCTGGAGCCGTCCCTGACCAGCACCGTCGACCAGAGCGGGCCGGCAGGGACCTCCTCCAGCCGCCACCCCGGCACGATCTCGCGAAAGTGCGCATTGATCTGTGCCAGCAGCCGTCCGTCCGACTTCCGCTGGCTGTCGGCCAGCAGGCCGGCCAGCCCTTCGCCCTTCGTGCCGAGCACGGCAGGCGTGCCGATCGGCATCCGATGCTGACGGGCCACCCGCTCCCGGTACGGCCCCAGGTATCGGATCAGACCTGGGCGCACCTGGCGGAACAGGTCGTCCAGGTCCGGCAGTTGCCCGGCGGCAGGCAGCAGGCCCGCGAAACGCACCTGCCTCGTCCGGGTCGGCCCGCCACTGATGCGGATGTCGTACTCGTCGAGCCCGTCGACCGAAGGCTCAGGAAGCGTCGACAGCTCGACGCCGTCGATGTCCGAGGTATCCGGCATCGGGGCGGTGAATCGGCTCGACACCAACTCAACGGTGCCGACCGGGTCGGCGCTGTCATCTGTGTCGACCCGAAGCGCCACCACTACCGCGTTCCGTAGTCTGGCTGAATACTCCAGATCCACCCGCAGTGTGAACGGCAGCGGACCGTCGACGGTCACGCCCAACGTCAGCGGCCGCACATCGAGCTGATCGAAGTAGAGCTCGCGCACGTCATCGGCCGCGTCCGGGCCCAGTCGTTCCAAATCCAGTGGGGACGGTGAGGTGGTGTCGAAGCCGGTGGCGATCACCAGCGGCGCACGGGTCAGGGCACTCTTGCCGGAGTTGTTCTTGCCGAGCACCACGGTGATCGGTGCCAGCTCGATCTCCTGCCGGTTACGGAACCCTCGGTAGTTCTCCAGAAGCAGCCGTCGAATGGGCATGGTGGATAGTCCTACCAGATCTGGCGTTCAGCCATTGCCCCGAAATCCACAGCGACTGACTCGCCGGTGACGTCAACGGCAACTGGTAACCGTCCAACATCGCCGGATCCGGTTTGCGGGCCGGCACCAGCAGCAGCCGCGCCGCCGGCCGGGGTCGGGTCAGATCCGCCAACTCCGCCAACAGCTCCACCTGGCCGTAGCGGGCCAGCGGCGCCGCCTCGGTCAACAGCACCGGCGCGTCCGTGGCCAGCGCCGCCCGGATCGCCGGCACCACCTCGTGCCGGACCAGATCCACCAGGCTGCGGAAGTTCGCGTCAGTGGCCGAACCGGAGTCCGCCGCCACCAGCGCCTGCCACGGGTAGCCGAGCGCCCGCAGCCGGTCCAGCAGGATCCCGGTCACGTCCACCTCGGTCAGCCCGAGCCGGGCCAGCAGCTCCCGCCGGGCGGCGGCCAGCTCCCGCAACGGGGTCAGCACCGCCAGGAACGCCCGCCGGTCGATCGCCCCGGCCAGCTTCGCCGCCACCTCATCGGCCTGCCACAGCGGCGCGGCGTACCCGCCGGTGACCGTGGCACCCCGGGTGCCGCTGAACACCGACGGCAGTGCCGGCGGCGCGTACACCCGCTGCTCGCGATCCCAGTCAAGCCCGGCGACGGTGCGGACCAGTGTGTCGAGCTGCGGCCGGCCCGGCAGCTGCTGCGCGCGTGGGAAACGGGCCCGTACCCGTCCGATGATCTCGTCCTCGCGTAGCCGCTGCCCGGCGATGCTGCCGGCAGCCAACCGCAACGCCCGCTCGGCCGGCATGTCCACCGGGTAGAGCTGGCCCTGCCCGTTGACGTCGGCCCGGCCGTTGCTGCCGGCGGCCGCCAACTGCAGCAGCCGCAGCTCCGGCACCACCGGCATCGTCGGCGGCGGCGTGACCGCGGCCAGCTCCGCCACCGCCCGCTGCCGGGTCGGCAGCGGATCGGCCTGCACCAACTCCGCCGCACGGCTGCCGAGCGCCACCACGTACGACAACAGGTCGGCTGCCGTCGTCGTCGACGCCGGATCCACCGGCTCCCGGCCCACCAGCACCGTCGACGAGGCCCGGAACCGCTGGATCGCCAGCCGGGCGTCGCCGCCGGTGGACAACTCCGTCTCCACCGCCGCCCGGACCAGGCCGATCGCCTGCGCCGTGCGTTTCGGCTCCGACGTGAACGAGCCGTGCGTGGCGATCAGCGCATCCGCCAGCTCGGCGGCCGACATCACCGCCCCCCGGCTCTCCACCAGGGCGACGATCTCGTCCCGAACCGCCGACACGGCGTCGTCGGCCCGCCAGGCGTCGATCTGCTTACGCAGCAGCACCGAAATCTGCGGCTGGGTCTGGCCGGTCCGGCGCGCCACCTCACCCTGCGTCGGCCAGTGCAACCACGTGTCGTCGCCCGGTGCCGGCTGCTGGCCCAGCAGCACCGCCAACGTCGTCCGGCGCTTGCTCGTGCGGCCCGTCTCCGCCGGAAGCAGCGCGGCGCAGAGCGTCTCCATGCCGCGCGTCGCCGCCCCGGCAGCCGGCCGACCGTCGCCGCCCTTTTCCGCACCGTCGACATCGCCGACGCCGTCGGCCGGGTCGGCCGCCAGCAGCGGGCGCAGCGACCGGGCGTACGCCAGGATCTCCTTGCGGGTCGCGTCCGGCACACCCTTCGCGGTGACCAACGTGGATGGTTTGGCCTGGAGCAGGTCCCGCACGGTGACCAACCCGAGCCGGCGCACCGCCGAACGGGCCCGCTCGGTCAGCGGCGACTGCTCCAACACGGTGTCCAGGCTCGCCACCGACACCGCCGCCGGCGACGCCAGCCCCTTGCCGGCCGCCGGCACCTTCCGGAAGATGTCCCGCCAGGCGTCGAGCATCTCCTCGGCCGTGTCGAACCGGTCGGCGGTCTCCCGGGCCAACGCCCGGCCGAAGAAGTCGACCAGCCGGTCCGCGACCACCGGCTCGAACACCGCCGGATCCAGCGTCACCTCGTCGCTGACCGCCGCCGGATTGGCCCCACCCCACTCCGGCAGCGACCCCGTCGCCATCTCGAACAACGTCACCGCGGCGGCGAACCGCTCCGCCGCCCGGTCGTAGCGCAGCCGCTTTGGCGGACCCAGGAACGGATCCAGATAGCCGGCGGTGCCAGCGGTCAGCTGGTCCGTCGGGGTCGCGGAGAGCGAAAAGTCGAAAACGCACAGATGCGGCTGCCGGTCCTTGGCATTCAGCGGTCGGGCCGCCAGGTTCGCCGGCTTCAGATCCCGGTGCCAGATCCCCACCTCGTCGAGGTATAGGACGATCTCCAGCAGGTCCCGGCCGTACCGCTCCAGCAGGTCCAGGGTGAGTCGGCCGCCCTGCAGCTCCTCGGCGAGGGTCCGCTCCCCCGCGCTCTCCATCAGCAGCGCCGTCCGGCCACCGACCGTGATCGGCCCCCGCACCAGCGCGGCCACCCGCCGGTCCCGCAGCTTGCCCAGCGTCTCCGCCTCCACCGCCAGCCGGGCGGCGTGCTGCTCGTCGCGGGCCACCTTCAACACCAGCCGCCGGCCGTCCTTGCCGTCGACCGCCGGCTCGCTGACCAGCAGAGCCAGCGCCGTCGAACCGGCACCCAGGCGGCTCAGCACGGTGTAACCGATGTCGAGCACGTCGCCCTTGCGGGCGACGAGCGGATCGACCACCGGCTCCGGCTCCGGTGCGGTCAGCTCGTCCCACACCCGCTCCAGGCGGGACCGGAACGCGGCGACACTCGCCGACCGGCGCGTCGGATCCCCCCGGGTCGCGTCGTAGACGGCGTCAACCAACGCCGCCGGCATCCCGTCGACCGCCGCCGCCAGGTTCACCCCGCTGTCGCGTACGGCCGTCGCCAGCTCCTCGGCGCTGCCCGCCGGCGGCTGACCGGCGAAAATCCGGTAGCCGACCGCGCCCAGTGCGAAAACGTCCAACTGGTGGCCCGGCGGACGGCCCGGCATCGCCGCCTCCGGCGCCTGGTAACGCCGCACCTCGTCGTCGTGCAGCAACGTCAGACTGCCCGGGTCCGTCGACGAACCACCGGTACGGGTCAACCGGGTGTCCGCCAGCCGGCCACCGGTCTGCCAGTTCGTCACCACCAGCTGCGGACGCGACGACTCCGGATCGCAGACGTACACCGCCCCCGGATGCAGCGCCCGGTGCGCCAGCCGGCGCGAATGCGCGTAGTCGACGATCTCGGCCAGGTCGCCCAACAGGTGCAGCCGCTGCGCCAACGTCAGCCGGTCGCCCCGCTCCACCAGATACTGGTCCAGGCGTACCCACTGCTGCTGATGGTCGAAGATCAGCGCCGGGCCCAGCGGATGATCGACCAGGTCGTGCGCCTGGGCGATCCCCGGATGGTGGATGCCCTGCAGCAGCCGAAACTCCCGCTCGGCGGCGGCCCGGATCGCCGGGATCTCCTCCTCCGGAGCCCGGCTGGTCAGATAGAACCGCACCCGGCGCAGCAGCGCGGTGTCCATCACATGCCCGGCGATGAAATCCTGCCAGCCGACGCCCTCAGCGAACGGACGCGGATGCAGCAGCAGTTGCCCCACCTTGCGGTCCGCCACCGACGGGCGGATCTTCGCCCCCTTGACCAGGGCCACGATCTCCTGCCCCCGAACCTCGTCGATCAGATGCGCCGGATTACGCGGCGGGGCCGTCAACATCTCCCGCAGACTCGGCAGACCCGACTCGGGCGCATCGTGCAGGCCGTACACGTGCTGGCGGCCGATCGCATCCAGCTGCGACCGCACCGACCGGGCATGCAGGAACACCGCCGCCCCGATGAACGGCGTACGGGCATGTTTGCGCTGCTGGCGGGCGTAGTGGTCGATCAGGCTCGCCAGCCGCTTCGCCTTACGGTTGGCCAGGATCGTCGGATTGTCCCGCGGGATCAGCCGCGACGTCTTCGTCGCCCGGTGCACCCACTGACCGCCGTCGCCGTGCAGCTCACCCTGCCAGTGCTTGAGCTCCACGACGTACAGCCCGCTGGGGGTGAGCACCAGCGCGTCGACCTCGTTGATCGAGCCGTCGGACGCGACGAACTCGATGTTGGCCCAGACGTGGTACGGGTCGACATCCGGCAGGTACGAGGCCAGCTCCCGCAAGCCCTCCCGCTCCCACTCGTACCCACTGGGGTTGATCTGCTCCCACCTCGGCGAGTCCTGGCGCACCGACCGACGGTAGCAACGAGCCGCCCGTACGCCGATCGCCCGTCCGGTGCAACGGGTGAACGCTGGCTAGAGTGCTCGGCGTGGATGACGACCTCAAACGCATCGCGGCCGGCCTCGCCGAGTTGGGCGACGTGACGGCAGTCCTGGCGCTCGCCGAGAAGCGTCTCCGGGCCGGCGACGCGAGCTTCGTCGCGGACCTCGGCATCGCGGTGTGGCGCAGCTGCGGGGACGATACGACAGCACCGCGGCAGTACAGCAGCGTTCTCGACCGGATCATGCGGCTGCTGACTCTGACGCCAGGGGCGATCGACCAGGCCGTCCGGTTGATGTCCGTCGTGCAGGACCGCCGCCAGATCCGGTACGCCGCGTCGCTGCTCGCTTCGGCACATACCGCCGCAGACCTGGCCGTCGTGTTCGACACGGACGGGTCGGAGGAGTTGCGGGCCTGTCTGCTGCAGGAGCTGGTGTTGCGCGGTGCCGAGGTGCATCACCGGTGGGTTGTCTCGCCGCACTGGCGCCAACATCCGCTCGGCTGGCTGCCGTTGTCGTTGACGCCGATCGAAGGGCACCCCAGCCGTGCCAGGTACCACCACGGCGGGGGCCGCCATGACCTGCCGGCCATGGCGGCGGAGCTCGCGCAGGGGCACGGTCCTGTTCCCCGGTGGCAGGAGACGACCACGTCTGGCGAGGCTGCGGCGCTCAGCGCGGCGGTCGACAACTGGGCCGAGGGATCCAACGGCCGTATCGAGGCACAGACGTTCGCGTTCGACGACGACCTCCCGCCGGACGCCGTCGGCGATGCGCTGGTGAGCGTCGACCTGGAGTGCACCCTGGGCCTGACGACAGGGCTCGGCACATGCTCGCCGCCGCAGGCGTGGCGGCAGTTGTTCGCAGCGGCGTCGACCGGCGGCGCGTACAACCGTGGCGAGTTCGGAGCGTACGGAAGGCTGCTGGCGTGGCGGTCGGTCGCGGCGCTGGTCGGCGCTGCGCCCAACGCACCGGCCGGTGATGTCGAAGCGCTGGCGCATCGCTGCTCGTGGTATTCGTTCGCCGGTGCCACCGCGTGGTTCGACCGCATCGCCTGGGATATCGGTCTGGCAGTCGTGTCACCGGACCGGCGGCGGCTGGCGGTACTGGCTGCCAGCGACACCGATTGATCAGCCTGTACAAGGTTGGCCTGTGGGCAGACGAGGGAACCGTCATTGTCGTCAAATCGGCCCGAGACAGCCATGGAGGTTCCCTCGCACATCGCCACCCGTGCTCCTCGACGGCGATGCAACGAACCGCATCGGTCATCGATCTCAGTCTGACCGCCCAACGCGAGATCGTCACGGCCGACCCGTCGATCCTGACCCGCCTACCGGGGCCGGTCCTGGTGGACGAGTGGCAGCGCCTACCCGAGGTATGGGACCACGTGCGACGATGCTCTTCGGGAGCGACTCAGCGTCGCTGCTGCCACCGTCCGGTCCTCACCACCCGGTGACCCAGCCGGGTGAGGTGCTCCGTGAACTCCCGCTGGGCAGCTGGGAACCCGTGCACCAGCATCACATCCTCCGCGCCGACGGTGCGGACGATCGACGTCAGGCCGCGGCGGTCGGCGTGCGCCGACAGACCGGCCTTCGACACCTGCGCGTTGACCTCGACCCGGGCGCCGTTGAGTTCGAAACCGGCCCGGCTGTCCTTCGACAACGCCAGCAACGCCGCTCCCGGCGACTCCTCGTCCTGGTAGCCGACCAACAGCAGGGCTGCGTTCGGGTCGGGCAGCACGGCGCGTGCCCACTGCACCGCCGGCCCGGCGGTGAGCATGCCCGACGTCGTGATGATGACGCCGCGCCGGAATGACGCGATGAGCTCGCCGCGCTGGGTCGCCGGTACCTCCCGCACCTGGTCGCCGTAGATGTACAGCGGGTCCGGACGCATCTCGGTCTGCTGTTCGTAGATCCGGGCGACCTCCTTGGCCAGCCCGTCGAGCAGCACCGGTACGTCCGGCAGGCGCCGGCGCAACGTCAACGCCACCTCCTGTGCCCGGCCCAACGCGAACGCCGGCACCAGCACCCGTCCGCCGGAAGCCACCGTCTCCTGCACCGTCGCCAGGAACTGCTCCACCTCCGCTTCCCGGTTGGTGTTGCGCTGGCAGTGGGTCGACTCGATGACCAGAAGTCCGCACCCCTGCGCCGACTGCGGGACGATCAGGCCGGGCACGGTGGTCTGGGCCTGGTTCGACACGTCACCGGTGACGGTCAGCCTGCTCTCGCCAGCGGTGACCACCACCCCGGCGGCGCCGAGGATGTGCCCGGCGGGAAACAGTTCGATCGTGATCCCGGCGGCGATCTCGGCCGACGCGCCGAAGCCCAACGGACGGAGACGCCGTTGAGCCTGATCGACCTCCGCCTGGCTGTACGGAGCCAGCGGGAGTTCCGGCCCGCCGGGTGGCGTCCGCGCCACCCGGCGGTCGAACACCCGGACCGAGTCCGCCCACATCGTCGGCAGCAACGCCGCCGTGTCCGCGGTGCAGTAGACAGCCAGGCCAGGATGGTCGGCGACGAGAGCCGGCACGTAGCCCGCGTGGTCATGATGGGCGTGCGTGACCACGACGGCGTCGAGCCGGCCACCGCGCACCTCGCCGATGAGCGGCGGACCCGACCGGTCGAGCGGCTGGCGGGGCCGCATCCCGGCATCGACCAACAGACGTACGTCGCCGACCTCCACCAGCAGGCAGGAGCCGCCGATCTCGGTGCCGCCGCCGAGCGGCTTCACCGTCAGTTCGCGGTCTCTGGTAGCAGCGCTGAACTGCGGCGACGGCGGCGGCCAGGGCATTTGCAGCGCCCTCATCACCTGGAGAAACGACTCGCGATCGACCTTGCCGGCGTCAAGTGCCGCGACCAGGCGGGCGTCCTGCGGGTGAACCGGCACCCTGGCTTGCGTCGTCTCGCGCGGGTCGACGTCGATCGCGGGCGTCGCATCGACCGGCGCGGCCACCTCTACCAGGACACCGGCGGCATGCGCGACGTCAGCGGTCAGCGCCGCTACCTCCCGGCGTGCCATCGACAGCTGCGCCCGTAGCGACTCGACGACCGTAAGGGCGTCGTCCCGGTCGGTCAACGCGGCGTCGAGCTGTCGCCTGGCCTCGTCACGTTCCCGGGTCGCCCAGTCACGCTGACCACGTGCCCGGTCACGGGCCCCACGTGACTCCTCGATGTCGCGTCGCAGCCTGGCGATCCGCCGTTCGTCAGCGGTCGATGACGGCTTCTCCGACTTCTTCGACCGTGGCTGCGGGAGCAGGACCTTGCGGTCGGCCAACGCAGCGGCCGCCGCACTGGCGACGACCGGATCAGCCCCGGTCAGCTGCCGCAGCAGCGGATCGGCCCCGGCGAGACGGTCCGCGTACTGGTCGGCGAGGGCGGTTCGCAGCTTCGGGTACCGGACGATGAGCAGCAGCAGCTGACCCCGGTTTGCCTCCGCGAAGGCCGCCGGGTCAGCCTGATGGTCCGCGAAGCGGGAACTGGTCACCGCTACCCGGGCAGCTTCACCGATCAGTTCGTCGAGCAGCTGCTGCGACGTACGGCTCATCCGCCGACAGCCCGGGTCGCTGCGGCCATCACCGGTTCCAGGTGCAGCAGACCGTCCGCCGGATCCAGAATGAGCAGGCCGAGAATCCGCAGCACCTCGACCACCCCGGCCGCGTCCTTGTACGGGGTCTGCGCCAGATACTCTTCGGTGAGGCAGCCCCGGTCCACCTCACTGTTCACCGCGTGCTCGGTCAGCGCCCACGCGATCGTCTCCGGGTCGATCCGATCGTCGTAGTGCTCCGCGACCAGCGTCTCCCATGCCTGTCGCAGCACCTCGTCGCTGCGTATCCCGCTGGCCGCGACCAACGCCTCGGCATGCTCGATCGACGAGAACTCTGCCCGTACCCGGTCGAGTGGATCCGTCCGGGTGTGCAGCTCATGGTCTTCAGTCAACGCCTCGGCGACCTTGTTGATCCGCACCGGCCAGCCGCCGGTGACCGCCAACAGTTCGTTGCGGGTAGCGTCGTCCTGGAACGGCAGCGTCGTGTCGGTAAGCCACAACCGGAGGTCGGTGCGGCCGTACCGACGCAGACCGGTGACCCCGCATGACATGTCGGACTGCTCCTGCGCCTCCAGCCATAACGGTGCCTGCGCCACCCCGGAGATCAGGACGATCCCCAACGTGCCCCCGGTCCGCGTGGCGATGATTTCGCGTGCGGTACGCCAGGTCTCCCGCGCGACGTCGACCGTGGCGTCGCTCACATCGACGTACACCACGGCGTGCCCACCCGCCGACTTCAGCGTGGCCTGCTGGCATGCGTGACGCAACGTCATCGGCGTGGCGTCCCGCAGATGGGTACCGAGCCTTCCGGAGTGGTACGCCTTTTCCTTCTCCTCCTGTAGCACCTTTGCGCACCGCTCGACGGTCAGCGCCGCGGAACCGACGATCAGACGGACCTGGCGACGCGGCGCCAACAGGTCGGCGATCTGCGAGGAGGTGAGCGGGCCCCGGGTGACACCGCTGCCGAACTGCGGGCGCATCATGCTCGCGTCGAAACTCTCCGGAAGCGGCATCGAGTCGGCCTGGGCGAGGAACTCGTCCACCTCCTCCTGAGTGCCCAGCAGGTCGTGCAGATTCGGGGTACGCAGCCGGTACCTGCCCTTGATGTAGGACAGCACCCCGAGGTCGACGCACTCGTCGAGCAGAGCACGGAACTCGCCAGCCCGCATGTCCTGCGCCGCGAAGCCCTTCAGCCACCAGTGTTCGCACTCGGCTCGCAGCTGCGCCGCTGTGAGCGCGGAGCCGACACCGTTGTCATGGGTGTGGTAGGCGACGCTGTAGGCGATCACCTTGTACCTCGGATCCAGGTTCAAGGTCCAGTCGAACCGCTTGCGGAACGATGTCCGCAGCGAGGCGTCGGCCCAGACCGCTTCGATGTCGTCGAGCGTCACCGCCTGCGGCAGCACACCCGACGCCGGGGTCCGCTGCAGGTTGCGCAGCAGCTGAGCGCCGAACAGCTGGATCAACGCCGGCTGGTTGTTGGCCAACGCCAGTACCCGGGAGGCGTGGTCGTGGTTCTCAAACCGCAGGCCCAGCGCCTCCAACGGTCGGGTCAGCAGGTCGTAGGCCGGCTGCGGTGCCAGCGGGCCGACGCAGACCGGGTCCCCGAAGTGCGCGAGCGGGTGATTCGCCAGCCGCTCGAACCTGGCCGTCTGATGCAGGCCGGCGAAGACGACCTTCACCGCCCGGCCGGTGCTCTCCATCAGATCCTTGAACCGGGTGACGTGAGCGAACTTGCCGTCGGTGGCGTCCGCGTCCAGAAACGAATCCGATTCGTCGAGCAGAAGCAGCAGCTGTCGACCCGACCGTCCACCGATCCACGCCGAGACACGGTTGGTGAGCTCCTCGGCGATGTCACCGGATGGCAGGTCGCGGGGCACTATCCCCTTGTCCGCCAGTTGTGGCCACAGCGTCGTCCAGACCGCGTCGACCGGGGTCGCCTGACCGACCTTGTAGATCGACTGGTAGATCGCGTACCGCGCTCCACCGTCCTCGAAATCGCGCGCGGCGGCCCTCAGCAGCGCCGACTTGCCCAACTGCCGGCCGCCGTACACGATGCACGGGCCCATCATGTCGACGACCCGGTCCCGTTCCTCGGTACGCCCGTGAAACATCTCCTGTGGAACCAGCCCGGCGACGTCCGGCGTGAACGGGGTGGCCCAGGTGAACGGGAGGGTGATCGCCATCGTGATGTGCCGGCCCGGCTCCGGCTGGGCCACCAGGTATGCGAAGGCCACCTCGTCGACCACCGCGACGGCCGGTAGCTTCCGGCCGCTGCGGAATGCTGTCGCCAGATCCCGTCTCGCCGTGACATCGAGGATGCCGAGATACAGCACGACGACCGCGTGGTCCGGCGGTTCGTTGCGCAGCAGCTCCACCAGTTCCTGCGGGGTCGGCGACCGGCGGACCACGAGCACCCGCAACCTGGGCACACACGAACTGCTCGACAGCCGCAGCAGGCCGCTCATCCGGCTCGCTTGCCGACATGCTGGCCCGCACCAGCGGTACGGCGACCGCAGCCGCGCTGGCGACCACGAACAGCACGGCGATGGGTAGCCCAATCCGGACAGCCCGCATGAGGTCACCGTACCGCCGTCCAGCGACGCTGATGGAGCGATGGGGAGACCTCATGGGCAGACACAGATCGCTCGTTGCCGCCGTACTGCCGAGTTGGTGATCGGCCGGGACACCGCCTGTCAGCGGCGACAGCTCCCGCTCTTCCCCAGCTCGACGGCCGCCGGCAACGATTGCGCTGACGGCGGACCCGACGCTGTCAGCTCCCGTGCTCCTCGAAGGTAGCGGAGCCTGCGTTCGGCAGAGTAAGCGACCTGCGTTGGTAGAGCAGAGGTGGACCTGCACGCTCGACACGCGGACGGCCGGGTGCTGGGTGTCGAAGGCAAGCTGGCCTATCGCGTCGAGGACACCGACACCAAGCATCTGCACTGGCTCCGTGACCGCATCGGCAAGGAACTGATCGATGGAGTTGTCGTGTATGCGGGCGAACGCGCCTTCCGCTGCCGCGACGACATCGCGGTCGTAGCGCTGGCTTTCCTCGGCCCGTGACGGGCGTTGCCCGCACGCCCGAGACTAGCCATCGAGGTGAGGCTGACGCACCTCAAACGCGATTTTGAGGTGCGTCAGCGTCACCTCGACACACAGCCGCACGGTCACTCGGCCGGCTGCGGCCACACGATCCTCGTCGGGTGCGGGCCGGGCCCCGTGTAGCGGGCTGAGCCAAGCACGCCTGACAGGGCACAGTATGTGCCGTCGGTCGGCGCGAGATAGAGCATCGTGTACGTCATCTGAGTCGCCGGGTCGGAGTAGTGCGAGATGGTCAGAACGCTGTTCTCAGGGAACAACGCCGGCCGCATGACGTATCCGTCAGTGGAGATCGGCTCCCCGCTGGGGCTCATGTTGTTCAAGCCTTCGCCTGTCTTGTCCGTCTCCGATGGATCGCAGAACGGTACGGGCCGAGCTGGCACGTCGTAGTGCACCTCCGTCGGTACGCCGGCCTGGCGCAGTTCGGCGGCGAGACCAGCTGGATCGTCGAGCCGGTCCCACTCCACGATCAGCTCCACCGAGCCGTCCGGGTTGGCGGTCACCGCGTATGCGGGGGTGGCGCCGCCGGGGCCGTCGAGCCAGATCGTCGACGCCGCGAGGGCCACCGCCACCGCGGCGGCGGCGACCCCGCCGAACGCGAGCCGCCGGTGCCGCACCCGACGAACAGCGGCACGCGGACGGCGTACCGCCGCCAAGCCGGAAGGTTGCGCGGCGTCGGACCGGGGCTGCGCGAGGATTCCGGCCAGCATCGCCGTGGCCCGGGACGATTCGGCGTCCACCCGCCAGTCGGCCACCGGATCCGCGTCGCGCATCAGTCGATCGGTTTCCATCATGATCCTCCTTCGTGAGTCAGCGGGGAGAGCTCGGCGTCCGCCGGCCTCCTGGTCGGGGCCGGTTCCAACGCGGCCGCCAGCCGCCGCCGGGCCCGGAACAACCGCACCTTGTACGCGGTACGACTGCACCCCATGGCGGTGGCGGCGGCGGTGGCGTCGAGTCCTTCCCAGGCGGCCAACCGCAGCGCCTCCTGGTCTGCTTCGGACAGTTGCGCCAACGCTCGGTGTACCCGTACCTGGTCGATCACGGCATCGGCGTGGTCGGCCGTGACCGTCTCGACGACCGCGCCCAGCCGGGTCGTCAGCCTCGCCTGCCGGTCCCGGCCCCGGATCTCGTTGCCGATCAGGTGCCGGGTGGTGGCGTACAGCCAGGGCAGGGGGTCGGTGTCCGGCACGTCCGGCAGGCGTCGCCAGGCGACGAGGAACGCCTCGCTGACGAGGTCCGGCGCGCGTTCCCGGCCGACCCGGCGGGCCGCGTACCGCATCACCGCGCCGTAGTGCCGCCGGAACAGCTCCGCGAATCGTCTCCGATCGTCGTCCATGCCTGGTCTGTTTCCGCCTCCGCCGTCGGGGTTACCGCCCGCGCGGGGGCGTCGTTGACAGCGTTGCAGCCAACTTTGTACGCTAGTACGAAATTCCGGAACAACGATCAGGGGTGACCGGGTGGCATCGGATTCAACGGAGCTGCGGATCGCCGCGCTGGAGCGGCGCGTCGAGCAGTTGGAAACGGCGGCAGGCCGGGGCAGCGGTGGGTCAGGCACCGGTCGAGCAGCCGGAAGCGAAGCGTTGGGGCTGCTCGACCGGCTACGTGAGCAGCGTGCCGAGGCCTCCGGAGAGCCGACGGAGACCGGCTCGATCACCTATGCGGGGGCAGCCGGGTTCGGCCGCCGCGAATACCAGTGGGTCATGGAGCATCGCGTCCAGGATCTCGCCGCCGCCGACTGGGCAGCCGCCGCCGGCACGCTCGAATCCCTCGGCAGCCCGGCACGCCTGGCCCTGCTCGCCGCACTGCTCGGCGCGCCACGCACCCGTACGCAGCTGCAGGAGGTGCTCGGCGAAAGTTCGACCGGACATCTCTACCACCATCTGCGCGTCCTACAGACGGCCGGCCTGCTCGCCCAGCCCCGCCGTGGCGAGTACGAGCTGACCCCGCGAGCAGTCATCCCTCTGCTGACCATCATCGCCGCAACTTCCGACCTCGACACCGGCGGCCAACCGCCGCCAGCGCAGGAGGAGCGGTGAGCCGGCACCAGGGGCTGCTGCCGAGTGGGTCCGCCCGCGCCGCGTGGCGGGCGTGGACCCGGGGAGACGTCAGCGAGGTCGAACGGCTGGCGGCGCAGGTGAGCCCTCGGCAACGCGCGCACCTGCTGTTCCTCACCGACTACGTGTGCGGACGCTACGAACAGGCGCTGGCACACCACGCGACGCTGCGACCAGGGCCGCTGGGCTTCAGGCGGTTGGACGGGCTCGTCGCGCAGGCACTGCTGCATCTGGACAGACCAGCCGAAGCGGCGGCGTACCTGCGCCGGCGACGGCCGCGACGACCGACACCGCCGGACCTTCAGCTGCGAGTGGACCACCCGCTGACAAGCAGCCTCGGCCGCACCACGACGCTGCCGTTCGCCGACCACGCGTTGGCGCCGTACCTGCCGGCGGTGGCCGCGACCATCGACGGCCACCAGGTGAACGCCGTCATCGACACCGGCGGGCCTTTCATCGTCATGGGCACCCCGCGCGCCGACGCGCTCGGCATCCGGCTCGTCGCCACCGGCCGGCAGCACCACGGCACCACCCGCACCGACAGCTACACCGGCCTCGCCCACGAGCTGACCCTCGGCGACGCCACGCTGACCAACGTGCCCGTCGAGGCGATGCCCACGTTGAAAGGCGGCCAGGATGTAGTGGTCATCGGCACCAACGTCCTGCAACGGTTCCTCACCACCGTCGACTACCCCGGCGAACGGCTGCTCCTGTCGCCCCGTCGCGACCCCGACGGGTCAGCCACGCATCAGGCGTTGCTCGGCAGTTGGCCCGAGGCCGCACGCATTCCGTTCCACCTGTGGAGCGACCATTACATGTTCGCCCGTGGCGGTTTCGGCGACCGCCAGGATCTCAACTACTTCATCGACTCCGGGCTCGCGTACGTCGTCCGGGGCGACGACGGATCGCCGCCCCGGCAGGCCTGCCTGTACGCGACAGCCCGGCGGTACCGCTCCTGGGGAGTCCCCCGTGCCCGCGCCGCCGGCCCGCACTTCGACACCGACGCACCTATCTCACTCGGCCCGCTGCGGCAGCAGCGGCAGTTCGTAGCCACCGCACCGGGTAGACGTGCACCGTGGGCGTCGTTCGGCGGCGTACGGATCGACGGTCTGCTGTCGCACGCCTTCCTGAGCAGGTACGCCTGGACCATCGACTTCGACCGGCACGAGTACGCCTTCCGCCAGCCGGCCCAGCTCTCGTGAGGCAGGGCGGCAAAGCAAGCCCGGCTAGATCTCGGCTGAATCGCCTGCGTCTGGCAACGCCACCATGCGGCGGCGAAAGCGGGCCAGGCAAAGTCGGCACACCCTGGGTAACGGTGGTGGCGGTACCTCGTCTTTGTGGGTCAGTTCTGGCCGGGGCTTGCTACGGGTAGTCCTGCTTCCTTGGCATGGTCGAGCAGCCGCCGGTCGTAGGTTACGAAGGCAGTGAGTGCCGTGCCGGACTCGTTGGTCAGCACCTGGGCGGTGGCCAGGTGGATGGCGTCGAGGCTGCGGAGCGTCGGCTCGGCGAACGCGGCTGCGGTCGCCCGAATCGTGCTGTCGATCTCGAGTCGGAACAGCCGTCCGACGGCAGCCGGCACGCCGATCAACGCTTGCGGAGCTGCTCGGCGCAGCGCTCTGGGCACTTCCACCTCGACGAGAGCGGAGGAGACCAGCGGCACATCGTCGTGCTTGTTGAGCCAGGAGACAAGGTCGGCGCTGCACACCTCCTGCCGAACCAGCTTGACGACGGCAGCTGAATCGAGATAGATCACCAGCGCTCCTCGTCACGCATCGCGACAAGCGAGGCGGCCACGTCCACATCCTCGTCACCGAGCTTCGGGGGAAGCGGCACAGAGCCGCCGCCGGTGGGGGCGACGGCTCGCCCCGCCGCTACCAGCTTCGCCAACACCGACCGGTCGTCGCCTACCGGAACAAGTCGGGCAATCGGGTGTCCGCGGTCGGTGATCTCGACAGTCTCGCCACCACTCACCCGAGCCAACACCTGACTCGTGTTCTGATTCAGCTCTCGGACACCGATACGCTCCATGGACACGAGTGTAGAACTAGATGTTCTACGTTTCCAGCTCCTGGTGATCCGGCGACAGCAGACAGCCGGTCGGCCGTCACCCGCCTCGTTTCCGCCTCGGCCGTCGCGGTTACCGAGCCGGGTGCAGAGCAGGCGTGGTCAGCTCGGGAAGCGACCGCGGCGCCACTGCCAGTGGCGGCCGGCGGACAGGTGGTCGACGACGGCGCGTTGCAGAACGGTACGGCGTGGTAGCGCGTCGAGCGGCGTGCTCAGGGTGCGGAACACGAACCGCAGCACCTCGACGTCGGCGTCCGGCCCGTCCTGCTCCTGGTACGGCTCCAGCTCGAACCGGCGCTGGAACCGGACGATGTTCGAGTCCGCCGGCAGGTACTCCCGCAGTTGCGGGTCGAGCAGCCACGACCCGCAGGCGAACGCCGCGTACCGCCCGTCGGGGAAGTGCCGGGGGAAGAACGCGCGGGCCGCGTCGAGTGACGCGCTGACCGCCTCCGGGGTCAGCGGCCCCGCGTCGGGGATGTGCAGTTCGATGGCGGTGTCGCTGCGGTGGTGCTGCAGCCGGCCCAGCTCGTAGAGGCCGCCGCGCACGTGCAGGGTCAGCCAGGCCTGCATCACCGGCCAGCCCTCGCCACGCATCCGCCGGTCGATGGCGAGGTTGCGGCCCAGGTCCGCGAGGGTCGCCCAGGACACGGCGTCGGCGATGCCGTGGGCGCGGTGGTACGCCCGGACGACGTCGACCAGGGCCAGGTACGCGTACACGTAGAGGTGCCGCCAGGCGGGTCCCCGGTCGCGGGGCAGCTCCGGGCCGGGTGCCAGCCAGCCGTAGCCGCCGAGGTCGGCCCGGACCAGGGCGATCGTCCGGTCGAGCAGCCAGCGCAGCTCCGGAGTCCACAGCGGCGAGTCGGGATCCGGCCAGCCGGCCATGATTTCGGCGGCGTCGTCCGGCCGCACCGCGAGCCGGTCCAGGATCGCGGGCGCGTCGGCCCTGGCCGGCAGCGGAGCCGACGGCCGGTCACCGGCGAGCCGGTGCACCCGCTCGACGTCGGCGACGGGCACCCCGAGCCGGGCGGCGGTCTCGTCCAGGTTCACCCGGACGACGCTACCGCCCAGGCCGCAGTTACCGGCGTGCTGCGGGCGACTCGCCTCCGGCAACTGCGCTGCCCGGTGCGGCGGTCAGGGAATTCGGGCGACCGCACCGTACACCGACACGTCGGCTGCCGCCGGACGTGGCTGGTCCTGCTCGTCGGCGCGCCAGTCGCTCACCACCCCGATCCCGGGTGGTACGAGGTCCAGGCCCTCCACCAGCGCGGCGAACTCGGCGCGTTCCCGGGGCCAGATGTCGGTCTGCCCGGCAGCCAGCATCCGGTCGTAGACCGCTGCGATCGGTGCCGGGAGGAAGTCCTTGGTCGCGTTGCTGACGACCAGGTAGCTGCCCGGCGGCAGCGCGTCGACAAGCTCGGCGACGACCGGTGCGGCCGCCCCTCGACCCGGCAGGAAGTGCAGTACCGCGACGAGCATCAGCCCGACCGGCTTGGACAGGTCCAGGGTGGCGAGCAGGTCGGGATGGTTGAGGATCTTGCCGGGCTCGCGCAGATCGGCCTCGATGTAGGACGTTCTGCCCTGGGTGGTGCTGGTCAGCAGGGCCCTGGCGTGCACCATCACCATCGGATCGTTGTCGACGTACACCACCCGCGACTCCGGCGCGATCGCCTGGGCGATCTCGTGCGTGTTGTCCGCGGTGGGCAGGCCGGTGCCGATGTCGAGGAACTGCCTGATCCCGGCCTCGGCGGCCAGGAACCGGGTCGCCCGGCCGAGGAAGCGGCGGTTTTCTCGCGCCGCGATCGGCGCGCTCGGCCAGGCCGCCGCGATCTGGTCCGCCGAGGCCCGATCGACGGCGAAGTTGTCCTTCCCACCGAGCCAGTAGTTGTATCGGCGGGCCGGATGCGGCACCGAGGTGTCGAGCCGGTCGAACAGCGTTGCGTCGTGGTCGGCCATGAGAACCTCCGGAACCCAGTTGAGTACGCCGGGCCGTCGGCTGTCGCGCCGACGGCCAACGGGCGACCGAGCTTACTGGACGGTTTACTGTGTGCTGGCCCGGCGGGCGCACCGTCGTCCCGCGACAGCCGTCAAGCCGGCAGCGTACCGCGCGGCAACTACCGTCGAACAGGCGAGGTGATCGCCTGTAGTTCGCTGGCGACCTCGGCGATCAGGTCGGTGAGCGAGTCGCGGTTGCCGGGCTCGACCCAGCGGGTGTACGCGACCCGGAACACGGTGACACCCGACTCGGTGGCCAGGGTCGCCGCGGTCTGGTCAAGGCCCTTGGCGCACAGCGCGGCAACGACCGCGGCCGCCAGCGAGCCCATCTTACGCAGCTCACGTTCCTGCAGCTCGGGACTGCTCTCGATGATGGTCTGGCGCACCCGGACCAGCTCGAGACGGTCGGCGAAGATCTCCTCCGCCACTTGACGGAACGCGGCGACGACCGCTTCGAAGGGGGCGGCGTCCGTCTCGGTCACCGCCTTGACGAGCAGGTCCTCCAGTTGCTCGCTGCCGCCGAACAGCGCCTCGCGTTTGTCGCCGAAGAGCCGGTAGAAGGTGCGTTTGTCGAGGCCGGCACGGGTGGCGATGTCGGTGACCGTGGTCTGTTCGAAGCCGCGTTCACGGAACAGCTCGAAGGCGGCCGCCTCCAGGCGGCCGCGTGCGTCCGGTTGCCAGCGGGCCATGCCGCGATGGTATCCGATGTCACACTACGACATCTTCTTGATCCAGCCATGTCGCCTAGTGACATCACAAGGTAGGGTGATGTCACTAGGCGACATCGGCACTCACGAAGGAACACCAACATGCGCGTATTCGTCACAGGCGCCTCCGGCCACCTCGGCTCGGCGGTCGTGCCGGCCCTGATCTCCGCCGGACACGACGTCGTCGGCCTGGCCCGCTCCGAAGCATCCGCTACCGCGATCGAGAAACTGGGTGCCGGGACGCGTCGCGCCGACCTGTCCGACCTCGACGTTCTGCGCACCGAAGCGAACGCCGCCGACGGCGTCATCCACCTGGCGTTCCGTCACGACCTACTGCTCACCGGCGACCTGACCGGCGCCGCCGGTGCCGACCTGGCCGCCCTCCACGCACTCGCCGACGGTCTGAGCGGCTCCGGCAAACCGCTGGTCGGCACGGGCGGCACAGCCATGCTCGCGATGGGCGGACTCGTCGGCCGCCCCGGCACTGAACACGACGCTCTCCCGAGCGGCTACCGGGTCGACGCGGAGAACTTCGTGATCGGCCTCGCCTCCCACGACGTGCGCTCCTGCGTCGTCCGGCTCGCTCCGACGGTGCACAGCCCGCTCGACCGCAACGGTTTCGTCACCGTCCTCGTCGCCGCCGCCCGGCAGCACGGGTACGCGGCGTACGTCGGCGAAGGCACCAACCGGTGGCCGGCCGTGCACACGCTCGACGCGGCCGACCTCTACCGGCTCGCCCTCGAAAAGGCCCCGGCCGGCTCCCGCCTGCACGCCGCCGCCGACGAAGGAGTCCCCTTCCGACAGATCGCCGCCGCCATCGCCCGCAACCTCGACGTGCCGGTCCGCAGCATCAGCCCCGAGGAAGCCGACGACTACTTCGGCTTCCTCGGGCCGTTCGCCCAACTGGACAATCCGACGTCGGCCGCGATCACCCGGGAACTCCTGGGCTGGTCCCCCAGCCGCCCCGGCCTGATCGCCGACCTGCACGACGGGCACTACTTCCAGGCGTGACGTCCCCGACGCGACCAACGCTCAGCCGAGGTCCTCGGGATCCGGGGTGAGCCGGTCGCGGGCTGCCGCGTTGAACCTGGTCGTACCGAGGCCGTGCTCGACGGCGAGCTCGGTGAGGTCGCCGAGCAGTTCATCGTCCGGGCCGACCTGGTCCAGGTAGTCCATGGTTTCGCGGGCCAGGTCGGACTCCAGGTTCCAGAGCTGGTCGCTGATCGCGGTGAGCGCGGCGGACCAGGCCGCAACAGACTGACTCGGCGCCAGTTCCCACGACTCGAGTTCGGCGGCGAGAATCCGGTGCCGGTCGGCCAAATCGGACACCCACAGCGGCTGCTCGGTCAGTTGCCCGGGTCGCGCCACCGGGACGGCGGCGGTTCGCAGCGCGAACGCCCGCCGCAGGTCTTCCCCGTCGGTGGTGGTCGGCGTGATGTCGCTGAGATAGCTGCGGGCGGCCGCCCGCTCGGGGTCGGCGTAGGCGCGGTCGAACGCCTCGTCGATCTCGGCGATCCGGGCCGCCAGCACCTCGACAGCGGCGGCGGGCAGGCCCTGCTGCTCGGCCGCCCACCCGGCCCAGGCGGTGACGGCGGCACTGAGCCCGGCCCGCTGGGCAAGGGTCAGTTCGAAGGTACGTGGGACGTGTTCGCCGAGGACGTGTCCGAGCCAGACCGGCCCGATCCGGGTCGGCGCCGAACCGTCCGTCCCGGTGGAACCGGCCAGGACCTGCGCCCAGAACCGCAGGACGTCGCCGTCGACGCCCGGCAGGGGTGCGGTGGCGGCCAGGAACCCGTCGACCGCCGCAGCCCGGTCCGCCCGGGTGTGGCGGGCCGGCTCGACCGGTTCGGGCTGTGGGAGCAGGTCGACCCGCTGCGCCACGATCGGCAGCCAGGCCCGGCTCTCGGCCGGCAGGTCAGAACTGACTCGCCGGAGCACGCCGGCCAACGCCCCGGACGCCCACGCCAGGGTGGTCTCTTCCAGGATCACCGGGCCGGCGGCGGTGGCGGCGGACTTTTCCAGCACCTCCCGCAGCGCGTCGACGCTTCGAGACAGGTGGACCACGCTGACCGCGGGGGTGGGGCAGGTGGCGATCTCGACGAGGATGCCGTGTTCGGCGGCGTCGCCGAGGTAGCCGAAGGTCACCAGCACGGCCTCCTGATCACCGAAGGCGTCCCGGTAGCGCCACGCCCGCCGTGGGTCCACCTTGCCGAGCCGCTCGGCCCATGCCGGAAACGGCACTCCATGCCGGGCCAGGTCGGTCAGCGCCTTCCCCGTGACCAGGCCGGGCATCAGGTGGTTCACGGCGGCGACGAACGCCGCCACGTGCGGTCTCGGCCGCCGGTTCGCGATGGAGAGCGCCCCCATCGCCAGCCCGATCGACCCCGACGGTTGGGTCTGGTCGAACCTGGCCAGCAGCTGCGCGGTGTGGATTTCCACGTCCATGGGGTCGGCCCGGTCGCCGAACTCACGGAACGACTCAGCCTCGGCGGCGACCACGTCGGCGCTGGACTCGGCAAGTTCCATCAGCCCATCGATCGCCTGCCTGACCTGGTCGGCGACCGGCTCGGCCGGCCAGCTGCCGTCACCCGCCAGCACGGTGAACGTGTTGCCGGGTCCGCCGGGCCGGATCTCGTCGAGAGTGGCCGTGTGGCGCCACCTCCGGCCGTGGCCGTGAAAGTAGTGGAACTGGTCGCCGAGTTCGGTGGCGATCGACACCAGCCGTTCCCCGTCCGCCGGGACACCACGCTGGCCAGACCCGGGCGCGACGATCGTGTACTCGTCGGTGCGGAAGGCGTACGACCCCTCACCGGGCAGCTCGAAGGCCTCCTGAAGCATCCGGTGGGCCCGATCCAGCGGGGTGTTCGACGGGATGGCAACCCGCCGCCACACCCGCTGCGCCACCCCGTCGAGCTCGACGGTGAGCACCAGCGACGCCGGGTCGGCCGGTTCGACCGCCAGGAACGACGGTGCCGCGCAGCACCTCTTGTACTTGCGGCCGGAGCCGCACCAGCACCCGGCGTTGCGCTCCGGCGGCCAGGCGACGGTGTCGGCGCCCTGCTCACCGAGCCAGCCCACGAAACCCAGCCGGGTCTGCCGGCTGGTCGGGTCCTGGCCGGTCTGTTCCGCGTACGCCAGCAGGCCGGGCACGTCCAGCGCGACGATCCGGATCGGGCCTCGGCCGTCGGTGGACAGGGCCTGCAGCTGCTGTTGAATCTCGCGGCGGTAGTCCGCGTGGTCCCGGTAGTTGGTGGCGTCCAGCAGGCCGCGCTCCCACGCCTGCTCGTAGGCCGAGGGTGGAAAGTACGCCATCTGTCGGACGGCCGTGATCGGCATGCTCGGGTCCTCGTAGCTGTTCGGAGTGGTCGGGGTCGGACCGGCCGGCTCGGTCAGTGGGTGAGCCAGGCCAGGTCTTCCTGGGCGCGGCGGCGGGCCTCGCGTTCGCGATCGAAGAGCGCGTCGGTCTTGCGCAGCACCAGAGTGTACGGTCGCCCGCTGCGCCGGGTCTGATGGTCGACCGGCAGGTCGGCCTGGTCGATGCGGGAGTGGACGTGGCGGCGGCGCTGCTCGGCCAGCGGCCACTCGAAGGTGCGGCGCGCCGGATCGCCGAGGAACGCCACCAAGGTGGTGCACAGCTCGCAGTCGCATCCCTTGGGCAGTTCCACCGACCAGTCGTCGGCGGCCCGAACTGGCCTGGCGAGCCGCTGCTCGAGCCGCCGGGCGGCGTGCGCGGTGAGGGTGTCGAGGCCGGTCACCTGCTGCCCCGCCTGGTCCGCTGCGGTCGCGCGGGTGGCCCGCAGCGTCGACATCGCGCAGCCAAGCACGTCGTCCTCGTCTTGACAGAGGAACTCGACCGGCCCGTCAGCCAGGTCAGCCGTACCGAGGCTGGCGGCACCAGCCAGGACGACGGCGATCTGCGGCCCCAGGTCCGCGAGGTACCTGCGCCGGTCGCGGGCCGCCGGGTAGCTGAGCAGTCCTCGGGCCCGGCCGTGCAGCTCGGACCAGACACCGGCCACCAGCAGCCGGCCGACCAGCACACCCCCGGCGTCGGAGGTGGCCCGCAGCGCCGCGCACATCGCGGGCAGCGATGCCAGCCAGTCCGGGGTCTGCTTGTCGAACAGCGACGAACGGGACAGCCAGTTCCGGCCGAACCAGCCGTTGACCCGATCCCGGGCCCAGGACTCGCCGTAGCGGGTGGCGAGGCGGGCGAGCACCGGGGCGTCGGCCGGCGCCAGCGCCTCCACCCGCAGCGGCGCGAGCAGCATGGCAGCCAGGTCCGGCTCGTCGAGCTCCCAGGCGACCGCCAGTGCCCGCCCGGCAACAAGCTCACCGGCCGCCGGGGTGACCCGCCAGAACGAGGCGAGCGTGGCGGCGCTGCTCCGGGCACCGGCGACGTCCCCGGCCCGCAGCAGACCGGCGAGCCGGTCGAGGGCCCAGCCTGGCGACGCCTGCGCACGGATCGCGAAGGTCCACCGACGTGGCCACACGACGATCGCCGCCCGGCGGTACCACCGGTCCAACGTGTTGCCGTAGTTGCCCATGTACCCCTCGTACTCCGACGATTGGGGCGACAGGTTCGCGGTGGGCGTCGTGGCACACACCTCGTCGTCGGAAACCCGCAGCGACGTCGGCACCACCTCGCCGGACTCGTCCAGCCAGCAGTCGAGGGTCATCGACGAGTCGATGAGCTCTTCGAGCTCGTACTTGCCCGACCCGCTCCCGCCGCTGGGTTCCTCGTCGTTCCGATACCGGCCGTACCGACTCCGGCCCCGACCCCAGCGGCCCCATGATTCCTCGGGGTCGAGGGCGCTCCAGGTCTCCTGCAGCTCCGCCAACGCCAGGGTGACCTCACAACCGGCGGCCTGCGCGGCCGCCCGCACCGCTGCGGCACGTCCGACGTCGTCGCCCTTGAGCCGGTCCCAGCCCAACGCCCGCTGGGTGTACTCGTGGTCCAGCAGGTAGACCAGCCGGGCGGGCCCGTCGGCCGATTCCGCGAAGTGATCGTCCAGGCAGCCGGTCAACTCGGTGACCAGGTCCTGGCCCAGCGAGCCGGCGGCCAGGGTGACCGGGTCACCGGCGAGCAACAGGTTGTAGGTCAACACGATCCGGTGGCCCGTCGTCACCGGCGACACCTGGTGCCGACAGTCGGCGTAGAACGCGACGAAGGTCAGCTCGTCCGGTGACGATTCGTAGCTCCCGGTCCGGCCGGCGTGCTCGATCGACAGCACGCCGCCGGCCGACTCCGACGGCAACGTCACCACCAGGGTGCCGATCATCGCATCAGCCTTCTCCGAATCCTGATGTGGCGCGAAGAACTGGCCGGGCGCGTACACCAGCATCGAGTGCAGCTCGGCGACCAGCTCGCACCCCTGCGGCAGGCCGAGGTCGGCCCGGAGCTGGTCCAGCATCGGGTGGAGCGTCTCGTGCCACCGCTGTTCGTCGATGTCGACGAGGCTCGTCGGGACTTCCCACGTGTCGCGCACCCCGGCGTCCGTCAGCGTCTGCTCACCCTTGCCGAACCTGGCCGGCCGGCCAACTGAGCACAGCTGCTTCGCCTGCTCGGCGGCCGCCGGCAAGGCGATCGGCCCGACACCGCGCACCGCGAGCCTCAGACCATGGGGTGACGCGGTACGACGTGCGCTGAACGCGCCAGCCGGGCCAACGGTGCCCAGTAGCGCGGCCAGTCGGTCAGGCGGGGTAACGGGGGATGCTGGCACGCGCAGACTCTAGGCCAGACAATCCGGTAGGGCCACTCGCACGTCCGTTCAGCGGACAACCGGTGCGACAGTCGACTATGGGCAGGATGATCACGCGCTACTGGGCACCGGACAGGTCGGCGAGGAGGGTGTCGAGGACCAGCTCCTCCTCGACCCGCGTACCGTGCCGGCTCATCGCAGCGGTCAGCTCCGCGTCCCAGCCGGCGTCGACCGGCCGGCCGGTCAGCGTCCCCGACACGGCGCCCACCACGGCCGCGCCCGCCACCGCCGCCCGGTACGCGGCGGCGTCGTAGCGCCACGGCTGCCACGGCACCCGGGAGCGCAACAGGTTGGCGATCCGTACCCCGCCCCAGTCAAAGTCGCCGTGGTAGCGCAACCGCGCGCCACCGGCCGTCAGGCCGGTCAGCAGCCGCAGCGCCGCCGTGCTCGGCTGGCCGTTGACGCAGACCAGCGGCGGACACTCCGGACCGAGCAGGTCGGCCGCCGCGGCCAGCACCGTCGGGTTCTCGCAGACGTGGACGGTGCCGGCCGGGAAAGTCGACCGCTCCCGGCCGAGTTGGCGCAGGGTCAGCACTAGCGGCTCACCGGCCGTCGCGGCGGGCGCCGTCAGGGCGGACAGCCGGCTGCCCGGACTCGCCACGACGTTGAGCGTCAGTACGGTCGACGATAGTTCGTCGACAAGGACACCGGCGCTGTCCCACAGCGCCCGCCGCCGCTGCGCCGGGGACGTCGGTTCGTCGTCCCCGGGCCACCAGACGGCCCGCACCGCCGACAGTACGAGGGTGGCCAGTGGACGGTCGGCGTCGAGGGCGTGCGCGTCGCCGGTGGTCTGCGCGGCGAGCCGGGCCAACGGAGCACCGTCGGCAGGCAACGCCGCCAGCACCGCGACCAGGTGTTCGACGAGCCGGGCCGCCGCGTCCGGCGTACCGGACAGTCGGCGGGCCAGCGCGACCGTGGTGCGGTCGCCGCACCAGTCGGCCAGGTGCGGCGCGCGGCGGCCGAGCCGGTCCAACGGCTCCAGCACGGTACGCCATGCGGCGTCGGCGGCGGCGCGGACCTCGGCGGTCACCGGCACCGGCCCGAGGAGGGTCTCGACGGCGGCGGCCAGCCCGTCCGGGTGCAGGCCGCTGCGGCGGACCACCTGGTCGAGGTCGTCGAGGTTGACCGTCAGCGAGGTGCCCCGGGCGGGTGGCCGCCCAAGCAGCCGTTGCACCGCCAGCCGCTCGGCCGGTGTCGGCTGGCTCAGCGAGATCGTGCCGGCCAGCGGCCGGCCGTGGGCCATCCGCTGGCGGACCCGCTGCACGACCCGTTCGGTGTCGGCCCCGCCGAGCTGCCGGCGCAGCCGATCGAGATCCGGCCCAACCACATCGAGATCCGGCCCAACCACATCGCCGTCCGGTCCGGTCACTCGGCGGACCACAGAGCGGGCTGCTCCGAGCCGTCAGGTCCGGTCGGGTCCGGTCGGGTCGGGTCGGGTTCGCCGTCCGGGCGGGTCGGTCGCTGCTGCGGTACCGCCAGCTCGACCCGAGGCATCCGGTGCCGTTCCCGCCCGTCCCACCGCCACGGGGTGACCAGGACGGCGTCGATGCCGTCGTGCCGGGCCAGCTGCGCGATGCCCAGTCCGGGCACCTGCGGATAGCAGCCCCACTCCCGTTCGCTGGTCATCACCACGTCCAGGTCGAAGGTGGCGAGCAGCCCGAGGCACTTGGCCCGGGAGTCGTCGTCGACCCCGGCGAACGCCTCGTCGAGGGCGATCAGCCGCGGCGCGTGCGCATTGCCCGCCGACCCGTAGTACGAGGACGCGGCGGCGAACAGTGGGATGCTGGCGGCCAGCACCCGTTCACCACCGGAGGCCGGGCCGGTGGCCGGCCGCCACTGCCCGTCCTGGTGGCGTTGGATTGCGAACTCGTGCCAGGCCCGGTAGTCCAACGCCCGGGTGAGCTGCTCGTGCCAGGTCGCCGCCTCGTCGCGCAGCCGTTCCCGGCTGATCTGTTCCTGCAGGAACGCGCCGATCGCTCGACGGTCGGCGTCGTTCCAGACGTCGGTGCTCTGCCGCAGCTGCCGGGCGCGCAGCTCGGCCAGGCCGGGCGGGGCGTCGCGGGTGGGCCGCCACAGCAGCCGCAGCCGCATGCCGGTGGAGGTGGGCCGCTCCTCCAGCTCGCCGTTCATCGTCGCAACCTGCTGCTCGGCGCCGGCGACCAGCTCCTGCAACGCTCCGGCGACCTCGTTGACCAGGTGGGTCTCCAGCACCTCCCGCTCGTGGGCGGAGAGCACCCGCTGCCGTTCGTCGATCTCGGTGACCAGGGCGGCGGACAGGTCCGCGACGGAGCGGCCGTGCCCCTGGAACACCACCTCCACGATCATGGTGTCCTCGCGGACGGCGGGCAGCACCTGGTGTCCGTGCCGGGACAGGCTGTCGGTGAGCACCTTCATGTCCAGGCTGACCTGGTGCTGGATCCGTTCCCAGGGACGGTCACCGTCGTCGACGTCGGCGAGCAGCCGGTCGACGCCGCGCGCCACGGCCACCGCCGGGGTCGTCGCCCACGGCTGTCGGGTGTCCGGTAGTTCCTGCTCGGGGCAGGCCAGGGCGATCAGGCCGGTGTCGGCGAAGGCCCGCAGCACTTCGACGGCGGCGTCCCGGGTGGCGGTGGCCCCGTCGAGTTCCTCGGTCAGCCGGTCCCGTCGCCCGTCGGCGTCGCCCCGGGCACCCCAGGCGTCGCGTTCGCGCTGCCGGGTCTCCCGGCTTTCCCGCTGGCACTCCTGCTCGGCGTCGGCCACCTCGCGGAGCTGGCGTTCCAGGTCGGCGACGGTCGCGCCGGCGGTCGCGTCCAACGTCTCGAACTCCACCCGGGCCAGCCGGGCCGCCTCGGCCGCCTCGGCCGCCTCGATCGCGGCCGGTTCGAGCTTCTCCTGCTTCTCCTCGTAGGTGCGGGACGCCTCAGCGCGGCGGCGCGTCGCATCGCGTACCCCGGTCAGGGTGGGCCACCAGGCGGCCAACGTCACCTGGTAGTCCTGCAGCCCGTCGCGAACCTCCGCCAGCCCGTCGGCGTCGTGTGGCAGACCCACGTCGTCGGCGAACTCGGTCGCCTCGGCCAGCGCCGTCTGCGCCGCCGAGACCGCCGTACGGTGCCTCGCCGCCGCCTCGTCACGTCGGCAGGCGGTGTCCCGGCGCAACTGGTGGGCGCCACGGACCAGGGTGTGCGCCTCGCGTAGTGGCTGGTCGGAGGGGAGACTCTCGGTCTCGTGGCCGACCGCCCGCCGACGTTCGTCCAGTCTGGTGCGTTGCTCGGCGAGGTCGGCCGACACGGCAGCGAGTTCGTCGGACTCGGCGCGCAGCGCAGCGATCCGGGCCCGGCGGGCCGCTTCCCGGGCGCCGTCGCCGATGTGCTCCGCGTCCGGTTTGGTCCACCGCCCGGTGACGACGCCGATGCCGAAGCCGCCGTCGGTGTCGGCCCAGGTCGCCGCACCGGACTCCGCGCCGAGGCCGATCGCGGCGAGGACGGCGGCGACGGTCGGCCCGGTCAGCGCGGCGGCGTGCGGGTCGGCGTCGTCGATGGCCGGACGCAGCAGCGTCCCGAGGTTCGTCGCCACCTCGTCGGTTGGTCGCAGCAGCGCGTCGCCGCTGTCCGGGTCGCGGACCGTGCCGTCCGGGTCGATCCACGCGTCGAGCACCCCGGCGGCTTCCAGCGCCGCCTCGATGCCGGCACGCACCTGCGGCGGCACGCCTTCAACGAAGTCGACGACCCGCCACAGTGGTGCGCCGGGCCGGTCGAGGCGCAGCTGCGGGGACCGGGTGTGCGGTGCCGGTGGCGGCTGGTGCGCCCCGTCGGTCAGCCGACGCAGCTCGGCGTCGATCTCCCCGACCCGGTCGGCGACCCGCCGTTGCTCGGCCTCCACCGCCGCGTCGGCGCGGGCGATCGCCTCGGCGGCTGCCCGGCTGGCGGCGGTCACCTCCCGGGCGGCCGGGTTGTCCCCGTCGAGGGTGCTCACCCAGGAGTCGAGCCGGCCGAGCACCGCCTCCGGGTCGGCGATAGACAGCTCGACCAGCCCGGTCAGGTACTCGCCGGTGCGCCGTACCAGGGTTTCGCCCTGTTCGGCGGCGGCGGTCTCGGCGTCGGTGACCGCCTCGTCGGCCGCCGCCACCTCGGCGTCCAGCCGGTCGACCTCCTCCCGGGCGCGGTCTGCGAGGGTTCGGGCCGACTCGGCGGCCGCGCGGAGCCGATCGAGGGTACGCAGCGCGGCCCGCCGATCCTGGACCAGCTGGCCGGCGGCCCGGCGCGCCTCGTCGAGCCCATGGGCGGAGTCGTCCGGCAGGGCGGCGAGGACCCGGTCACGGTGCCGGTCGGCGATCCGCGCCGCCGCCGCACCGCCGGCCACCCGGGTACGGGCCGCAGCCTCGTCCCGCTGGGCCGACTGAAGCTCCTGCGCCGTCTGCTCGGCGGTTCGCCGGGTCCGGGCCGCCTCCGCCTCGACGTCACGCAGGCGTTTGGCCTGCTGGTCGGCGAACGTCGCCCGCTGATCGGCCGCCTCCCGCAGCCGACGCAGATGCTCGGCGGTACGCGCCTCGGGGCTTTCCGCCAGCGCCCGTCGGCGCGCCTGCAGCTCGGTGGCGCGCGCGTCCAGCTCGGCCAGTCTGACCTCGGCCTGACGTACCGCCCGGTCGGCCTGCTCGTGCGCCCGCTGCGCGTCGCCCAGCTCGCGGCCCAGTTGCTCGTACCGGCTGTGCTGCTGCCGCAGCACCGCGGCCTTGCGTTTCGTCGCGATCCGCGCGTACTGCCGATAGCGGGTGAGGAAGTCGTCGGCGGCCTTCTTCGTCTCGCGCAGCTCGGTCAGCGTCTCCCGCTCGTCGTCGAGACCCCGGAACGCCTCGGCGACCTGGGCGATCAGGTTCTCGTCCAGCGGCGGTAGCGCGTCGCCGAGCGCCCGGGACAGGGTCTTCTCGTCCGGACGCTTGGACAGCTGCGGCTGCCGCAGCTTGATCAGCAGGGACACCAGCGCGTCGTACCGGTCGCCCAGGCCGAACAGTGCCTCGTCGACCGCCCGCCGGTAGTCGACGGCCCGGTCGTAGAGCATCCCCACCGGGCCGATCGCGTCCCGCAGCCGGTCCCGGGTCGCCGCCGTACCGGTGGGGGTGAGCAGCTGCAGATCGGCGCCGACCCGTTGGCTGGTGACGAAGTACCAGTGCCGGGCGATTCCGCGCCCGGCCACCGCCTTCAGTCCGCAGCCGATGGTCAGGTACCGGGCGGTGCCGTCGGCGTCGCGGCGGCCGAACTCCAGCCAGGTGTAGCCGGTCCGCTCCGGGTGCGGGTGCCGTCCACCGAGCAACAGGTTCCACTCCATCCGCTTGTGCGGATCCCCGTCGGGCTCCACTCGGTACGGTGTCAGCTCACCGTCCAGCAGGAACGGTACGGTCAACGCGAGGACCTTCGACTTGCCGGTGCCGTTGTTGCCCCGCAGCAGCAGACTGCCGCCGTGGAAGTGGAACTCCTCCTGGTCGTAGTAGAAGATGTCCACCAGCCCGGCCCGCAGTGGCTGCCACCGTTCCCGGTCCGGCACCGGCAGCTCCCGGTCCAGCATGGACGTCGGTGCGGCGGTGGTGGCTGCGGCGGTCACGGTGACGGTTACCTCCTCAGGGCGGCGGGACGGCTCTGGCGGATCGTCGGCTCCGCCAGGGCGTAACGGGCGATCGCCGGGCGGGCGACGACCAGCGGGTCCTCGGCCGGTTCGACCGTGATCAGTTTCAGGGCACGCAGCGCGTCCAACGCGGTGGCGACCAGTTCGACCTCGGCGCCCGGATCGGTGGCGTGTTTGCGCCAGTACGACCGGTGCGCCCGGGCCAGCTCGCGGGTGTGCCGGTGCAGCTCGCTGACCCGCAGGCCGCCTGTGCCCGCCGCGCCGGCACCGGCCGCCGCGATCCGCTCCGCCAGCAGCAGCGTCAGGTGGCTCTGCATCCCCTCGGCCGGCATCCGGACGTCGGTCAGCTCGTCGGCCGGATCCACCATCGCGACCCCTTCGGCCCGTACCTCGCCAACCAATCCGGTCAGTTGGGTGATCCGGTTCAGGATGGCGTACCGCTGGCTGGTCAGATAGGCCAGCTCGGCCTCGGTCAGCTCGTCGTAGTAGACGACCGGCTGTTCGAGCAGCAGCCGGGTGAGCCGGTGCCGCAGCGCCCGGTTGCGGGCATCCTCGACATCGGGCACCACCTCGACGGTCAGCGCCGCCAGCCGGCCGTCCGGTGCCACGTCACCGATCATCGACGGGCCGCGGCTGCTGGCCAGCAGGCCGGCGATCACCCGCCGGTCAACGTCGTAGAGCACGTCACCACTGGTGCCGAGGTACGCGTCCTCGTGGCCGGCCACCCGGCGCAGCACCCCCCAGTGCAGCAGCAGCCGGACCACCGCCACCATGTCGGCCCGCCGCTCCCGCCGGTCCAGGGCGAACGTGAACCCCGTGGCGGCCAGCGCCGGATCGGCGGCGGCAAGCACCACGTCCTCGGCCAGCCGGCCCAGGGTGATCTGCCCGTCGGCGCGTTCCAGCGCGGCCAGGGCGAGGCAGGTCAACACGTACCGTTGCCGGGAGAACGGGGTCCTGGCCTTCGGATCCCGGGCCGGGTGGGTCTGGTCCTGTGGGTCGGCGGTCAGCTTCATCAGCCGGATCGTCTGGGCGTCGGCGACCAGCCGCCACCCGGTCTCCCGGTCGAACCACTCGCGCAGCTCTACGGCGTACGTGCGGACCAGCCGGAACTCGGCGTCCGGGGTCAGCCCGGCGACCAGCAGCGGGCGGGCGAGCAGCAGCCGGGCGGCCCGCTGCAGCCGGCCCGAGGAGTCGCCCTCGGCCGGGCCGCGCGCCCTCACCCGGCCGCCCCGACCGCCGCGAGGTCGGCTCCGGCAGAGAGCGGGCCGGCAGAGACCAGGTCGGCTCCGGTCGGAGCCAGGTCGGTTATGTCGACCAGATGCTCCGGCCCGGTGAGCACCCCGTCGGCGGTGACGATCCGCACCGGCGGCGCCCCGTCGACGCGGACCAGACGTACCCGTAGCGTGCCGTCGGAGGTGGTGGTGGTCACCTCCGTGGCGTCCGGCCGCCGGGCCGCCAGCGCGTCGCCCAGCAGATGGAGAAAGAGCCGGAACTCGGCGGTGTCCAGTTCACCGAGGCGCGACAGTGGGACGGGCCCGTCAGTGGCCAACGCCGCTCGGGCGCGGGCCGTCTGGGTCGTCTCCCGCTCGGCACGTTCGGCCAACTGCCGCCGCTGCGCGGATCGGTCCAGCACCCGGCTCGGCGAGCCACGCCGCTCGTACGATCCGGTTTTGCGCAGTCGAGGGCTGATCTCCAGCCGGGGTGCCTGGGCCCACGACGTCGATGCCGGCACCGGTCGCTGCTCGACCGCGGCCAGGGTCTCGGTCGTCACGGTCAGGTGCCGCACCGGCGACAGGCCGAACGCGGTGTGCCACAGCCGGTGCGCGGCCTCGTCGTCGGAGGCCTGCGCGAACCACAATGCGAGCGACCGGAAGTCGGCCGACCGGTCCGACCGGCCGGCCCGACGTTCGTTGATCGACGCCACCGCGCCGAGCAGCTGCCGGATCGCGCCGATGGCGGCGGTACGCAGCAGCCGTGCCTGGGACTGCCGGCTGGCGTCGCCGCTGACGAACCAGTCCCGCAGCCCGTCCCAGCGTTGCTGCCAGACCACCCGCGCCTGGTGCAGTGCCCGGTCGTCGGCGTCCTCGCCGGGTGCGGCGTCGACGGCCTCCCGGCGGGCCACTATCTCCAGCAGCGGGCGTACCCCGGTCGCCTCGATCCGGTGGGCCAGGTTGGCGATCTCCGCGCCCCGGTTGGCGAGATCGGCGATGAACCGTTCGAGGTACGCGATCAGCTGTTCCTTGTACGCGAGGAAGGCCGCCACGTCGGCGTCGGCGAAGTCGACGGCCCGCCGCAGCGACGCCATGAACGCCTGCGCGTTGTCGGCCAGCCCGGTGAACCGGTCGACCAGGCTCAGCATCAGCAGGTGGGTCTTCGCCGGGTCGGGCGCGGACCCGGCGGCGGCCTCGGTGGCGATGCCCAGCAGGGCGCGCAGCTGGTCGGCGATGTCGGACAGCGCCACCGACTGCAGGGCGCCGCGTCGGCCGATCGCCTCCTCGTACGTGGCGATGGCCTGCTCGGCGGCGTGGCCGTGCGCGCTCAACTGGTAGAGGTAGCGGGCGCGGTGGAAGTCTTCCACGGTGGTGACCCGTCCGGTGTCCGGGTCGGCCCGCAGGTTGCCCCACTCGGCGAGCTGGGCCAGCGCCGCCGCGACGGCCTCCAGCGACACCCCGGGGCCGATCTCGGCCAGGACGTCCTCCGGCCGCAGATGCACGGTGAACCGACGTTTCGCGCGGATGAAGGCGTCCAGCACGTCCCGGTACAGGGTGACATTCTGCGCCTGCAGGTGCGCGAACGGCTGAGCGGCCGGTGCGGTACCGGTGGACATCCCGCCATCATCGCAGACCCGGATCGGACCACGACGCACACAGCGGGCTCGTGGTTGCCGCGCCGGATGCTGCAGCGCGGGACGCGCTCGCCGGCCCGGTGGTGGAGGTGAACCAGGTGACCAGCCCTTGACGAGGGCTGCCGGAGCATCCTGGCGCTGCCCGATCGCGGCCTTCGGCTACCGAGACACCTGCGGCACCAGGTCAAGCAGCACGAACCGAACTGCCTCACCCCACGGCAGCGGGCCGACGGCTACCTGCTCACCTGCGTGGACCGGCCGATGTCGAAGGTCACCCTGAACATCGCGGGCCTGTGACCGGGCGACCCGACCGACCGGTCTGATGTCGCTGGTCGACTGTGCGGTCAGCTACGACGCCCTCCATGCCGGGCACAGCACGGACGGTCGGACGCAGGCCAACCCGATGGTCGAGTGCCCGACCGTACCGGACCGGCTGCCGGCCGTACCGGCGCAGGCAGCGGCCGAGGTCGACCAGAATCTGAGCCTCCGGCAGATCGCCGAGGCCAACGAACGGTTGTTGACCACAGCCGGCGAGGGCGGCCCGAACTTCGCCCAGAACGCGATCGTGGGGCCGCTGCGGGACAAGCGGCGGGCCGCCCTCGAACGGATCGAGATCGCGATCGGCCGGCACGCGGCGCGGCCGACCGGGCTGACCCGGCTGGCGTCCTGCACCTTGCTCGGGCCGGGCAGCGGCGACAACAGCGGATCCGGTGACAACGGCACTGATGGGGGCGACCAACGGTGGGCCGGCGACGGAGCCGACGGCCCGGACGCTGAACTGTCGGCGCTGCCCGTCCCCGCCGCCCGCCGCGCCGGTCCCCCTCTGGTGACCGGGCTGGTCCAGCCCGGTCACCAGCAAGGCGGAGTCACCGACAGGGCCGGGAGATCACCAGGGGATGCTGCCGTCGTCGTTGACGAACGTGCCGGTCGGGCCGCCGTCGGGCAGGGTGGCCAGCCGGATCGGGGTGGCAGCGGCCTCCTGGACCGGACGCCCGACACCGCCGGTGAAGTCGGTGGCGACCAGCCCCGGACAGGCCGTGTTGATCAGGATGTCGGTGCCGGCGAGTTGCCGCACGTAGTGCACGGTGACCGCGTTGAGGTACGTCTTCGTCGGCGAGTAGGCCGCCATGATCGGGCCGACGTTGATCTCCGGGTCCGACTGCCAGGTCAGTGAGCCGACGCTGCTGGAGATGTTGACGATGCGCGGCGACGGCGACCGGCGCAGCAGCGGCAGCATCGCGTTGGTCACGCGGATCACGCCGTACACGTTGGTGTCGACGACCTGGCGGACCGCGTCGAGGTCGAG